>NZ_JAKMUT010000002.1:0-374400 GCF_027570065.1 Corynebacterium evansiae | reverse complement strand
CGTGCTTTGCTGGCCTAAGGCCTCGTGCGGCGCAAATCCGGAATCCTGGAATTCGATTCTATCCATTGTGCTGCTTGCGGATTGATCCAGTTAGCGACAAGAGACAGGGCGCCCTGCACTCGATCTAGCGCAGTATCTTCGAATTTCAAATTAGGTTTAACTATTGGCTCGTGATGTGCACAACGGTTTCGCAAGGTATAGATGACATCGACTTCGCATCTGAAATCCTGTAATGACGGCACGCCGATATGAGTTGACCTCTTTGTGGAGTTTGACTGGGGAATCGCATGTAGAGTTTTCTGGACCAATGGCCAGATGGTGGATGAGTAGGTATTGGTAAAAAGAAATCTCCAGAAATCAAAACTAAGCTCTGCGATAACTCGACCTGGTGGTGGTGATGTATTCCTGGCGGATCCGGCACGACGCTCAGCTTTTCGAATGGACTTCTTAGCCTGAGCATTGAACGGGATATCCGTATTCGTGTACCACTGATGTCCGTATTTTGAAGACACCGCTAGATCGACACAGTTACGGAGCAGTACCTCGACGTGCTGAATATCTTCGAGGAAGGCTTTGGTGATGCGTGTGTTCCAAAGGTAGAGAGCTTCCGGGTCGGAGTGGAAACTGTAGGTTTTCATCCGTTCTGGTGAAAACCACCTATCCAGGTTGTTTCCTGCGTTGCCGTTGGATTGCATACGTTTCAGTGTTAGGATTGCATTGAAAGCCCCGGAGCGATCCCTGCGTTTTAGACGTACATCACCGGGGTTATTGATTTTCTACAGATTTATTGGGGGTAGCAGGGGAGGGGTAAGTAGTGGGGTGAATAGCCAAGGACGCCTTAGCCGCACGGCATGCGGCCTCGGGGAACAAAGGCTCCCCGATCCGCCAGCTGGCTTTGAGCCTCGCTACTTCACCTTGCCCAGGCGTAGGAAGACGGTCTCGCCGGTGGCATCCTCCAGCGCGTCATTATCCGTCACCGCGTACATCTGGCCATCCGCCGCGATGGTGAAGCCCTCCAGCTTCTCCTGCGTCCAGCCATTGGTGGCGCGTAGCTTCGGCAGCACGTCCACGGCTAGCTCCTTGTTCACCATCGGCAGCGCGAGACCGTTCGCGCTAGCGGCTGCACCCTCAGCACGGCCCTCAGGCAGCGTCACCTTCATTACGCGCTTGACCTTCGCATCCGGACCGTTCAGCTTATCGCGCTCGATCACCAGCAGGTGCTTATCGTCCAGCGCGGTGATCTCCGACAGACCCATCCAGTCGCCCTTGCCGGCCGACTTCTCCAGCTCGTAGCCGAACCACTGCCACTGCTTGGTCTTCGTGTCGTACTTGCCGATGCGCGTGGTGTTGTCGCCTTCTAGCGCCTCGCGGTCCTTCGCCTCCGGGTCCTTCCACAGCGGTCGCTGCACGGCGACGAAGAGCTGTTCCACGCCGTTTTCGTCCTTTGTGGAACTGACGCCCTCTAGTCCCCACTTGCCGATGTGCTCAGCCACGTCGGCAGGTAGTTCGACCGCAGAGGTGATGTTGAGGTCTTTATCGGTGTGGAAGAGACGGTTATCCTTGCCCTTCTTGCCCTCGGAAGCGATCCAGAAGCCCCCGTCGGCAGCCACGGAAATTCCTTCGATGTCCAGATCCTCAGCCGGGGCACCGTCACGCTTCACTGCGCGGCGTTCGGTGATCACGGCCGGCTGCTTGGAGGCATCGATCGTGTAAACCCAGCCGTTCGCGTACGCGGAGTCGGAGGCCGCGTACAGGCGGTTGGCGTCCTTCGGATCGGCGGTCAGAGCGCCCAGCGCACCCCAGCCGATCGGCGCATCGCCCTGGTCGGCGGAAACAATGGAGGGCTGGGATTCCTCGCCACCCAGACGATATAGCGTCACCGCGCTGCGCACGGCGTTGTCCGGCTCGTCGACCTCGCTGGATACAGCGAGCATGTTCCGCTCCGGGATCGGCAGAATGCCCTCCGGGCCGTTGGTGGTAAACAGCATCTGCACAAACTGCGGGTTCGCCGGATCGTTGACGTTGTACACGGCCACGAAGTTGGAGCGCTCGGAGCCGACGAAGGCGTAGTTGGTGCCGTTCATCTTGGCGGTGGCGATCCCCTCGATTTCCACGCCCTTCTTCTTGGCGCGCTTGTTGTTGTGCAGGCCGTGGCGGATGGCCAGGTTCTCCACGGAGTTGCCGGCATCCCAGACGATCTTGCCGCTGGCATCGAAGACGGTCCAGCCGCGGGTGCCACCCTTCCAGTCGCCCTCGTTGGCGGTGGCTACGTGGTTATCGTCGATCCAGGCGATGGCGTCCGGCTCGCGCGGGGTGGCGGGCAGGGTGTCGGTGGGGTTGATGATCTTGTCGGACTTGGTGTCCACACCCTTGACCTCGGCGCTGCCTGCACTGAACACGTTGGTGATGCGGTTGGTCTGCAGGTCGATGAGGGCCACACCGTTGTTCTCCTGCAGGGTGACGGCCAGCTGGTTCCTGCCGTTGATGCTGACGTACTCCGGCTCCAGGTCCTCGGGGGTATCCAGCCCGGCCTTCTTTACTTCGTCCAGCAGCTTGCCATTTTCGTCCTCGAAGCGGATCGGGGTGGCCTTCCAATCCTTGGCATCCCCGGACAGGTCGATGGTCTGCACAAAGCCGGTGGGCAGCTGCGGCAGGTTGCCGTCGTTTAGCTCCTCGTCGCGCTGGTTCTCCATGGCGATGGCGGCCTTGGGGCTACCCGGCGCGCCAGCGGGGGAGATGGCGATGGAGTCCGGCTGTCCCTGCAGGTCGATGGAGGAAACGCGGGTGCGGTCTGAGACCCGCACGATGTCCACGCGCCCCTTCGGGTTGGCAAAGTCCCCGCCCGTCTCGTCGATGACCACCAGCAGGTAGTCGCCGTACACGGCCACGGAGGTCGGCTCGTCCTTGGCGTGCCCCTGTGCCTTCAGGTCCAGGGTGCCCAGGCCCTTCGGAGCGTTCGGGTTGCTGATGTCGATGAAGCCGATGCGCTGCGCCAAGGCGTCTGTGTGGATTAGCGTCTTGCCATCCTTGGAAACTGTGGAGATCTCCGCCACCGTCTCCGCGGACTTGTCCTCACCCTCGGGGCGGTTCTCGTACACCGGGTAGGTCGCAGTGCGCTCGAAAGTGGACTGTGCGTCCGGGGTGCCTGGCTTGCCCGGCTTGCCCGGCTGCAAGGAGCCAGCAGGTCCGCTGGAACCGGGTGCGCTGGAACCAGGTAGGGATGAGCCGGCAGTAGACCCAGCAGAAGACCCAGCGGAGGAACCGAAGCTGGAGGATCCCAGGGTGGAGCCGACCACGGTCTGCGAGCCGACCGTCGCGTTAGCCGCGGGGACTGCTGCGAAGGGAATTACCGCCAGAGCCAGAGAAATCCCTGCGACCTTACGCTGTGCACGCTGGGATACCGAGTTTTTGAGGTTGTTGAGCTGCATGGAAAGCTGCGCCTATCTACTGCGAAATGTGAATAAAACCACACATATATTTCCACCTCTTTTTTGCGTGCGGTTTAAGACAACATGACCGCCAGGTAAACACCTGGCGGTCACTTGCAGCCCACTGTGCCGGCTACTTCCTAGGCCACTGCGCAGACCCCTGCCGTTCAGCGCATCGCAGTCCCGCTACTCGTCAATCGGCGCGGGCTCCAACTTCCAGACTTCCGTGGCGTAGTCGCGGATCGTGCGGTCGGAGGAGAAGCGCCCGGACTCGCAGATGTTCACCCACGCCTTTTGTGCCCAGCCCTTCGGGTCGGCGGCGTAGTCGGCGGCCATGCGGTCGCGCACCTCGCGGTAGTCCGCGAAGTCACCCAGCACGTAGTAGGTGTCGGAGGCACCCTCGCCGTAGCCGTGGATCAGGGACTGCTTCAGGTCATAGAACCAACCCGTGAACTCGTCGTGCAGGGTGCCGTTATCCAGCGCATCCAAGGCGCGCTTGAGGCCGGGCACGGATTCGTACAGCTCGTAGGGCTTGTAGTCCGCGCGCAGCTCCGGCAGCTCCTCCTCGCGGGCGCCGAAGATGTAGGCGTTCTCCTCGCCGACGGAATCTACGATCTCCACGTTCGCGCCGTCCATGGTGCCCAGCGTCAGCGCGCCGTTCATCATGAACTTCATGTTGGAGGTACCCGATGCCTCTTTGCCCGCGGTAGAGATCTGCTCCGAAACATCGGAGGCCGGCAGGATGTGCTCGGCGGGGGAGACGTTGTAGTTCTCCACGAACACGACCTTCAGCAGCGGGGAAACCACCGGATCGTTGTTCACCAGATCCGCAATCGCGTTGATTAGCTTGATGATGGCCTTCGCCCGCGTGTAGCCCGGCGCGGCCTTCGCGCCGAAGATGACGGTGCGCGGCGGCAGGTCGCGCTGGTGGTCCTCCTTGATGCGGAAGTACAGGTCCAGCACGTACAGGGCATTCAGCAGCTGGCGCTTGTACTCGTGCAGGCGCTTGATCTGCACGTCGAAGATGGAATCCGGGTCGATCACCACACCCTGGCGCTCGGCGATCCACTCGGCAAAGTCGCGCTTGTTAGCGGCCTTGATTTCACGGAGCTCCTGCATGACGCTCTCGTCGGACGCGTAGCTGCGCAGTTCCTTGAGATTGTCGAGGTCGGTGACCCAGGCGTCACCACCCGAAAGGCGAGTAAGCAGCGCAGACAGGCGAGGGTTAATCATCCGCAGCCAGCGGCGCGGCGTAACACCGTTGGTCTTGTTGTTGAACTTCTCCGGCCACAGCGCGTGCCAATCGCCGAGGGTATCGCGCTTGATGATCTCCGTGTGCAGCGCGGCCACGCCGTTGATGGAGTACGCGGCATAGCAGGCGATCCACGCCATGTGCACCACACCGTGTTGGATCGGGGCCATTCTTTGGATGGTGACGCCATCAACGCCCTCCGCCGAGCGTTCGATGCGGAAGCGACGGTCGATCTCGGCGATGATCTCCCAGACACGCCAGAACAGCTGCTGGAAGATCTGCTGGTCCCACTGCTCCAGGGCTTCGGTGAGGACAGTGTGGTTGGTGTAGGCGAAGGTGTTGGAGACGATCTCCCAGGCTTCCTCCCAGCCCATGCCGTGCTCGTCCATCAGCAGGCGCATGAGCTCCGGGATGGCCAACACCGGGTGGGTATCGTTCAGCTGCACGGAGTGGTATTCCGCGAAGTTCTTCAGATCACCGTGGTGGGCCAGGTGGCTGCGGATCATCGCCTGCAGGGAGGCAGAGGTGAAGAAGTATTGCTGGCGCACGCGCAGCTTCTTGCCCTCGTAGGTTGTGTCGTTCGGGTAGAGCACACGGCAGATGTCGCTGACGCGCTCGCGCTCGATGATGGCATCGGTGAAGCGCTGGGAGTTGAAAGCGTCGTAGTCGAACTCCTCCCACGGCTCGGCCTTCCACAGGCGCAGGGTGCCCACGTTGTGGGTGCCGTAGCCGGTGATTGGCATGTCGTAGGGGATCGCGCGGACCTTCATGTCGTCGAAGTGCACGACCAGCTGGTCGGAGGCGCGGCGGATGGTGAAGGGGTATTCCTCTTCGCGCCACGGGTCCGGGCGCTCCACCTGGAAGCCGTTGTCGAAGGACTGGCGGAACAGGCCGTAGCGGTAGAGGATGCCGTAGCCGGTGACGGGGTAATCCTGGGTGACGGCGGAATCCAGGAAACAAGCCGCCAGGCGGCCCAGGCCACCGTTGCCCAGGGCGGCATCGTTTTCCACTTCCAGGACGTCAGTGAGCTCGTGACCGAGCTCGCGGGCAGCGGCCTGGGCTTCTTCCACCAGGCCGAGGTTGGTGAGGTTGTTCAGCAGCGCGCGGCCCATGAGGAACTCCGCGGAGAAGTAGTGCTGCTGGCGGGTGGCGTTGTAGGTCTGGCGGGTGCGTTCCCAATCGTCGGCGATGCGTTCTTGGATGCTGCGGGACAGTCCTGTCCAGAACTTACGGGTGGAAGCGTGTTCGGGGCTGGTGCCGGCGGCGGCGCGGACGTGGCCGCCAACGGTGGTGGAGTTCAGATCGTGGCTCATAGGTACTGATTCTATGGTGCCGGCGGGGAACTCGCTGGTCGGGCGAGGGGTGGGGGTTAAGGTTCTTTGGGCTGTTCTTTTGACGCCGATTCGGTTCGCAGCTGCGCGGCCTGTTCCTCGATGCGATCGTGGAGTTGGCTGAAGCCCTCCACCGCCGCGGAGGAGCGGGGCGGCACCTGGATGATGTTCTCGGAATGCAAACCGGCCTGCAGTTCGCGCGTGCGGGCGATCTCCGCATCCAGCTTCACGCCGAGGAGTAGGAGGGAATTGCTGATCACCAAGCCGATGAGGCCGACGATGATGCCGCCCAGGGCACCATAGAGGCCCACGGCACCGAAGTTCTTCAGATAAACCTGCAGTACCAGGCCCACGATGGTGATGCTGATTAGTGCGAACAGGGAACCAACTGTCAGCCACCGAATTCGCCCGAAGCGCACGTTGGGGGCGCCGTTATAGAGGATGGCGATGAGTATCACCGCGACCAAGAAGATCACCGGCCAGCGGACGTATTGCCAGATCGGCAGGAAGTGCTCCAGGACGAAAGTGGTGAAGCCCTGCCAGTTCAGGGGTTCGGCGATCTTGTCCAGCAGGGGCCGGGCAATGTCCTCGCGCAGGAAGTATGCGCCTGCGATGAAGACCAGCCCGATCACCAAGACCAATGTGATTCCCCACATGGCCGCCCAGGTTCTGACGAGGCTGCGGCCCTCGCGCCGCCCATACATTTCGTTGGCCATACGGGAAAACGCGCGGACGTATGCGGAGGAAGAGAACAGGGCGAACAGCACGCTGATCACCAACATGGTGATGGATTGTTCCGTGGAGCCGATGACCGTGTTGACCACGGTCTGTGCATTGCTTTGGAAGTTATCGGGAATGTTCTCCGCGATGAACTCGTCGGTGAGGGACGTGACTTGGTCGCGGTTCTGATCGAGCACCAGCGTGGTGATTGCGTAGAAGGCCAGCAGGGTTGGCAGCCCGGTGAGCAGGGTGAAGAAGCTCAGCGTGGCGCCCTTGTCGAATAGTGCGTTGAAGAAGATCTCAAAGTAGAGGCGCTTGGCGATCACCTTCCACGTGGAGGGCTCCAGCCAGCGGTGTTCCCGCACAACCTCTGTGTGATACGTCCCGGAAGGAAGCTCCGGGGTCACCTGCCCACCGAGCGTGGGAACAATGCGTTCGTCGGCGGGGTGCTCGTCCGGGGAATCTTCAACACTCATCAGCTATTGAAGATACCTGGTGATAGGCGTTTTCTGTGGCAGGCCGCGGCGTGGGGGCGTCACAAAAATCGAACAGGGAAACGCGCCGGGCGAAGGGTTGTCTGAGTGCCTTCCTATAGTCGTGAGTGTTCCCGGGAAGTGCCGGGCTGATTGGACAGGAGATCGACGATGACCGATGCAACTACTCGCGCAGCAGTGGGCGCGCAGCTGCTGGATGTGGCGACCTCGCCGCGACTGCTGAGTGCCATAAACGTGGCGGCGTACGCGCACCGCAACCACACCCGCAAGGGCACTGACATTCCGTATGTTTCTCACATCTTCGGCGTTATGCACCTGGCCAGCACGGTCACGGATGACGAGGACGTGCTTATCGCTGCGCTGTTCCACGACATTCTGGAGGACGTGCCGGAGGAGTACTCCGAGGCGCAAATGCGGGAGGATTTCGGCGACCGCGTAGTGGGGCTGGTGCTGGGGGTGACGAAGGACGACAGCATCACTGACTGGCAGGAACGCTCCGATGCTTACCTGGCGCACCTTTCCGGCGCCGATGAGGGCTCCGTGATCGTTTCCGTGGCTGACAAGCTACACAACCTGCTTTCGATCCTGGCCGACTACGCCGAGATCGGTGACGAGCTGTGGGGTCGTTTCAACTCCGGCAAGGAAAAGCAGCAGTGGTGGTACGGTGCGGTGAGCGAGGTGGCGGCCAAGCGGATTCCGGACAACCCGTTGGTCGCGGTGCTGGAAGAGAAGGTCGCGGAGCTGCGTGCGCTGTAGGTGATGCTCCGGCGTGGCTGAAAAATGCCACGCCACCTGCGGATTAGGTAGGAAAAGGAACTACTGTGTAGAGTTACCTTTCGTTCGCAACGAACGAAACGAACGAACAATGCCCCGTTCGTCTAGCGGCCTAGGACGCCGGCCTCTCACGCCGGTAACACGGGTTCAAATCCCGTACGGGGTACAAAATTTTTTTTAGCACGGCTTTCGGGTCGTGCTTTTTTGTTTTTCTGCTCGGCTGGCTTGCCTCTGCGCTAGCTTGCCTTTGTGCTCTAGCTATCCGCCTAATCCCGCCAATCTACAGAAAAGTCCGCGAGTAGCTTCGTTAATCCGCAATGGGTGTGATGGAATTAACGAATGACTTCTCAAACAAACCCGGAGGATTCTCCCGCACCAAGCGGAGCCTCCACAGCAACTGCGCATTCTTCTAGCACACACCAGAACGAACGGACCTTCTTCGGCCACCCCTTCGGCCTAGCTAACCTCTCCGGCGTGGAGATGTGGGAGCGCTTCAGCTTCTACGGCCTTCAAGCCCTGCTTGCCTTCTACCTCTACTACTCCGTGGCTGACGGTGGCCTTGGCATGGACAAGGCCACCGCGACCTCCATCGTCGGCGCCTACGGTGGCCTGGTGTACCTCACCGGTGTGGCCGGCGCGTGGGTTGCCGACCGCATCCTATCCGCAGAACGCACCCTGTACTACTCCGCGGTGCTGGTCATGCTCGGTCACATCAGCCTGGCAGTTATGCCGGGCTACATCGGCGTGATCCTGGGCCTGGTGTTAATTGCTGTTGGCTCCGGTGCCCTCAAGACGACCTCGCAGGTGGTTCTGGGCGACCTTTACGATCGCGATGATCCCCGCCGCGACGGTGGCTTCTCCATCTACTACATGGGCGTGAACATCGGTGGCCTGCTCGGCCCGCTGATTACCAACGCACTGTGGGGTTGGAAGGGCTTCCACTGGGGCTTCGGCGCCGCTGCCCTGATGATGGCTATCGGCCTGGTGCAGTACACCCTCCTGCGTAAGCAGACCATTCGGGATGCCGGCCACGATGTGGTGAACCCGCTACCGCACAAGAAGTACCTGCCGGTATTCCTCGGCGCCGCCGCAGCGGTGGTCGTCTTCGTGCTGCTGTTCACCACGGGCGTGCTGGAGGTCGGGCAACTGTCCAACCTCACGGCGCTCCTGGCCGTCATTATTGCCGTGGTTCTGTGGGTGCAGATGTACCGTTCCAAGCTGGTCACGGATGTCGAGCGTTCCCGCCTGGTCGGTTTTGTCCCCATGTTCGTGGCTTCCGTGGCGTTCTGGTCGCTATTCCAGCAGCAGTTCACCGTGATTGCCGTGTACTCCGACGAGCGCCTGAACCGCAACCTCTTCGGCATGGAGATTCCTCCGGGCGTGGTGCAGTCCATCAACCCGCTGTTCATTATCCTGTTCGCTGCCGTGTTCGGCGCGATGTGGACGAAGCTGGGGGACAAGCAGCCTTCCTACGCCGCGAAGTTCTCTATGGCACTGGTTGTGATCGGTGGAGCGCTGCTGCTGTTCCTGCCGTTCGCCGGTGGCGGAGCGAACTCCACCCCGATGTGGGCCATGGTGCTGATCCTGTTCCTGTTCACCATGGGCGAGCTGATGCTGAGCCCCGTGGGTAACTCCATGGCCACCCGCTTGGCCCCGAAGGCATTCCCCACCCGTATGTTCGGCCTGTGGCTGCTGTCGATCAGCTTGGGCACGTCCCTTTCGGGTAGCCTTGCAGCCTTCTACAACCCGGAGGATGCCTCCGCGGAGCGGACCTACTTCGTCGCGATGTTCGCGGTGATGGTCGGCCTAGGCGCAGTGATGTTCCTGGCCCGCAAGTGGATCCTCAAGCTGTTCGTGGATATTCACTAGTTCCAGCTAGAGCATCCAGCCCGTCTTCACTCACCCCACGCGCACAAGCTCGTGGGGTGTTGTGTTGATGGGCTCTACCTTTTTGGACGCCACAATCACAATGTCCTCGATGCGTGCGCCCCACTGACCGGGGATGTAGATGCCGGGTTCGATGGAGAAAGCCATGCCCTCCTCGATTACGAAGTCGTTGCCGGCGATGATGTACGGCTCTTCGTGGCAGGATAGGCCGATTCCGTGGCCGGTGCGGTGGATGTAGTACTCGCCGTAGCCGGCTTCGTCGATGATGTCACGGACGACCTTGTCCACCTCGCCGGCCGTCACACCGGGCTTGGCGAACTCGAGCCCGGCCTCCTGGGCGCGCTGCAGCACGTCGTAGATCTTCTGCTGCTCGTCAGTGGGTTCGCCGACGACGTAGGTGCGGGTGCAGTCCGAGTGGTAGCCGCTGGCCAGGGTGCCGCCGATGTCGACAACAACCACGTCGCCGGACTCGATCACACGGTCGGAGTGGTCGTGGTGCGGGTCCGCGCCGTGCGGGCCGGAGCCGACGATGATGAAGTCCACCACCTCGTGCTCTTCAAGGATCAGGCGTTCCAGTTCCTTGGCCACGTCGTTCTCGGTCACGCCTGCGCGCAGCAGGTTCGGAACCTGGCGGTGAACCTCGTCGATGGCGGCGCTGGCGCGGCGCAGCTCGGCAAGCTCTTCATCGTCCTTGCGGATGAACGCCTGGGCGAGCACCTGAGTGGCATTCACGGTGGAAATGCCGCGGGACTGCAGTTCCAGCAGGTGGTCGGCGGTCATGGCAGCGCTGACGGCATAGGAGCCTTCGGTGATGTAGCCGTAGGGGTCTTCGCCGTCGTTCCACCCGATGATCTCCACACCGAGCTTGCCCGCCACGGACTTCTTCAGGTCAGCGACATCCACGCCGGGAACGATGATGCGGGTGGCGTCCTTAGTAAGAACCAGAGCCGTGAACCGCTCGTGCGTGGTGATCTTCGACGAGATCAGGTACTCCATGTCCGGACCGGGGGTGGCGATCACGCCGTCCAGGCCAGCCTGTGTGGCGATGTCGCGGACGGTGGAGAGACGCTTGCTAAACGTTTCGGTTGGGAAGAATTCACTCATGGCCACCAGGGTACGCCCCGGGGTTTGGGGGAGCGGCGGGGTGTGGGGTGGCTAGGGAATGAGTATTACAGGAGATAGCAATTCCTGCAGACAAAGCTCGTTTCGATGATTGCAGTTTCGGGAGCGCAGAGCCAGTTAACGATGACGGTGAGATACCTAACCAAGAAGATGCAGTAGAGAGGATGGATCTGCGCGTAGTCGACTTGGAAAAGATTGCTCGAAAACCAATCCATGGCCAAGGTGCACCGCGCAAGCAAGTTGATCGGCAGCCTGAAAATAGTGATGTGACCTGCGGAAGAAGCCCATCCCATTTGAATACCCTATTGAAAAATCGGTTAAAGAAGCCTCTAAATCTTGACGGAAAGATCGATTCGATCGTGGGGCGGTATTGAACAGGGAAGCGAGTCCTACGACAATAATGTCGATAAACTGCCTATCCTGTTTAGACAATCGCTTCAAGGCAGGCGTTTAAATAGAGAGCTGTTCACTATCCTGTGGCAGATCAAGGTGTAAACGAAGGTAGTCAAAGGGAAGAACAATGAGCGAGGAGCAAGACATTATCAACGAAGTTCCTGGCAGCAGCCCCGAGTTCCGTACCGAGCTGGCCGAGCAGATCGCCGATTTGGCACCCGAAGCGATTGCTGACGGCAAGATTGACGTAGAGAAACTCAAGGAGCTGCTCGAGGGCGACGCCTCAGACACCAGTGAACGCTTCGGCCTGTTCTGGCCTGGTAAGAAGCGTGCCATGCGCGCAGCGCAGACCCCGACAACTGCAACGCTTCGCCCGGATAAGGAAAACTCCAAAGACTGGGACACGACAAAGAACGTGTTCATTGAGGGCGATAACCTCGAAGTGCTGAAGATTCTGCAGAAGCACTACCACGGCAAGATCAAGATGATTTACATCGATCCGCCGTACAACACCGGCAAAGACTTCGTGTACCCCGATAACTACAAAGAGGGACTCGAGACCTACCTCGAGTGGTCTAAGCAGGTCAGCGAAGACGGTAAGAAACTGTCGTCGAACTCGGAGTCCGAGGGGCGGTACCACTCCAACTGGCTCAACATGATGTATCCGCGGCTGAAACTAGCGAGAAATCTCCTTACGAATAATGGATTGTTTCTTCTGAGTATAGATGACAATGAGTTTGACAATGCTTTCAAGATAATGGCTGAAATTTTCGGAGAGTCTAATCACATCGGCACGTTCTCTGTAACAAAAGCAGAAGGTGGTGGGCTGGCAAAGCAAGTCATTAAAGGGCATGACTATCTAATTGCCTTCGCTCGTAGAATTACCGATTTTTCACCATTGCTCCGGCCAAAGGAGATCCGTGGGAAAGTCGTCGAAATGGACGGGGAGGAGTACTGGATCCAAGATGATTGGTTGCGAAAAGAGTTCGGAAAGTACGGGTCGTGTCCCTATGAAGAAATTGTAGAATATCATGGCGAAGAAAAATTAGAGGAAGTTAACCGTGGACTTGAACAAGGCGACTATGTCTTGATACCGAAGGGAAACTTTCACATAGTTGGCAGACTTCGGAAAATTAGCGAAGATGGATCAAAGTTTTACTCAATATTGAAACATCTGAACAAGACCGGCGTTGAAGCTTTAGCCAGTTTAGATGGCATGGATCGATACTTTGACTATCCAAAACCTGTGACTCTAGTCCGGGACTTGGTTGAAGGTGCAACTTTCAAGAGTAAGAAGAATTCGGACATAGTTTTAGATTTCTTCTCCGGCTCCAGCACTACTGCTCATGCAGTGATGCAACTAAATGCGGAAGATGGGGGTAACCGCAGGCACATTCAAATACAGTTGCCTGAACCCACATCAGAAAAATCTAAGGCTCGGAAAGCTGGTTTCACGAGTATTTCTCAAATTTCTCGTGAACGTATCAATCGCGCTGGTGAAAAAATTAAGAATGATTACGCTGCAAGCTTAGATGAACGCTCCACTCAATTCGATATTGGCTACCGTTCTTACAAGCTCGCCGACACCAACTTCACCAAGTGGCGTACCGACTCTGACATTGACGCGACCCGACTTGAGCAACACCTGTTGGATCTACGTGAAAGCGCCGATGACGACGCGACCCCTGATGACCTTCTCACCGAGATTCTGCTCAAGCAGGGTCACTCGTTGGTCGAGCAGATTCGTGACCGCGATATCGACGGCCTGTCGTATAAAGCGGTGGTCCGAGTCGATGACGAAGACGGTGAAGAAGACACCCTGGTGCTCGCGTACCTTGACGAACACACCAAGCCGACCCTGGCGCAGCTTCGTGCAGCTATAGAGGTCAAGCCAGCCCAGTTCATCATGCTCGAGGATGCGTTCCAAGGCGATGACGAGCTGAAAACCAACTTGGCGCAAATCTGCAGGACCAACGGCATCGAGCTCTGGACGGCGTAAGGGATCAACATGAAATTCAAGTTTGATGCCAAGCAGGAGTACCAGGTTCAGGCAATCGACTCGGTCACCGACCTGTTCGAGGGCCAACCGAACGACGCCGGGGACGTTCTCACAACGTTCCATACCGAACGAGTGCTGCCAGAGACCAGCAAGCAGGTGCTTGACATAGATCTCAGTGAAGAGGTTGGGGCCGTCGGCAACAACCTCTTGCTGGATGAAGCAACTGTGCTCGAGAACCTCAAGGTGGTGCAGAACGAGCAGGGGCTTGAACCTGCGAAGAACCTTATTGACGGCCTCCAGTTCGACATCGAGATGGAGACGGGCACCGGCAAGACTTATGTGTACCTTCGCACGATTTTTGAGTTGGCGGAAAAGTACAACTTCACCAAGTTCGTCATTCTGGTACCAAGCGTTGCGATCCGCGAAGGTGTGAAAACCAGCATCGAGCTGATGCACGATCATTTCCGCCATCTATACCCTGCGTCCCCGTTTGACTACATGGTCTACAGCGGCAAGAACGCTGAAGAAGTGCAATCCTTTGCGACGTCGACAAGCATCCAGATCATGATCATGACGATCGGCTCGGTGCGTGGCCGCGGTAACAACTTGATCATGAACCAAACGCGCGACAGGCTCAACGGGTTGCGGCCGATTGACTTCCTACGTGCAACACGACCAATTCTGCTCATGGACGAGCCGCAGAACATGGAGTCTGAGCTGTCCAAGACGGCTCTGGCAGGCATGGATCCAGCGTTCATCCTTCGCTACAGTGCGACGCACCGCGAAACTCGAAACCTTACCTACCGTTTGGATCCGGTAGATGCTCATGAGCTAGGCCTGGTCAAGCAGATCGTCGTGGCTGAAGCAACGGAACATGGTGGCGACGCCAAGCCTTACATTAAACTTCTTTCCATCGATAGCAATCCGTGGCGGGCGAGCCTCGAATTGGTGTGCCGTAAGAAGGACGGATCGCTAGCCCGCCAGGTGAAGAAGGTGAAGCAGAACCAAGACCTCGAGAAGGTTACTGGTAACTCAGCGTACGAGAACAACTGGCGGATCAATGAAATCAATCTAGACGGTCCTGGGTTTATCGAGTTGACCAACCACGGCATCCTCCAAGTCGGAGAATCAATCGGCGGTAACGACGAGACCGTGTACCGCGAGATGATCCGTGAAACCATCCGCGAGCACTTCCGCAAGGAATCGCTGATGCGGCCGCTCGGCATCAAGGTGCTGAGTCTCTTCTTCGTGGATAAGGTGGCCCGCTACCTGGGAGAAGGTACCGACAACACCACCGCCGACGGGAAGTTTGCTCAGTGGTTCGATGAACTTTTCATTGAGGAACGAGATCGATTCCCGGAATACAAAGACCTGCTCCCGCAGGATCCGATTGAACTGCGGCGCGCATACTTCTCGCAGATCAAAAAGGGAGTATACGGAGACACCTCAGGCGTAACCGCCAAGGATGACGACTCCTACGACCTGATTATGAAAGACAAGTCCCGGCTGCTAAGTGAAGACGAACCTGTACGGTTCATCTTCTCCCACTCTGCGCTTCGCGAAGGCTGGGATAATCCGAACGTGTTCCAGATCTGCACATTGCGTGAAATGGGATCCGAGACCGAGCGCCGCCAAACAATCGGGCGTGGCTTGCGACTCCCTGTGAACCAAGACGGCGAGCGTGTAGCGGACCGCTCCGTTGCCCAACTCACCGTCATCGCTAATGAGTCTTACCAAGAGTTCGCCACCAACCTTCAAAAGGAGTACAAGAAGGCCGGCGTTGCGATTGGATACATTCGCAAAGGCGACTTCGCTAAGCTGCCTAAGCCCGACCCTGAAGAGAAAGGAAATCTGGGATTTACGGCATCCGCTGAGATCTGGGAACAGCTGCAACTACGTGGCTACCTAAACAAGGATGGCTTCGTAACCGAGGACTTTACTCCGGATGCTGATGATTTCTCCTTGGGGCTGACAGCAGACTACGGCCAGTTAGAAGCAGCAGTCATTGAAGTACTGCGGCGGGCGAACATTAAGCATTACGTAAAGTCGAAGCGTAGCCGAACGACACGCAAGCTTAATAAGCAGCTGTATTTTAGGTCGCATGAGTTTGAGGAACTATGGGAGAAGATCAGCCAGCGTACTACCTATAGTGTCTCGGTCGATCGCGATGTACTTATCAAGAATGCCGTACAGAAAATTATGAAAGCTGAAAGTGTTGAGCCGCTGCGTATCGAAGTTAAGAAAGCGAAACTCACCGTTGCCCGCGGTGGCACGAAGGGGCGGGAGACCAGCAGTCGCATGACGAGTCTTCGAGGAGGATATCGGCTTCCGGATATAGTCTCTGAGCTGCAGGAAGCGACGTCCCTGACTCGAGCGACGATTGTTGACATTCTTATCCAGAGCGACCGACTTGATGAATTCATTTCCAATCCGAATGACTACATCAAGATGGTGAAAGAGATAATCAAGGCTGAATTGGCTGCGCTTATCACAGAGGGTGTCCAGTACGAAAAGATAGGCGGCAGTGTTTACTCGCTCACCGAGCTTCAACGAGACGGATTGGAAGAGAGGCAATACTTTCTTGACAAGCTGTACAAAGTGAAAAATCAGGAAAAGACTGATTATGACTTCGTCGTTTACGATTCGGAAGCGGAACGTCAGTTCGCTGAGCTGCTAGACGAACGTGAAGACATCAAGCTGTTCTTGAAGCTACCCCCTCAGTTCAAGATTGATACCCCGGTTGGGCCCTACAACCCTGACTGGGCAATTGTGAAGCAAGAGGATGGGGAAGAAAAGCTCTATATGATTCGTGAGACAAAGAGCACGATGAGTGAACATCTACTTCGTCCAACAGAGCAAGCAAAGATAGACGCCGCAACGGAGCACTTCAAGACAATCGGTGTCAACTACGCTAAAGCGGCACCAGGAAAGTGGAACTTGTAGGCAGCCCTTAGCCCGGTTTGACGAGCTTCGTGCTTCTTAGCGGAGCTTGTCGTGGTCAATGGTGTATCTGTGTTTCCGAACTCAGGTCGACTTAAGCAGCGCCTCTAAGAGGTACTCGTTCGACTTTCCACCCTGGAAAATCCTCCGGTTGGCTGGTTATCGCGGAAACATCAACAATGTTTGCTTCCTCTAGTCGAATGATTTCGTCGGGGTTCCGGGGCCGTTTAACTGGTCGATATGCAATATCAGCTGTTTGCCCCGGTGCAAAGTACCTTGTTCCAACAACAATCTCTGCGAGCCTTGGTATGTAGAACCCTCCTGTTCCTCCCCGAAAGCCATCGGGTCTATACAGCACGCTGCCGTTGCAAAGCTCCCAAGAACCACCTATCACTACTGGGCGTAGCTGATTATTCTTTAACAGAGCTCGGTGTTCAGAGAGGTGAACAAGCTCTAGCGGTGGCTTTCTCAGATGATTCAACAGCCACAGCAGGGCTGCAACGATTAATCCGGATATAATTCCTGAAACCAATCCGGTTAATAGACTCTCTACCATTCATGAATGGTAACTGGTTACTCGTCTACCCGGGGAGGGCTGGTAGATGTCTCAGCGCTTGCATGGTTAACCGGGGTCGCGGTTTTGCCCCTAACCCCGCACAACCTTCACAGTCACTCCGCCGAAAATCGACAGCCCGCGGATCAGCAGCAGGGGAGCGTCCGCCGGCAAGCTATTTGGGTGGATCGCGCCGTTCTCCACCACCAGCTCGTTGCCGCCGAAAATGCCCAGGCCACCCATATCAACGCGCACGCCCTCCGGCACCAGCACATCCGCGCCACCAAAGCAGCTATTCAGCCACAGCGTGGTCACCGGGTCGCTAAACCGGCATTCCCGCAGGTCAAAGTCCGAACCGCCGAAGATATTGAAGTTCCAGTGAGCCTTCGGCACCTGCCACGCCGCTTTCGTCACCCCGCCGAATATCGCCAGGCTGAAGCCCGTCTCGGAGCCCCCGCCAGTCACCAGCGACCGCGACCGCGCAAGTACCATCTGGCGGTGGCGTTCGGCTTCCGAAGCCTGGTGAGTAGCCCACTCCGCGTCACTCGGCGCGCGGTGCGCAACCGCAGTGCTCGCGCCAGGTCCAAAGAGCAAACCTGCAGGCTCATCTACCAGATCGTCCAGCAAGTCCACTAACTCGCTACGCTGGGTCGCAGCATGCGCTTGCCCCGACCTCTCGTCGAACTCCGAGATGTTCAACTGACCATCGGCCATCGCCCTGGACAGCGCCTCCACAGCGGCGGATCGTTCCTGGTCGGTGCAGCGCTTGTCTTTGTACTCGCTCATGGTTTTACCCTACTAAAGGAGTTCCCCATTCTCTCTCCATATCGCGTAAACCTGGACTGGCTCTGGGGCACCCCACCCGGCAACGACGGCACACCCGCCACTGTTCGCGCCGCCCTTTTTGGTAATTACGCCCACTCTTCAGCGGAAGCCTGGCTCCGTACCCTCTCTGCGGATGAGGACGGCCGGCGAGGTGAGGGAGGCTGGGGCGCTGAACTGGTCAACCCCGACGACACAACTGGCCCGGCGTTGGTGGACATCACCTCCGCCGGCGAGGACGTGGCCGACGGAATCGAGGACGGCACGCAGAGCCTCTATGAGTTTCTGGCCGATCGTGTGGCCAGTGCCGAACGCGGCGAAACTCCCGGAGCCAACGAGCTGACCGTGGAGTGGCGCGAGCTACCGCGTACTTAATCCTCCAGCGGGCCGAGCTCCGCGACCAGAACCTCCTGGGCCACCTTCATCGCCGACAGGGCAGCGGGGGCTCCGCAGTAGCCGGAAGCGTGGATGATCGCCTCCGTGATCTCCGTGCGAGTCAGGCCGTTCTCTAGCGCGCCGCGGACGTGCCCGCGCAGCTCCTCAGTCGCGCGCAGTGCCACCAGCATGCCGATGTTCAGCAGGCTGCGGTCGCGGCGGGCCAGCCCGTCGCGGGTCCACACGGAACCCCACACGGTCTCGGTGACGTGCTTCTGCAGTGCCTCGCCATCGGAGCCCGCGTTACGCTCGAGGGCAGCATCCACGAATGCGTCGCCCATTACTTCCCGGCGGACCTGAATGCCCGCGTCGTATCGCTTGTCGTTGGTGGCCGGATTCTGGTTTGCGGAGTTTCCGCTGGTCATGGGGGATCTTCTCCTTGGTTTTTGCTGGTGCTTGTAGTGTCTAAGAAATTTTTCTGCTATTTCCGCAGCAGGTTCTCCAGTTGGCGGGCGGATTCCTTCAAATCCGTGCCGAACTTCTCTGCCGGGTGCTCGCCCATGCGGGCGACCGGCCCGGAGATCGAAAGGCAAGCGATGACCGTACGGTTTGGCGTGTTTGCCCCGTAGATCGGCACGGAGGCCGAAGCTAGGGAGGGGTCGCGCTCGGCGGAGGATTCCGCGATCCCCTCGGCGGCGATCTTCTCTAAGTCCTCGCGCGTGTACGCGGCATCCGGCAGCACCTGGTTCTGGAACGCCTCCGGCGCATAGGCAACCAACAACTTGGCCGCAGAGCCGGCGGTCAACGTCATCCGATGGCCCACCGGTACCGTATCCCGCAGGCCGGTGGCGGGCTCGGCGTTGGCGATGCACACGCGCTCCATCCCGGAGAGGCGGTATAGCTGCACGGACTCGCCAGTCTTTGCCATGAGGTCAGGCAGGATGAACTCTGCGGCGTCCTCAAGACGAGAAGAGGTAGACGGCGCCATCTCGGACAGGGCTGGGCCGTTGACCCATGCACCGTCCACCCCGCGCTCGATCAACCGGTGCTTCTCCAGCGCGACGGCGATACGGTGCGCCGTGGCGCGTGGCAAGCCGGTGATGGCGCACAGATCGGAAAGATTGCGAGGTTCTGCTGCGATGACCGTTAGAATGAAGATCGCACGGTCCAAAACTTGAATGCCGCTCGTTGCGGGGATTTCCGTATTGTGTCCCATGATTTGATACTATACATTCCATCCAGTGGAACTGTATAGCGGACACAGAGGAGAGACCGTGACGAACCAACCCTTAACCCTCGCGGAGAAAGTCTGGCGCGACCACATCGTTGCAGCCGGAGAAAACGGCGGCCCCGACCTGCTGTACATCGACCTGCACCTGGTACACGAAGTTACCTCGCCCCAGGCATTCGACGGCCTGCGCCAGGCCGGTCGCAAGGTCCGCCGCCCGGACCTGACCATCGCCACCGAGGACCACAACGTTCCCACCGTTGGTGTGAAGACCGGCGACCTGCAGGAAATCCAGGAGCCCACCAGCCGACTGCAGGTATCCACCCTGCGCGACAACGCCAGAGAGTTCGGCATTCGCCTGCACTCCATGGGCGACATCGAACAGGGAATCGTCCACACTGTTGGCCCCCAGCTGGGCCTGACCCAGCCTGGCATGACGGTCGTCTGCGGCGACTCGCACACCTCCACCCACGGCGCCTTCGGCTCCATCGCCATGGGCATCGGCACCAGCGAGGTCGAGCACGTGCTGGCCACCCAGACTCTGCCGCTGAAGCCCTTCAAGACCATGGCTATCGAGGTTTCCGGCGAACTGCAGCCGGGCGTGACCTCCAAGGATCTGATCTTGGCCATCATCGCCAAGATCGGCACCGGCGGCGGCCAGGGACACATCATTGAATACCGCGGCGAGGCCATCGAGAAGCTGTCCATGGAAGCCCGCATGACCATGTGCAACATGTCCATCGAGGCCGGCGCCCGCGCGGGCATGATCGCCCCCGACCAGACCACCTTTGATTACCTCGAAGGCCGCCCGCACGCGCCGAAGGGCGAGGATTGGGACGCAGCCGTGGAGTACTGGAAGTCCCTGCGCACCGACGACGACGCACAGTTCGACACCGTCGTCCACATCGACGGCTCTGCACTGACCCCCTTCGTCACCTGGGGCACCAACCCCGGCCAGGGCCTGCCGCTGGCAGAATCCATTCCGCAGCTGGAGGACTTCACCAACGATAACGACCGCCTCGCCGCCGAGCGCGCCATGGAGTACATGGACCTCAAGCCTGGCACCCCGCTGCGCGACATCAAGATCGACACGGTCTTCCTCGGCTCCTGCACCAACTCCCGCATCGAGGATCTGCGCGCCGCCGCGGAAGTCGTCAAGGGTCGCACCGTCGCCGACGGCACGCGCATGATCGTTGTTCCTTCCTCCACGCGGGTGAAGATGCAAGCGGAAGAAGAGGGGCTAGACAAGATCTTTATTGACGCCGGGGCGGAGTGGCGCACCGCAGGTTGTTCCATGTGCCTAGGCATGAACCCGGACCAGCTTGCCCCAGGCGAGCGTTCGGCCTCCACCTCCAACCGAAACTTCGAAGGTCGTCAGGGCAAGGGCGGGCGCACCCACCTGGTTTCCCCGCCAGTTGCCGCCGCCACCGCCGTGACGGGCCACCTTGCAGGCCCGGCGGATCTTTAAATCAACCGCTAGATACCCGTAGAAGACCCGCCCAGAAAATTTTTTCGAGCCTCCCTGCCAGCGACCTAAACAGCAGGTGGGGGAGAAGAAAGCAGAAGAGAACACCATGGAAAAGTTCAACACCCACACTGGCGTGGCGGCACCGCTGAACCGCTCTAACGTCGACACCGACCAGATCATCCCCGCCGTCTACCTGAAGCGCGTGACCCGCACCGGCTTCGAGGACGGCCTGTTCGCCGGCTGGCGCAAAGACCCGGAGTTCGTCCTGAACCAGGAGCCCTACAAGAACGCCTCCGTGTTGGTGGCCGGCCCGGACTTCGGCACCGGCTCCTCTCGCGAGCACGCCGTCTGGGCGCTGATGGACTACGGCTTCCGCGTGGTTCTATCCTCCCGCTTTGCCGACATTTTCCGCGGCAACTCCGGCAAGGCAGGCCTGCTGGCCGCCCAGATGGAACAGAGCGACATCGAGCTGATCTGGAAGCTGCTGGAACAGCAGCCGGGCGCGGAAATCACCGTGAACCTGGAAGATCGCACCGTCACCCTGGGCACCCACACCTTCGGCTTCGACGTGGACGACTACACCCGCTGGCGCCTGATGGAGGGTCTGGACGACATCGGCCTGACCCTGCGCAACGAAGAGGCCATCCAGGCCTTCGAATCCCAGCGCGCCAGCTTCAAGCCGCGCACGATTCCCGCCAGCTAGCGCTTACTTAACGGACAGCGGGCTAGCCAGGTAATCCAGCCCCAGCAGCTTGTCCCCGGCGAAGTGCAGCACCCAGGTGCTGGACTTCTTCACGCGCATATCCTCAATCTCCACGTCGTGCTCGCCCGCAATGCGGGCCAGCACACCCGGGATCACCGTGCCCTGGGCAACAACCATGGACACAGGTGCGGCCGTGGCGGCGTGGAACGCATCCACCGCGGTATCCGGATCGGCAGCCCACCCGGCATCGCCCAGGTTGGCGTCAAAAGTAACTTCCAGACCTAAGTCCTGAGCAATCGGCGCGGCCGTGTGCTCGCAACGCACCGGCACGGCCGAAGAAATCGTCTCCGGGCGGTAGCCCGACAGCTCAGAGACCAGCAGCTCCGCCTGGCGGCGGCCCTTCTTACTCAAGGGGCGCAGATCATCGTCGCCGGCCCACCCCTCGCGGGCATGCGCCTTCGCGTGGCGAACGTACAGCACGCGGCGGTCACAACCCAGCTTCAGCACGCCCATTGCGGCATCCACGACCTTCAGGTCGGCCTCGTAGCTCAGCAGCTCCTTGGCCTCTTCTGGGGATACCCAGCGCAGCTCATCGGATTCATCGTTGGGCTCGAACTTGCCGGATAGGTGCTGGGCAGTCCAGTAATAGACCACCTTCGTGCGCGAACCAACCGGGTAGTGGACATAACCCAGAACCCAGCCCAGGCGCACGTTGAAGCCGGTTTCCTCCCAGATCTCGCGCATGGCGGTACCGGGAAGATTCTCGCCGGGGTCGACCTTGCCCTTCGGCAGCGACCAGTCGTCGTAACGGGGACGGTGGATGATCGCGATCTCCACGTCCGTGGACTCGGGGGAGTTAGGGGTGGAGGCGGCGGCGTCCGGAGAAAAACGCCAAATAACCGCACCCGCGGCGAAGGTCGGGCGGGCGAATTCCTCGCTAGGGCGGGATCCGATGCGGGTCACGTGGCCCTGATCGTGCCGCGACATGGCCAGGGACGTAGAAAGATCGCCAGTTCCTGTGTGAGTGATCACTTTTAAAGGGATCCCTTTCGATAGACTATTGCCGACAATCGTATAACGAACCCAAAAGTTATACCGAACTCAGGCAAGCTAAAAGTGCAAGCGGGAAGGCGACAAGCAGATGGTGCAAGTAGCAGTGATGGGCGCAGGCTCCTGGGGCACGACGGTTGCCAAGGTTTTTGCTGACGCCGGTAACGAGGTCCGCCTCTGGGCGCGCCGCGCCGAAGTCGCCGACGACGTGCGCGACAACCACCGAAACAGCGCCTACCTGGGGGACATCGAACTGCCAGACGCGATGACTGCGACGACCGACCCTGCCGAGGCACTGAACGGCGCGGAGATCGTGGTGCTGGGAGTTCCCTCGCAGTCGCTGCGCGAGAACCTGCAGAACTGGAAGGACCTCATCGGCCCAGATGCTTCTCTGGTGAGCCTGGCCAAGGGCATCGAACACTCCAGCGGCCTGCGGATGAGCCAGCTGATCTCCGAGGTCGCGGAAGTGCCTAGCGAGCGCGTCGCCGTTCTGACCGGCCCGAACTTGGCGCGCGAAGTCGCGGAACGCCAACCCGCCGCGACCGTCGTGGCCTGCACCGACATGGACCGCGCGAAGCTGATCCAGGCGGCCGTGGCCGCACCTTACTTCCGCCCGTACACCAACACGGACGTCATCGGCTGTGAGATCGCCGGCACCTGCAAAAACGTCATCGCCCTGGCGGCGGGCATCGCCGCGGGCATGGGATTCGGCGACAACACCGCCGCCACCGTGATCACCCGCGGGCTGGCGGAAACGACCCGCCTGGCGCTGAAAGTTGGCGCCGATGCGCGCACGCTCAGCGGCCTGGCTGGCATGGGTGACCTGGTTGCCACGTGTACCTCCACGCTGTCACGCAACCGCCGCTTCGGGGAGCACCTGGGCAAGGGAGAGACACTGGAACAGGCCGCCGCGTCCACCAAGGGACAAGTTGCCGAGGGCGTGGTGAGCAGCCAGTCCGTCTCCGAACTGGCGGAGAAGGTCGGCGTGGAAATGCCCATCACCGACGCAGTCGTGGGAGTCTGCCACGAAGGCGCCGACGTGCAGCAGGTAATGATGGGACTGCTCGGGCGCAGCAAGAAGGCCGAGTAGGCCCAAGCGGACTGGGAGTTCGGTTGAAGGGGCGGGGCGGTGGGGATGTGGCGTCCTAAAAACGGCTAAGGTAAAAAGCCGTGAGTAACGAAGCCAAAAAGCACGCACGCACCACCGTCGCCGTCCTGTACGGCGGCCAGTCGACTGAGCACTCCGTATCCTGCATCAGCGCAGGTGCGGTGATCGACCACCTGGACCCGGAGATTTACGACGTGGTTCCCGTGGGGATCACCGAGGCCGGCGCGTGGGTGCCCGGGACGACCGACACCTCGCAGCTGCGCGCCGACGGGCGGGACATGCCGCGCGTGGAAGACGGGGGCGTGCACGTGCAGCTGACGTTTGGCGGTGCTGGTACGGATGCTGGCACGGACGCGGCGGGCGAGATGCGCTACGTGACCGGACCACAGGCAGGCGAAGTGTTTGCACAGGTGGACGTTGTTTTCCCAGTGCTGCACGGCATGAACGGCGAGGACGGCACCGTGCAGGGCGTGCTGGATCTGGCTGGCGTGCGGTACGTCGGCAACGGCGTGCTGGCTTCGGCGGCGGGCATGGATAAGGACTTCACCAAGCGGCTGGCGCGCGAGGCTGGCATCCCGGTGGGCGAGGAGCTGATCCTGTTCCAGCCCCGCGAGCTGACTGCCGAGGAGAAGGAGCGACTGGGGCTGCCCGTGTTCGTGAAGCCGGCGCGCGGCGGATCCAGCATCGGCATCTCCAAGGTGGACAGCTGGGAGGAGTTCGATGCCGCCGTTGACCTGGCCTTTTCCCACGACAACAAGGTGATCGTGGAGGCCATGATCCACGGCGCCGAGGTCGAGTGCGGTGTGCTGCAGCACGCGGATGGCTCGATCGTGTCTTCTGTTCCGGCGATGCTGAACGGCACTGAGGATGGTGCCGAAGGGTTCTATGGTTTTGACGCCAAGTATGTCGATTCCACCGTTTCCGCGACCATTCCGGCGCCGCTACCTGCGGAGACTCTGAAGGAGATCCGCCAACTGGCCATTCGCACGTTCAACGCGCTGGGGTGCGATGGCATCGCGCGCGTGGACTTCTTTGCGACGGAAAACGGGCCCGTGCTGAACGAAATCAACACGATGCCTGGGTTCACTCCTATCTCGATGTATCCGAAGATGTTCGCCGCTGACGGCGTGAGCTTCGGTGACCTGGTCAGCGCGCTGATCGCCCGCGCCCTGGCCTAGATCGGTTGCTGGCTCTGGCTGGCTGCACCCTGGCTGTAGCTGGTTGGCCGCGGCCTGCGAATGTCGCTAGAACGGGAATCCGTTATTGCTACCAGTTTTCTTTAACCTAAACCTGCAGGTCAGGCGCTCGCGATAATTTGCGAGACTTCGGTCGCGGCGACGTATTCCCGTTCTAACGACATTCGGTGCCGGGGTGTGCCTATTCTTTCGCCAGCTGCGGGGATGGATTCCCGTTCTGACGACATCGGGGACTGGGATGTGCCTATCTTCAGCCTGCGTGAGGGGAAATGTCGGCAAAGTTGCTGGTGTTTGGGGCGCGTAGGGGCGGAAATGTCGGAAAAGCTGCAATTTGTTACTGGTGCACATTTTCAATAGTGTAAACATGCAGGTCAGAAGCTTTTTGTTCGCAAGGGGTGAGAGTAGCGTTTTGACGTTTTGCAACTTTTCCGACATTTGGCACTGACGGCATGGTGTGAGTGAGGCTCCTGTTGCAGGTGGGAAGCGCGGGGCTGTGGATGTGGAGTGCGGGGCTGCAGATGTGGAGTGTGGGACTGCAGAGGTGGAGTGTGCAGGGCCGCCACTGCTGGACCTGGGCGGGGCGGCTACGGGCGGGCAGCTACTGCTGGGCGGGGGTGGGCTGCCTCTCGGTCTTCTTGAGAGAATCAGAGATTGCGCTGGTCACGGAAGTGATGACCTCCTCGCCGGCGGATTGCGGCATCGCCAGCCCCACAATTTGCTCCCGCCCCAGGGCATACCAGTGGCCCATCGTCGACCCGCGCGACAGCGAGGGATCGGAGAACCACGGAACGTCATCAACCTGGGTCAGGTTGGCCCCCGGCTCATAGGCCTCAGGCATCTCCAGGCCACAGCGAATGACCACCGGCTCATGTCCTTCGGCCAGGTAAGTCGCCGAGCCGCTGGGAGCCTTGTCGAATACTGACTTATCCACGCCCTCGGGCAGCGCATCGGGGTTCTTCAGGTCGGAGCTACCGGCCGAAATGTGCGCCAGGCGCCAGTCGCCCAGCGAATCCGGCAGAGATTCCAGGAACTTGCGGCACGCTGGGGACTCGGTTGCGCCACCGGACGTGCCACCCTCGCCAGAGTCGCCAGCCTTGTCGGAACCACTGGAACCGCCAGCCTTGCCGGAACCACCGGAGCCGCCAGCCACCGGAGCCTCGGATAGTGGGTAGGGGGCGGGCTTTGCTGGAGAGTTGGCGTCATAAAGAGAAGAAAGAGTAGAACCAACCCCCTCGAGCGCGCTGCCCACGTCGGAAGAAGCCGTCACCGCGACCGCGGGCGAACCCCCGACCGCATACCAAGTCCGCAGGTCCGAGCCCGGAGTGGCATCAGAAACCGCGGTCCAGCGCGCATCGCCAGAAGTAAACACCGGCGACAACAACGTGTACTGATCCGGCACATTCACCCCGCAGCGCACGGACAACTCCGCGCCCGAAGAATCCCGATAAGCCGCGGCTCCATCCGGCGCCGGATCGCGCACCTCCACGGAACGGAAACGATCCAAGTCCCGCGGCAGCGCCGCTACGAAATCGGCACACACCTGCGACGATGCCTCTGGCGCATCCACCGGCCCCATTGCCACCGGCGCGTAGACCTTCTTATCCATCGTGATCTTCGCCGCCACGATCACCACAACAATCAGCAAAATAGCCAGCACAGTCGACAGCACCAGCAGGTACCGCGGGGTGGACACGGGGGAAGTGGATTCGTCACTCATAGCGCACCATCTTAATTAGACTTGTCGCGGGATCCCAAGCATTAGAAAACGCTTTAGAAAACCGAAAGGCCGCATGCGCACTTCACTCACCGTCGCCCAGGCCGGCGAGGCCGCCACCATCGCGGCGATCCGCCAGGCTGCACCGAGTTCTCTTAATGGCGATGACGCCGCAGTGTTGGAACCCACAGGCACCAATTCACGGCACGTGTGCTCGACGGACATCCTCGTTCAGGACCGGCACTTCACCTTCGACTACTCGACTCCGTGGGAGGTCGGGGTGAAGGCGGTGACGCAGAACTTTGCGGACATTCAAGCGATGGGAGCACGTCCCACCGCGATCCTGATGGCGATCGCCACTCCGGGGGATTTGCCGCTGCAGACGGTGGCGGATATCGCGCGCGGCATCGACGAGGGAGCCTCCCCGTGGGCGGCGGAGCTAGTCGGCGGGGACGTTGTGACCAGCAAGGACTTGGTTATTTCCATCACCGCCATGGGTGAAATCTCCGGGCCCGCCGCGGCGCTGACTTTGGACGGCGCGGGCGTGGGGCAGAGGGTCATCGCCAGCGGGCCGATCGGCTATAGCGCGGCGGGGCTGGCGATCCTGCGCCACTATGGCTCCCGCAAGGCGATCCCGGCGAACGATCCCATCCTCAACGAGCTGGCGGATTGGCACTGCGCACCACGCCTGGAGCCGGGTCGCGGATCCGTCGCTCGCGCTACGGGGGCGAGCGCCATGACGGATAACTCCGACGGGCTGATCGTGGATCTGTGCGCCATCGCGGAGCGCTCCGGGGTGTGCCTGGATCTGGACGGGGCGGCTCTGGTGCCCGACGAGAAGCTGCGGCATGCCGCGCAGATGACGGGCAAGAACCCACTGGAATGGATCTACACCGGCGGCGAGGACCATACTCTTTTGGGAACTACGGACGCCCGCATGCCCAGTGGCTACCGCCGCATCGGGACTGTCCGCAGCCTCTCGGATGAGGGGGATTATGTGTTGGTCGACGGCGGGCGCCCGCCGTTTACGTCCGGCTGGCAGTCGGTGTAAGGAGCAAGCGTGAATTCCGTACGGGAGCAGGCACACCAGCTGATCGAGCGGATCCACCCGGCGTGGTATCTGCCGGGGCTGCAGTCGGTGCTGGAGGGCGCGCTGGCTGAGGGACAGCGGGCGGCCCAGCAGGCGCAGGGGCAGCGGGCGCAGGGGAACCAGGCGCAGATCCTGCCCGCGCCAGAAAAAATTTTGCGGGCCTTCGAGGCCGACCCCACGCAGGTGAAAGTACTGATAGTTGGGCAGGACCCGTACCCAACCCCTGGGCACTCAGTGGGGCTGGCGTTCTCTGCGGAGCTTCCCGCAGGCGAGCCGCTGCCGAAGTCGCTGAAGAATATCTACACCGAGTATGCAGATGACCTCGGCCTACCGGCCCCTACCAGCGGGGATCTTTCGCCCTGGTCCGAACGGGGTGTGCTGCTGCTCAACCGCGTGCTCACCGTCCAGGCGGGCAACGCGGGCAGCCACCGCGGCCGCGGCTGGGAGGCCATCACCGAGGCCGCCGTCCGCCAAGTCGCCGCCAACCCGCACTTCGCCGCGATCCTGTGGGGCAAGCAGGCTCAGCAGCTGGCACCGCTCATCGGCGCGGAGCGCTGCGTGATGTCTCCGCACCCCTCGCCGCTGTCCGCTTATCGTGGCTTCTTCGGTTCGCGCCCGTTTAGCAGGGCAAACGCGATCCTCGAGGCCTCCGGTGGCGCACCCGTCGACTGGCGCCTATAAACCGCTCCAATTACCCCTAACGCGCCACGATCCCGCAAACCGCACTGCTGTCCGGCTGGTTCGCTAGGGTAGTGGGAGTGAAATCCAGGAAGGCAGAGGCGCAACCGGTGGCAGAAGCGCAACCGGCGCATCAGGCGCCCGCTCAGCTCGACGCGTGCGTCGTCGCCCAGTGGGCTCGCCTCTCGGCCAGTCGGCTGCGCGAGCAGAGCCAGGCGATCAACGCCCTGAATGTCTTCCCGATCCCGGATTCCGATACCGGCTCCAACATGGCGCACACCATGACCACCGCAGTCTCGGCGGTCGACGCACTAGAGGAAGGTGCCAGCCTCCCCGAGGTCACCATCGCCCTGGCCACCGGCGCTGTTCGTGGCGCCCGCGGAAACTCCGGCCTGGTGCTCAGCCAGGTAATGCGCGCCCTCGCCGAGGCGGCCTCGCAGGGCCACATCGACGGCCCCGCCGTAGCGGACACACTCTCGCAGTCTGTGGGCTTCGTCCGCACCGCAATTTCCACGCCCGTCGAGGGCACCGTCATCAGCGTGCTCGATGCCGCCGCCACCGCCGCGCACGAAGCCGAACCGAACCTCGCCGACGTCGCCACCCGCGCCCTCCACGCCGCCGAGGGAGCCCTGGCCAACACCCCCAACCAGCTGCCCGTTCTCGCCGAAGCGGGGGTCGTGGACGCGGGCGGGCAGGGCCTCGTGGTGATCCTGCAGGCCCTGGTTGATGTTCTGGACGGTGCAGGTCTTATTGAGGACGCCCCCACGCCCGACCACGAGCGAACCCAGCAAGAGGTCGAGGTGATGTTCTTCTTCGAGGGGAACCTGGATGCCCTGCGGGAGCTGCTGGAAGCCCACGGCAATTCGGTGATCGTCGGACCCCTGAGTCCGGAATCCGGCACCGCGCACGTGCACACCAACCGCGCCGGCGAGGTGATCGAGAAGGCCTTTGCCTTGGGAACCGTCACCGATCTGCGCATCGAGGTTCTGCCCGCCGACGGGGAAGCCGTCGAAAGCGGAAAGCCAAGCACACCAGCCCCCGCGGGCGCCCAAGCACGGGCGGAAGACCAGGGACCGTTCATCGTGGCGCTCACGCCCACCGGCGGAGTCGCGCGACTTTTCGAGGCTGCGGGGGCGGTGGCGGTGGCGTCACCAAACAATAAAACCTTGGGCGAAGCAGTGCAGGGGCTGGGCGCAGGGCCGATAGCCGTGCTGACCAACGGACAGGACGTCGCCGCCCTGCAAGGTTTGGACGGGGCGCGGGAAGTCGACATTATCGACACGAAATCGCTGGTTGGTGGGTTAGCGGCACTGGCGGTGAACGACCCCACCGTGGACTGGGACGATAACGTCGAGGAGATGATCGACGCAGTGGAGGCCCAGCGCTACGCCACCTGCCCGCCCGACACGATGGTCGATACCCTCAGCGCCATGCTGGCCGACGGCGGGGAACTCGTGACCCTGCTGTGGAGCGCCCCCGCGACCGACCAGGCCGCCATCGAAGGACTGAAGGCCACCTTCGCCGAGCTGTACCCGGACGTGCAGATCGACGACCACCACATCGAGCTGCAAGGCAACGACCACGACCCGTGCCTGGTGCAGATCGGGGTGGAGTAGCCCATGCTGGGATGGCAGGACTCGCGCCCGCTGTCGGTTGCGATCTCCAACGACCGCGCGAAGCGACTGGCCGATAAGCCCGGCATCAAAACCATCGCCGATGCGGTGCTGAACTTCCCCGTCACCTACGCGCGGCTCGGCTCGCCGCAGGGGCTCGACGAGCTGCGGGTGGGGGAGAAGTACACCTGTGCCGGGGAAATCCTCAGCGTGGGGGAGAAAGACAACCACTCCGGGCGCGGCCCCAGAAAATTTTTGGCGTTCACCTTCACCGACGGCGTGCGAACCTTCCGCTCCGCGCTGTTTGGGAACGTGGCCTACCACCGGAAGCGCATCAAGAGGGGCTCGATGATGCTGCTGCACGGCAAGCTCTCCGAGTTCAACGGCCAATGGGAGCTGAAGAACCCCAGCTACGTATCCATCCTGCCCGCCCTGGACGCGGAGTTCGGCATGTTCGGGCCGCTGAAGACAATCGTGGACGTCATGGGCTCCGAGACCGCCGCCCAGGAGCTACTGGCCAAGCCGTGGATGGCCGGTTACAAGCGCCGCCCCGGTACCTCCACCGCGGAGATGCTGGGAGTGATGGACCACGTACTGCGGGTGATGGACGAGCCCGGCGAGTTCCTGCCACTCCCGCGCCGCAACCCCGGCGCGCCCGCCTGGCCCACGGATGAAAAGGGCCGCCCGCTGATCAGCTTCGCCGACGCGCTACGGCACATCCACCAGCCTCGCGAAGCCGGCCCCGAACCCGCACGGCGCAGGCTGAAGTTCAACGAGGCACTCGAGCTGCAGCTAGTCATGGCTCTGCGGCGCAATGACGCCACCAAGCGCACCGGCATGGCGCTCGCGCCGGGCGCGAACGTGGAAAAGCTGATCGCGGGGCTGCCCTTCGACCTCAGCGCGGGGCAGAAGATGGCGCTGGAGGACATCGGCTCCCGCCTGGGTGGAACCACCCCGGCGAACCTGCTGCTGCACGGCGAGGTCGGCTCCGGCAAGACGATGGTGGCCTTGATCAGCATGCTCTGGGCCGTGGACTCCGGCTACCAGTGCGCCTTCATCGCGCCGACGGAAATCCTGGCCGTGCAGCACGCCCGCAGCCTGGTGAAGATGCTGGAGAACACCGACGTGCGGGTATCCGTGCTGGTCGGTAGCCAGAAGCAGGCCGACAAGCAGCGCACGCTGCTGGATCTGGTCTCCGGCCAAACCGACATTGTGGTGGGCACGCACGCGGTGATCCAGGACTCGGTGGAGTTCTACCGCCTGGGCATGGTCATCGTTGACGAGCAGCACCGCTTCGGCGTGCAACAGCGCAACAAGCTGCGGGAATCCGCACCGGTGGATGCCACCCCGCACATGATGGTCATGACCGCCACCCCGATCCCGCGGACCGTTGGCATGACGATGTTCGGCGACCTGACGCCCATCACGCTGGTCGGCAAGCCCGGTGGACGCGGGGCGATCGAAACCGTGGTGGTACCCGCCGATAAACACCGCTGGGTACGGCGCGCCTGGGAGCGCATGGGCGAGGAGCTCAAGGCCGGCGGCCAGGCCTACGTGGTCGCGCCCCGCATCGAAGGCCACTCCGGCGTGGAACAGTGGTGCGAGCGTATCGCCACCGAGAAACTGCCCGGCTGCCGAGTGGCGATGCTGCACGGCAAGATGGACCCCGCCGACAAGGACCAGGTGATGCAGGACTTCGCCGCCGGGAAGATCGACGTGCTGGTCGCCACCACCGTCATCGAGGTCGGCGTGGACGTACCCAACGCCTCCATGATGATGATCCTGGAGGCAGAGAACTTCGGCTTCTCCCAACTCCACCAACTGCGCGGGCGCATCGGCCGCGGGCGCCGGGACTCGCTGTGCCTGCTGCACACCACCGCCGCGCCGGATAGCCCCTCCTTCCACCGCCTGCAGGTGGTGGCGCAAAGCAACGACGGATTCCGTCTGGCGGAGGAAGACCTGAAGATGCGCACCGAAGGAGACATCCTGGGCCAGGACCAGTCGGGGCGGTCGGCACGAAGGGCGTCATTACTAGACCTCAGCACCGACGGCGAGATCATCGAATCGGCGCGCGACTATGCAGAAGCGCTGGTGGCCTACGATGAGCAGCTGGCGCGCTCGCTGGTGGTGGACATCGAGATCGACGACCAGGACTACATCGAGAAGAGCTAGAGAAGAGCTAGGGGAGAAGAGCCAGCCGACCCAGTTGCTAGACTCTGGGGCATGGAAATCTGTGCCCCATTCGCGGGAGTTGTGCACTTCCTCGTCGCCGACGGAGAAACCGTAAACACCGGCGACGCGCTGTGCACGGTGGAATCGCTGAAGCTGGAAGCGCCCGTGCTCGCGCCGGGGCCCGGGGTGGTGCGCAGGACGAACTCGCAGGACTATGAGGATGTGCACGGCGGGGACGTGATTCTGCGGGTCGAGGCCCAATAAGGCCGGCACTAGTAACGACCACGAGCAAAAATTAAGGCAGGACTGCAAAGCACTATGACACGCATCATCTCCGGAACCGCCCGCGGCCGCAGCATCAAGGTGCCCAGCGAAGGCACCCGCCCCACCTCGGACCGCGCCCGCGAAGGGCTGTTCTCCTCTCTGCAGGTCCGCTTCGGCTTCGTCGACGAGGTCGTGCTGGACCTCTTCGCCGGCTCCGGTGCCCTCGGGTTGGAGGCCGCCAGCCGTGGGGCCAAGGAGGTCACCCTGGTGGATAACAGCGACGCGGCGGTGAAGACCATCAAGGACAACGCGCGCGTGGTTCCCGAGGCGAAAGTGCAGGTGGTGGAGGCGAAGGCGTCATCCTTCCTGGCCGGTGCCCCGCGCAACCACTACACGATGGTGCTGGCCGACCCACCGTACGAGCTCACCGACGAGGCAGTCGCAGAAATGGTGCAGGCGCTGATTCCTGTTCTTACTAGTGACGCCGTCGTGGTGGTCGAGCGCAATAGTGCTTCACCCGAAACCGCGTGGCCGCAAGGCTTCGAGCCGACCGGGCAGAAGCTAAAGAAGCGCACCTACGGAATCGCCCGCTTCGACATGGCGATTTGGCGGGGCGAGGGTTAGGTTAGGTGCCATGCGAGTAGTTTGCCCCGGATCTTTCGACCCCATCACGCTGGGTCACTTGGATATCTTCACCCGCGCCGCTGCCAACTGGGAGGAGGTCGTGGTTCTGGTGACCTATAACCCGAACAAGAACGGCCTGTTCACCGCCGAAGAGCGCATCGAGCTGATCGAGAAGTCCATCGCTGCCATCCCCAATGGGCCTAAGAACATTACGGTCGATACGTGGGACAAGCTGCTGGTGGACTACCTGAACGAGAACAATATTCAGGCGATGGTCAAGGGGCTGCGTAGCTCCCTGGACTACGAGTACGAGCTGCCGATGGCGCAGATGAATCAGCGCCTGTCGGGCGCGGAGACGTACTTCCTGCTGACCTCCCCGGAGTACGGCTACGTGTCTTCCACCTTGTGCAAGGAGGTCGCGAAGTACGGAGGCGACGTCTCCGGGCTGCTGCCGGAGCCGGTTGTCGCGGCGCTGGAGGAGAAGTTCCGCGGCTAGCGCCCGTCAAGGCGTGTCTAAACCTGTAGTTGAGGTCAAGTGATGGCACAGTGGAGGCCATGTACAAGACATTCCAGGGTATGGATGACCTTCAGCAAATGGTGGAGCAGGCCTACGGCGTGCCCATGACCTCCAACTGCATGGTTCCGCGGCGCGAGGTGCTCGACATTCTCGACGAAATGCGCAACGCGATCCCCATTGAGATGGACGACGCGCAGGACGTCCTCGACCACCGCGATGACATTATCGCCGACGCCCAGGACCAGGCCGACGCAACCATCTCCAGCGCCAACTCTGAAGCCGACGCGATCGTGCAGGATGCGCAGGAACGCGCGAACCAGATCCTCCAGGATGCACAGGATCGTGCAACCAACACCGTCGCCCAGGCCGAGGATCAGGCCGACCGCCTGGTCAGCGACGCCCGCCGCGAGTACGAGACGGTCACTACCCGCGCCGCCGACGAAGCTGAGCGCCTGGTCAGCGAAGGTAACGCCAGCTACCAGCGCTCCGTCGACGAAGGCCTGGCCGAGCAGCGCCGCCTGGTTTCTGACTCCGAGGTTGTCCGCAACGCCGAGGCCGAGGCCAACCGCATTATTGAATCCGCCCACGCGGACTCCGACCGCCTGCGCACCGAGTGCGACCGCTACGTCGATTCCACCCTGGCCGAGTTCGAGGACACCCTCACGACCACGCTGCGCACTGTCAACCGCGACCGATCCGCACTGCGCAAGGGCGCTGGTGCCTCCGGATACCAGAACGGCACTGCCGGATACCAGAACGATTCCGACCCCCACGGTTACCGTCAGCAGCGATAGACGGGTAGAAAGAAGGGTATGAGTAACCCCTTCGTTCTTGCAGTCGGCGACATCCCAACTGGACTCAGCGAGCCGGTCGACGCCCAGGGGGCGTCCCCCGTACCGTGGGGCGGCAACATGCTGGGCGTGGCAGAGGGCGCACCCGTCGAAGTTCATGGAACCCTGGCGAACTTGGGCGAGGCAATCATGGCCAACCTGCAGGTCAGCGGCGAGGCCAAGGGAACGTGCTCCCGCTGCCTGCAGGAGCTGTCCACCACCCTGGAGTACTCCATCAGCGACGTCTTCGGCCTGACCCCGGACTTCATCACCGATGACAGCGCCGAGGGCGACGATGCTGAGGACGAGGAAGAGCCGCTGCTGGTGCAGGATAACGCCATCGACATCACCCAGCTGGTCATCGACGAGGCCGGCCTGAACGCACCGTTTAGCCCCGTGTGCGCCGACTTCGGCTCCGAATGCCGCGAGGACACCCCGGCGCCGGACGGCATCAGCGAGGAAGTCGAGGAAGAGGATCGCCCGGACCCGCGCTGGGCCGGCCTGGAGAAGTTCAAGAACCTCTAAAACCCTAAAGAAACTTCAAGAAAGGCAACCCGAAACCACATGGCTCGTAAACGCCGACTGACCGGCGAGGCCGCCCTCAACGCCGCCTATGGCAAGTCCGACCACGCACCGCTGCTGGAGGCGTGGGGCGTGGAGCTGCCCGATGACCTGCTGCGACTGGCGCTGACCCACCGCTCCTTCGCCAACGAAAACGGCCACCTGCCGAACAACGAGCGCCTGGAGTTCCTGGGCGACGCGGTGCTGGGCCTGGCCGTCGCGGAGCAGCTGTACCGCCAGTTCCCGGAGCGCGCGGAATCCGACATCTCGAAGATGCGCTCCGGAGTGGTGAACATGTACGCCCTGGCGGATGTCGCGCGCCGCCTCGGGATGGGCGACTACATCCTGCTCGGCCGCGGCGAGATGCTGACCGGCGGCAAGGATAAGCACTCCATCCTGGCGGACTCCGTGGAGTCCATGCTCGGCGCGATCTATCTGCACCACGGCTTCGAGGTTGCCCGCGCCACGGTGCTGCGCCTGTTCGCAGACAAGATCACCGAGGCTCCCACCACCGGCCTGACGATGGACTGGAAGACCGTGCTGCTGGAGAAGCTCTCCGACATGAAGCTGCCCCTGCCCACCTACGAGGTGCGCGGCGAAGGCCCGGAACACGACAAGACCTTCTATGCCACCGTCACCATCGAAGACCTGGTGACCCACGGCGAAGGCCACACCAAGAAGGTCGCCGAACACGCCGCCGCCAAGCAGGCCGTGCAGAAGCTCAACGAACGTGCCTGAGCTCCCCGAGGTTGAGGTCGTTCGCCGCGGCCTCGAAGAACACCTGGTCGGCCGCCGCTTTACCGACGTCGAGGTCTGTCACCCGCGCGCCGTCCGCTCCGGGGACCCGGAAGTTCTTGTTTCTTTTCTTCGTGACGCCACCGTCACCGCAGTGAAACGCCGCGGAAAATTTTTGTGGTTGGATTTCGGCGAGGACTTCCTGTTGCAAGTGCACCTGGGCATGAGTGGCCAGATGCTCGTGGCCGAGCCCGGCCAGGTGCAATCCCCGCACGTGCGCATCCGGGCGGGACTATCCGATGGGCGTGAGCTGTGCTTCGTGGACCAGCGAACCTTCGGCGAGTGGCGGCTGGAAAAGGCCGTGCCGGATCCGTGGGCAGTGGGGGCCGGGGTGGCGTCACCAAAAAATTTTTTACCCCAGAACGTCAGCCACATTGCTGCCGATCCGCTAGAGGCCGTCTTTGACGCGCAGGCGGTGGTGGAGCGGATGAAGTCCAAGCGCGCGGCGGTGAAGACGGTGCTGCTGAACCAGGAGGTTGTCTCCGGTATAGGAAACATCTACGCCGATGAGGCGCTTTTTCTGGCTGGAGTGCGTCCGCGGCGCAGCGCGGCTCTGCTGAGCAGGCCCACCCTGCACCGGGTGTTGCAGTCAGCGGCGGAAGTGATGGAGCGCGCTCTGGAGCAGGGCGGCACCAGCTTCGACTCGCTGTATGTGAACGTCAACGGTGCGTCGGGGTACTTTTCGCGCTCGTTAAACGTGTACGGGCGCGGCGGTGAACCCTGTAAGAGGTGCGGGGCGCCGATCAAACGGATTGTCTTAGGAGGCCGATCCACGCACTACTGCGCGACGTGTCAGAGGTAGCGGCGAAAGCTTAAAGCTTACTGATCTGCACCGATAGGTGAGGAAAGCAAACATGTCGCAGTTATTTTCTGGCATTGGTTTCGGGTAGATTTCTGCGCATGGAAACAATTGAAAATTTCGTGGCGAATACGCTGAACGAAAATATTTGGAAGATCATCCCCGTCTTCCTGCTCGCAGCCGGCGCCTACTTCGGCATTCGCACCCTGGTGGTGCAGATCCGCATGGTGCCGGACATGTTCCGCTCGGTGAAGGAACCGGCGGTCGGCAAGAGTGGGGAAAACATCTCCGCATTCCAGGCATTCAGCATCTCGGCAGCGTCGCGCGTGGGCACAGGCAACGTGGTGGGCGTGGCTATCGCCATCACCCTGGGTGGCCCGGGCGCGGTGTTCTGGATGTGGGTCGTGGCTTTGGTTGGCGGCGCGACCGCATTCGTGGAGGCCACGCTGGCGCAGCTGTGGAAGTCCCGCGACAAGGATGGCTACGTCGGTGGCCCGGCCTACTACATGACCAAGGGGCTGGGCGCGAAGCCGCTGGCGCTGATCTTCGGCATCGCCATCACCATCACCTATGGCTTTGTGTACAACGCCGTGCAGACCAACTCCATCGCGGAGGCCGCGGGCTCCTCCCTGCACTCCCTGAACCCCAACATCGCGCCCGATGCGACCTGGCTGAAGATCGCTACGGGCCTGCTGGTGGCCGCGCTGACCGCGCTGGTGATCTTCGGTGGTGTGAAGCGCATCGCTAACGCTACCCAGGTGATCGTCCCGCTCATGGCCAGTGCCTACATTCTGTTGGGCGTGATCGTGCTGGCCATCAACATCAGCGAGGTCCCGGCGATGTTCGGCACCATCGTGGAGCACGCTCTGGGCATCAAGGAGATCGCCGGTGCCACCCTGGGCGCAGCGTTCATGAACGGCATGCGCCGTGGCCTGTTCTCCAACGAGGCCGGCCAGGGCTCCGCCCCGAACGCCGCCGCCACGGCTGCGGTATCCCACCCGGTCAAGCAGGGTCTGGTGCAGACCCTGGGCGTATATTTTGACACCCTGGTGGTTTGTTCCATCACTGCCTTCATCATCCTGCTGTCCAACCCGGCCTATGGCGAGGGCGTGCAGACTGCCAACCTGACCCAGAGCGCGCTGTCCGCTCAGGTGGGCGAGTGGGGCACCCACTTCATCACGATCATTCTGTTCTTCCTGGCGTTCTCCTCCGTGCTGGGCAACTACTACCTTGCTCAGGCGAACGTGGAGTACTTCACCAAGTCCAAGGCCAAGCTGAACATCTTCCGCGTGCTCGTGGTTCTCTGCGTGTTCGGCGGCGCCATCGGTACCGTCCCGCTGGTTTGGTCCCTGGCCGACACCTTTGCCGCCACGATGGTTCTGATCAACCTCTGCGCCATCGTCCCGCTCGGTGGGGTGGCCATCAAGCTGCTGCGGGACTTCTCCCAGCAAAAGGCTGCGGGCAAGGATCCGATCTTCCACCGCGACAGCCTGCCGGAGCTAAAGAACGTCGAGTGCTGGGACGGTACGGACCCGGAGTGCCAGCGCCGCGAGGCTCCCACCGGGGCAACCGCCTAGCTGTTTGATAGCATCAGGCAATGCACTTAAAGTCGTTGACGCTCAAAGGATTCAAGTCCTTTGCGTCCGCGACGACCCTGAAATTAGAGCCGGGCATCTGCGCCGTTGTGGGGCCGAACGGCTCCGGAAAATCCAATGTCGTAGATGCCTTGGCCTGGGTCATGGGGGAGCAGGGCGCTAAGACCCTGCGCGGCGGGAAGATGGAAGACGTCATCTTCGCCGGAACGGGGGACCGTAAACCACTGGGGCGCGCGGAAGTCACACTGACCATCGACAACTCCGATGGCAAGCTGCCCATCGAATATTCCGAGGTTTCCATCACCCGACGCATGTTCCGCGACGGTGCCTCGGAATACGAGATCAACGGCGCCAAGGCCCGCCTGATGGACATCCAGGAGCTGCTGAGCGACTCCGGCATCGGCCGCGAAATGCACGTGATCGTCGGACAAGGCCGACTATCACAGATCTTGGAATCCCGCCCCGAGGAGCGCCGCGCCTTCATCGAGGAGGCCGCTGGTGTGCTGAAGCATCGGCGTCGAAAAGAAAAGGCGCAACGCAAGCTCGTCAACATGCAGGCTAACCTCGACCGTCTGCACGACCTCACCGACGAGCTGCGCAAACAGCTCGGGCCGTTGGCGCGCCAGGCAGAGGCCGCGCAGAAGGCCTCCGCCGTGCAGGCCACCATCCGCAGCACGCGCGTGCAGCTGGCTGCGCACAAGGTCAAGCAGCTATCCGAGGAGCTCAACGACTCCACGCGGCGCAGCGAAATGCTGGCCGAACAGCGCGCCGAACTACAGGCTGAGCTGGAAGAACACAGCGAGACCCTGGCCGTCACAGAGGAAGAACTGCGCACCGCCCTGGAGGAAGCCGAGGCGGCGAAGAACCTCTGGTACCGGCTGTCCGCGGTGCAGGAGAAAAACTCCGCCACCCTGCGCATCGCCAGCGACCGCGCGGAGCAAGCGCAGGTCGCCGAATGGTCCGGTCCCGACCCACAAGAGCTGCTGGAACGCGCCGAGCGCGCCGCCGAGGAGCAGGCCGAGCTGGAAGAAAACGTGGAGATCGCCGCCGAGAAGCTGGAGACGATCGCCGAGCAGGTCGCCGAGGCCGAGGAGGCTGCCCGCGCCGCAGAACAAGAACACTTCGCCCAGGTCCGCGCCATTGCCGACCGGCGCGAGGGCGTGGTGCGTCTGCTGGCCCAGCATGAAGCCGCCGCCACCCAACGCGACAACGCCGCCGCGGAGGTCGAGCGCCTGCAAGAAAATGCTGCCGAGCAGCAGGAAACCCTCGACGGCCTGATGGAGGACATCACCGAGGCGGAGGAAGCCCTGCGCGAGACTGAGGCCTCCGGCGGTGACCTGGAGGAAACCCGCGCCCAGGCCGACCGCGAGGCCGCCGGCGCGGAGGAGCGCGCCGAACAGTTGCGCGCCGAGCAGCTGCAGCTGGAGCGAGACATCGCCACCGCCGAAGCCACCATCGCCGCCTGGAAGGACCGGCTGACCCCGACCGACGGCGCTGCGGTGGTCGTCCGCGCCGCCGATAAGGAGGGCATCGCCACCCGCCGCCTGGCCGAGCAGCTGCACATTCACGACGGATGGGGTGCCGCCGCGGCCGCCGTTTTGGGCGATGCGGCGAGCTCGGGAATTGTTGCCCCTCTTTCTGACGCCCTCATCTCCGCCCTTACCGATGCCCGCGAAGGCCGCGCGGTGCTGCTCGACCCGGGAGCTCCGGAAGGGGATGCGAGTGCGACGTTCCGCCTGGATACGGACGTCTCCGCAGGCAAGTGGCTGCTGGACCTGATGGACGTGCCCACCGACCTGCTGCGCCCCCTGACCGCCCTGCTGGTGGACGTGGTGGCCGTGGGCAGTGCCGCGGAAGCCCGGAAGGTCGTGGCTGCGGACCCTCGCCTGCGTGCGGTGACGAAGGACGGCTCCGTCTACGGCGCCGGGTGGGTCGCCAGCGGCTCCGGCGGGACCACCCCTGTCGAGTTGGCGGATAGGATCGCGGCGGAGACAGAGGGCGTCACAAAGAAAAAGAAGGAGCTCGACGACCTGCAGGCCGCACTCTCCGGTGCACTCGACGCGGCCAGCGATCTGCGTACCGCCGCGGCTGCGGCGCGCGCGGCGGAGCAAGAGCACCGGGCACTTCGCGATGCGGCGGCTAAGCGCCTGAGCGCACTGCAGAAGCAGGGCGAGGCCGCGCAGCGCCAACTGGAGCGCAGCACCGCCGAGCAACAATCCGCCGAGCAGCGCCTGGCGAAGGCCACCGAGGAACTCGACGAGCTGGCCGACCGCGTGGCGCGCGTGGACGACGAGGAGCACACGACCGAGCCCTCTTCGGCCGAGCGAGATGCCGCCGCGCTGCACCTTTCGCAGGTCAAGGCCATGGAGATGGAAGCCCGCCTGGCCCAGCGCACCGCCGAGGAACGCGCGCAATCCACCCGCGGCCGGGCAGAGAACCTGCGCCGACAGGCCCGGGCAGAAGAAGCCGCGCGCAAGCACCACCAGCAGCAACAGGCCCGCCGGGCAGCCGCCCGCGAAATGGCCACCTGCGTGCGCGAACAGGCCCAGCGCATCGCCGAACGCATCGCCGACGCGCTGGCCACCGCCGAGGCCAACCGCTCGCACACCGAGCAGGCGCACAAGCAGTGGCAATCCACGATGGCACAGCAGCGCGACAAGGTCTCCGCACTGACCGCGCACCTGGGGCGCATGAACGACAACGCGCACTCCGCCGAGCTGGCGCGCACCCAGGCGCAGGTGAAGATCGAGCAGGCGGTGGCCGGCGCGATGGAGCAGCTGGGGCTCACCGCCGAGCAGCTGCTGGCCGAGGAACTGCCGGAGGACTTCGACGCGGCCGCCACCAAGGCGGAGCTGAAGAAGGCCGAGAAGGCGCTGAACTCCCTGGGCAAGGTGAACCCGCTGGCGCTCGAGGAGTTCAAGGCGCTGGAGGAGCGCTACAACTTCCTAGCCCAGCAGCTGGACGACGTGGAGCGGGCGCGCAATGACTTGCACGAGGTGATCGCGGACGTGGATGCCACGATTCTGCAGCTGTTCACCGAGGCGTGGGAGGACGTCGAGGTCGCCTTCCCACAGGTTTTCAGCACCCTGTTCCCGGGCGGCGCAGGCCGGCTGGTGCTCACCGACCCGGACGACATGCTGACCACCGGCATCGAGGTCGAGGCCCGCCCACCGGGCAAGAAGGTCAAGCGCCTGTCGCTGCTGTCCGGTGGCGAGAAGTCCCTGACCGCGCTGGCGATGCTGGTGGCTATCTTCAAGGCACGCCCGAGCCCGTTCTACGTGATGGACGAGGTCGAGGCCGCGCTGGACGACGTGAACCTGCGGCGCCTGATCGCCCTGTTCGAGGAGCTGCGGAAGGATTCCCAGCTGATCGTTATCACCCACCAGAAGCCCACCATGGATGTAGCGAATGTGCTGTACGGTGTGACAATGCGCGGCGACGGTGTGACCAGGGTGATTTCGCAGAGGATGGCTCCCGAGAACAGCGCCTGACCGGTGACGTAGGATGGTCGCGTGAGTTCTAGCGAGAAGACCCCAGCCAGCGCAGCACCTACCACCAGCCCGATCTCCGACATGCAGGATTCGCTCCTGCCGTGGGCCTCGTCCACCGAGGCGGCACTGGCCGGAAAGCTGGCCGACGTGGAACTTTTCGTAGAGCTAGACATCGACGGCGACGAACTGGAGCGCACCAGCCGCTTCTTCGGCACCTTCATCGCCCGCCAAGTCGCCGCCGGTTCCACAGAGGAGGCCTTGCTGCAGGCCTGTCCCGCGCTGACGATCGCCACGTTGCTCTCCCGCGCCGCGCGGTTCCATGAGGTCTCGGAACTGCCAGCCGAGTACTGGTACGGCCTTGGTTTGGAGCCGACGCCCACACGTACCCAGCTGATCGAGGGGCGGTTTGGGGAACTACTTTCCGCCGCTGGGCTGGATCCCATGGATGCGGTATCCGGCGGGCCGGACGAGGAGCTCGGGCGCCTGTTCGCCCACGTGGGCATCGCCTCTGACTGGGTGCCCGAGCTGATCGAGCTGGTGGATAACCGCCGGGCGGACAGCGAAGACAGTGGGGACAGTGGGGAGGGAGCCGACGCCGCCGACATTGCGCGGGCAGTTGTGGCCGAGCTGGCCGACGAACCGCGCCAGGTAGGTCCACTGTGTGCCACCTTGCCGGAGGCGGCGGTGAAGCTGATCGCCCCGATCGTGGAGATCGTCTCCCACGCCGCCGCGCACCCGGACTCCTGGGAGTACACGCTTCCCGCCGTGGAACTGCCCGCACTCATCCTGGAGGATGTGATTGAAGAGCTGCGGGAAAGGCCGGTGGGCACGCAGGATCGGCGTCACAGCGTGGGCGTGGCGCACCGTGAAGACCAGCCGCGCCTGCAGCTAGACACTCTGCGCCAGCGCGTAGTTTTGCGTCTGCCCTCACAGCCCCTGGAGAGCGAGGGGAAGGTACACACCGAGGTGCGCTGGCGCGTGGACTTCGACGGCGAGCCCGCGGCCTTCCGCACCATGCACGCGGACAACGCCGGCCGGGCCGTGACCGAGATCCTGGACATTCCCGTGCGCCAGCCGCTACGCAAGGTCAGCGTGCGCAACGCCAACGACGGCCAGCACTGGCAGCTGCCACTGGTGGATACCGAGGATCCCGTGCTTGTGTTCACCATCCGTGGCACGGACCTGACCGACCGAGTTTCCCTGCACCACGAGCAGGTGTACGTGGTGGTTCCCTCCGAGACTTCCGCCGTGGATCCGGTGACCGGAGCGGACATCCCGGTACTGGAAGAACAGCCGATGAAGAGCTGGAACGGCTGGGTTATCCGCCGGCTGGATTTGAGTGAATGCCTGAGCTTGCACATCGCCAAGCCGGGTGAGCGCAGCCCGTCCATGGCCGGAGTACGTGCCGTGGACCCGCGCCAGCGCGCCCAGTTCGTGGAGCCCGATGACGTGGTGGGCGGCGTGGAGACCACCTCGGGCAAGGTGATCCATTCCCAGAGCCTGCAGGTGGAATTCCCGCCCACGATTTCCGGCGCGGACGAGATCTGGTACCTGTCTGTCTCCGCCTATGCGGGGCCCGGCGAGACCGGCGAGGCCGTCTCCGACGAGGAACCGCTGGAGGTTCCCGCCGAGGGCGGCGTGTTCGACGTATTCGACCCCGAGGCGTGGGATAGCCCGTGGGTGGGCGAATACCTGGTGCGCCTGCGCGGACCCCGCAACGAATCCTTCCGCCACGAATACGCCCTGGTGGAGGGACTATCCCTGGAGATGGAATTCGGCGGGCCCAGCACCCAAACGCGCCTGCCGATGGCCGGGGGCCTAAGCCCTGTGACGGTCCGCCTGCTGCCGGGGGAGAAGCCCTTCGAGAAGATCCCGCCGCAGAAGCTCGGACCCACCGACCGCTTCAGCACCACCGTCGTGCAGACCGACGCGGGCGACGCACTGCCCATCATCGTCAAGCCCTCCCGCCTGCGCTACCAGCTGACGATGCAGGGGGAGGATCCGATGTGGCGCACCGACCCCATTGAAGTCTCCGCCCGTTCCATCGACACGCAGACCCGCTTCCGCGTACGCCCCGGCTTCCGCCCCGGCATGGGCTCCAAGGCAGAGAACCTGGCGCTGATGGACGACGCCCGCGTGGTGATCCGCAACCACCACGGCTCGCCCGTGCGCACCCTCAAACTGGAAACGATAGACGAGGTCACCTGGTTCGTGGACCTCGCCAGCGCCGCCGGGTCCCTGGCCACACTGACCTCCGGAGCAATCGAGCTGGAGTTCGTGGAGGACCGCCGCGTAAGCGTACGCCTGGCCCGCATCGTGCCCGGGTTCGACTACACAGCCTCCGTCGACGGGGACGCCCTGTTCATCCACGGCGGGGGCGAATCCGAAGAGACGCCGGTACAGTTCGGCGCGCCGGGCGCCGGCGCGTGGGTCTGGCCCATCACCGCGCCCTGGCAGGCCGCATACTTCGTGGAGCTGCAAGCTACGCCCAGTGCTGCAGGCACCCTAGATCAGGGCACTCTAGCCCAGGGCACACTGCCCGCCGAGCTCGTGGGCGCTGGCCCCTTGAGCGTGCAGCTGTTCGGCCGCGACCGCTTCAACTACCTGCGGGCTCCCGTCGCCGCCGGCCAACACGCCGCCGTCGCACAGGCCGAGGGCTACTTCGGGGCCAATAAGGAAGACGCCGACACCGACCCGTGGGTGCAGCTGGCCGCCTTCCTGGCAGGCGAATCCGAAGAGCTCCCCAGCGATACCGCCACGCTTTCCACCCTCTGGGACGTACAGGCCGGCTGGCTGCGCGGACGCTTCGACGTGCTGGACAACCTGCGCACCGCGCTGACGAACAACCCGCGGGAATCCGTCCACGCCATGTCGCAGTCCCTGGTTCCCGCCGCCGACCGCCCCGCGCAGTTCATCCTCTCCGGCCTGGTGCACTCCACCCTGGTAGGGGAAGAATCCGAACGCTCGAATACCCCGTGGATCGCAGCCCTCGAGATCCTGGGGGACATGTCGCTGGTTGACCCCGAAGGGGCGTCAGAAGAAAAAGAACAAGACAAGCGCCTGCGGCAGGAGCTTAAGAAGGTCGCCGGGCAACCCGCAGTGCAGACCGTCGATACCGGCCGCGACGTGTCCCTGGATACGGCGTGCATCGATAGCACCACCGTGCAGATCGCGCACATGGACCCCGCACAGCAGAAGGCCGTGCTGGACATGTTCTTCGGCAAAGCAGGAGTGGTGCCGGGCGCGCTGAGCGAGGAGAACAGCCGCCTCATCGCCGTGTTCGAGACCTTCAACAAGCGCGCCGAACTCTCCGAGCTGCTGGGCGACCCGGAGTTGATGAAGACCGCCGTCACGCTGCTGCGCAAGGTGAAGGCCGCGAACCGGCAGCTGTACCTCTCCGCGCGCGTGCGCTTCGACCGCCTGGAGGGCGTGGATACCGACACTCCGGAAAACCGCTGGGCGCTGGCGCCCGTGATCTCCATGGTGTTCGCCCTGGCCACCCGCATGTACGCGCACAAGAAGATGTCCAGCCTGGGCAAACTGCTCAGCGCCTACCCGGGATGGGCGGCCATGGCGCGGCTGGTGCCGGACCTCGTGACCGGAGACATCGTCATGGCAGATGCCATGGTCCGCGGCGTGTTCGGGCCGACTGTCTGACCATGAGTCGGCATTAGCCACGAAGTTCTGATTCACTGGAAGCTATGAATAGTGTTTTGATGTGGGTCCTCATTGGACTTTTGGTTCTCGCCATTATCGTGGCGATTCTTGTTGTTCTGGGGCTGCGCCGGAACAAGGCAAAGCAGGTTTCCTTCGAGAAGAAGGAAGAGATCGAGCAGAAGAAGCCCAGCAGTGGCGATTACAAGGCTCAGGGCGGGTTCAACTTCACTGCCGGTGGTGGCGCCGGCGCCGGTGCCGCGACTGCCGAGAAGCAGCCGGAACTGCGCCCCGACCAGGAGCTGAAGAAGCCGAAGGAAACCCCAGAGGCAACCCCAGAGCCAGAAGCGACCCCCGAGCCTAAGGCGACCCCGGAACCGGAGCCGACCCCGGAACCAGAGGCTGCCCCCGAGCCCGAGCCAACTCCCGAACCAGAGGCTCCGAAGGCCGCCCCGGCCCCGGCGCCCACGCCCAAGCCAGAGCCGGTGGAGGAGCCGGAACCTGTCGCTGAGCCCGAGCCTGAACCGGAGGTTGAGCCGGAACCCGAACCCGAGCCGACGCCCGAGCCGGAAGTTGAACCCGAACCAGAACCAGCTCCCGCGGAACAGCGCGAGGAGATCGCGCCCGTCCAGGGCCGCCTTGGCAAGCTGCGCGGCCGCATGTCCAAGTCCCAGAATGTCATCGGCCGTGGCGTGCTCGGCATCCTCAGCGCCGGCGACCTCGACGAGGACGCATGGGAGGAGATCGAAGACACCCTCCTCATGGCCGACCTGGGTACCCCAACCACGATGAAGGTCGTCGACGACCTGCGCGAGCGCATCGCCATCAATGGCGTTTCCAGCGAGGAAGAAGCCCGCGGCATGCTCCGCGAGGCGCTGATCGACGCCTGCAAGCCGGACATGGACCGCTCCATCAAGGCCATGCCCTACGAGGGCAAGCCAGCCGTGATCATGGTGGTGGGCGTCAACGGAACCGGCAAGACCACCACCACCGGCAAGCTCTCCCGCGTGCTCATCGGCATGGGCCACAAGGTTCTGCTCGGCGCGGCGGATACGTTCCGTGCGGCTGCGGCTGACCAGCTGGAGACGTGGGGGCGTCGAGTGGGGGCAGAAACGGTACGCGGCGCAGAGGGCGCAGACCCAGCCTCCGTTGCTTTCGACGCAGTGGCGAAGGGCATCGACTCCGGCGTGGACGTCGTCCTGGTCGATACCGCCGGCCGCCTGCACACCAGTGTGGGCCTGATGGACCAGCTGGGCAAGGTCAAGCGCGTGGTGGAGAAGAAGGCGAAGGTCGACGAGGTGCTGCTGGTGCTGGACGCGACCGTGGGCCAGAACGGCCTCATGCAGGCGCGCACGTTCCGCGAGGTCGTGGACATTTCCGGCGTGGTGCTCACCAAGCTCGACGGCACCGCAAAGGGCGGCATCGTCTTCCAGGTGCAGGAAGAACTCGGCGTGCCGGTGAAGATGGTGGGCCTCGGCGAGGGCGCGGACGACCTGGCCCCGTTCGAGGTCGAAAGCTTCGTCGATGCACTGCTGGGGTAGAAAATAAGCCCCTTCGGACAGCAAAAATTAAAAAATTTACGTAAATAGCCCCGTATGCGTGCAGCGTACGGGGTTATTCGCGTTGTCCGGCTAAAAAGTCGGTGATCTGCGTCTCAGAAAATTTTTTCTTTCCTGAATGCGAGTTTTCAGCATTTTATTCTTTGCAGCACAAGTGCTGAGGCTCACAGATATGGATGTGAAAAATGACCCCAGATCAACTTGTACTGACCTCCGGAAATTCGGCTTGGATGCTCATCAGCGCGTCGCTGGTTCTGGCTCTGATCGTTGGTAAGCGCGCGGGCTTCCCCTCCAAGGTGGGTCGCCCGCACAACCTGCCGATGGTGATGCTCGGTGCCGCACTGCTGTGGTTCGGTTGGTACGGCTTCAACGGCGGCTCCGCCTTCGCTGCCGACGGCATGGCTGGTCTGGCCTGGATCAACACCACGGTCGCTGCCGCGGCCGCGATGCTCGGCTGGATGCTCTGTGAAACTATTCGCGACCGCGCCGCTACCTCCCTGGGCATCGCCTCTGGCGCCGTGGCAGGTCTGGTGACGATCACCCCGGCGGCTGGAACGTTGACGCCCCTAACTTCCATCGTCATTGGATTCATAGGTGGCGTCATCGCCTGCATGGCAATCGGTCTCAAGTACCGTTTCGGCTACGATGACTCCCTTGATGTCGTGGGTGTGCACCTGGCTGCAGGGCTGTGGGGCACGGTGGGCCTGGCGCTGCTGTCGAAGGACAACGGTGTGTTTACCGGCGCCGAGTTCGCGGCGGACTTTGTGCCGAAGGTAAAGCTAGAGATCGTGGCGGCAGACGCCTCGGTGGATAGCATCGTCGACGCGATTGTCGGCGCCGCCTGCACAGGAAAGATTGGCGATGGCAAGATCTGGATCACTCCGGTGGACGTGGTGATCCGCGTGCGCACCGGCGAGCGCGGAGAGGATGCGCTATAAAACGGCGCTGTAAAACACCGTAAAACACCGGTGAAATGTGACTGTCGTGTAGGCCACTGGCTAAGCTAGGGGAGTTATAAACCAACCCCCGATACCTACAAGGGAGCACTAAGTAGTGTTTGAGTCTTTGTCAGACCGCCTGCAATCTGCCATGAAGGGCCTTCGTGGCAAGGGCAAGCTGTCCGAGGCTGATATTAATGCCACCGCGCGCGAGATCCGCCTTGCGCTGTTGGAGGCAGACGTATCCCTCCCGGTGGTGCGCGCCTTTATCAGGCGCATCAAGGAGCGCGCCGCCGGGGCAGAGGTATCCGAGGCGCTGAACCCGGCGCAGCAGGTCATCAAGATCGTCAACGAGGAGCTCAAGGAGATCCTCGGCGGCGAGACCCGCCGGCTGAACCTGGCTAAGCACCCGCCGACAGTCATCATGTTGGCCGGTTTGCAGGGTGCCGGTAAGACTACCCTGGCCGGTAAGCTGGCTCTGCACTTGGCTAAGAAGGGCCACACTCCGATGCTGGTGGCCTGTGACCTGCAGCGCCCGGGTGCGGTGCAGCAGCTGCAGATCGTCGGTGAGCGCGCCGGTGTGAAGACTTTCGCCCCGGACCCGGGCACCAGCCTGGATTCCCACGACCACGAGATGGGCACCAGTCACGGGGATCCCGTCGACGTCGCGCAGCGCGGTATCGAGGAGGCTTACCGCAGCCAGCACGACATCGTCATTATCGATACCGCGGGTCGCTTGGGCATCGACGAGGAGCTCATGCGCCAGGCGCGCAACATTCGCGATGCGGTGGAGCCCGACGAGGTGCTCTTTGTTATTGACGCCATGATCGGCCAGGATGCCGTTACTACGGCCGAGGCGTTCCGCGATGGCGTGGACTTCACGGGTGTCGTCCTGACGAAGCTGGATGGTGACGCCCGCGGTGGTGCTGCGCTGTCGATCCGTGAGGTCACCGGCAAGCCGATCCTGTTCGCCTCCACCGGCGAGAAGCAGGAAGACTTCGACGTCTTCCACCCGGATCGCATGGCCAACCGCATCCTCGGCATGGGTGACGTGCTCACCCTGATCGAGCAGGCCGAGCAGGTTCTGGACGCCGAAAAGGCCGAAGATTCCGCCATGCGCATGGCCTCTGGCGACCTGACGCTGGAGGACTTCCTCGAGCAGATGCTGATGATCCGCAAGATGGGGCCCTTGGGCAACATCCTGAAGATGATGCCCGGCGGCTCCCAGATGTCGAAGATGGCCGACATGGTGGATGAGAAGGAACTGGACCGCATCCAGGCCATCATCCGCGGCATGACTCCCGCCGAGCGCCAGGACCCGAAGATCCTGAACGCCTCCCGCCGCAAGCGCATCGCCAACGGTTCTGGCGTGAGCGTTTCCGACGTGAACAAGCTGGTCGACCGATTCTTCGAGGCCAAGAAGATGATGGGCAAGATGGCCGGTCAGTTCGGCATGGGCGGCCGTTCTGCGACCAAGAAGCAGAAGGTGCACCGCAAGGGCAAGAAGGGCAAGAACGCCAAGAACAAGAACCGCAAGAACATGCGCCGGAACATGGGCGGCGGCCAGGGGATGCCAGGTATGCCCGGCATGCCTGGGATGCCGGGTATGGGCGGCGGAATGCCCAGCATGAAGGATCTGGAGAAGATGCAGGAGCAGCTTCCCCCGGGCTTCGAGGGCATCGACCTGTCGAAGATGAACTTCCCGAAGAAGTAACCGGCACCGCCAGCAGGGGATTTGGTTCCCGCGGGCACCAGCTACTACACTTATGCAGGTTGTCTGTGTAACACCGTCCCCGACCACGGTCGGCCGGTGGTCACGCGCAGCAAAAATACGAAGGGTTGAACCGGCTCCGGCCAGAAAAATTTTTTCAGCGGATTTTCCGCAGAAATTTTTCGCGGAGTGTCTGAACTGCCCAGTGACCAACTAGAAGAAAAGGAGCCATCACATGGCCGTCAAGATTAAGCTGCAGCGCCTGGGTAAGATCCGTACCCCGGAGTACCGCGTCGTCGTTCAGGATGCACGCACCAAGCGTTCCGGAAAGATCATCGAGAACCTGGGCATCTACCAGCCGACCCAGGAGCCTTCCCTGATCCAGATCGACTCTGAGCGCGCACAGTACTGGCTGGGCGTCGGCGCACAGCCGACCGAGCCGGTTCTGGCTCTGCTGAAGGTCACCGGCGACTGGCAGAAGTACAAGGGCATCGAGGGCGCTGAGGGCACCCTGAAGGTTGCCGAGGAGAAGAAGTCCAAGCTGGACCTGTTCAACGAGGCTCTGGCTGAGGCTGCCGATGGCCCGACCGCTGAAGCTATCACCGAGAAGAAGCGCAAGGCCAAGGAAGAGGCAGAGGCCAAGGCCGCTGCTGAGGCTGCCGCTGAGGAAGAGGCTGCTGCCAAGGCAGCTGAGGAAGCCGAGAAGGCTGAGGCTGACTCCGAGGGCGAGGCAGAAGCTGAGGCCGAGTCCGCAGAGTAAAAGCATCGGCGGTGCGCACCGCCACCTGCTTTCCAACCCCAGGATGAGTATTTACTACTCACCTGGGGTTTCTTCTGTGTTTGAAGGTTTGCTTCTATGGTGCTTTTCAAGGTGCTTTCTGTGGCAATTGCCCCCGAGTACACCACTTGAATGTGTTGTTAGTCATGGGGAGTAGACTAAATGACTGTCATCACAGGTCGGCCGCATGCCGACCATTGGGTTTTCGCGAGAGGCAAAGAAGGCATCCTCAATGAACGTCGAAGAAACCGTCAGCGGTTACTACCAGCAGATTATTCAGCGCAACGCGGGGGAGCCAGAGTTCCACCAGGCCGTTGCAGAGGTGCTGGACAGCTTGACGTACGTCCTGAAGAAGGACGAGCACTACGCAAATTATGCACTCATCGAGCGCATGTGTGAGCCGGAGCGGCAGGTCATCTTCCGCGTCCCATGGATCACGGATGAGGGCGAGGTGCGCGTGAACCGCGGTTTCCGCGTGCAGTTCAACTCCGTGCTTGGTCCCTACAAGGGCGGCCTGCGCTTCCACCCTTCGGTGAACCTGGGCATCATCAAGTTCCTGGGCTTCGAGCAGATCTTCAAGAACTCGCTGACCGGCCTGCCGATCGGCGGCGCCAAGGGTGGCTCCGACTTCGACCCGAAGGGTAAGTCGAACCGCGAGATCATGTCCTTCTGCCAGTCCTTCATGACGGAACTGCACACCCACATCGGCGAAGAGGTCGACGTTCCCGCCGGTGATATCGGCGTGGGCGGTCGCGAGATTGGTTACCTGTTCGGCCAGTACCGCCGCATGACGAACCGCCACGAGTCCGGCGTGCTCACCGGCAAGGGCCTGACCTGGGGCGGCTCCCTGGTCCGCACCGAGGCCACTGGCTATGGCACCGTGTACTTCACTCAGGAAATGATGGGTGCCCACGACGATCGCTTCGACGGTGCCAAGGTCATCGTCTCCGGTTCCGGTAACGTCGCCATCTACGCTGCTCAAAAGGCCCAGGAGCTCGGGGCAACCGTCGTTGCCATGTCTGATTCCTCTGGCTATGTGTGCACCCCCGAAGGCGTGGACATCGAACTTCTGAAGGACATCAAGGAGGTGCGCCGCGCCCGCCTGTCCGACTACGCCAAGGAGACCGACGGCGTGACCTACCACGAGGGCGGCAACATCTGGGAGGTTGAGGCCGACGTGGCTCTGCCGTGCGCCACCCAGAACGAGCTGGACGGCGAGGCGGCCATCATGCTCGCCGACAATGGCTGCCGCTACGTCGCCGAGGGCGCCAACATGCCGTGTACCCCGGAGGCCATCGAGGTCTTCCGCAAGCGCAAGATCTTCTTCGCCCCGGGCAAGGCCGCCAACGCCGGTGGTGTGGCTACCTCTGCGCTGGAGATGCAGCAGAACGCCTCCCGCGATTCCTGGACCTTTGACTACACCGATAGGCGCCTGCGCGACATCATGCGTGGAATCTTCAAGCGTTGCGATAGGACAGCTCGCGAGTACGACCGGGAAGACGATTACGTTCTCGGCGCCAACATCGCCGGCTTCCGCAAGGTTGCAGATGCAATGCTGGCACAGGGTGTTATCTAGCCTATGGAGTTGCAGATCGGCCGGGTGATCAAGCCCCACGGCGTGCGGGGAGAGGTGGTCGTCGATCCCACGACGGACACCCCCGAACAGCGCTTCGCCACCGGCGAGGTTTTGAAGGGTAGGCAGGCGGGCAAGGAGCTGTCCTTGACCGTCCGTTCCTTCCGCCCGCACCAGGGGCGCCTGCTGGTCACCTTCGAGGAGGTCGCCGACCGCACGGCCGCCGAGTCCCTGCGCGGCGTGCGCTTCTTCGCTGCCCCCGTGCACGATGAGGACGACGACGGTTTCTACGACCACGAACTCGAGGGCCTCACCGCCTACCTCCTCGCCCCCGGCACGGATCTGGAGGGCGACGAGATCCAGCTCGGCGATCTGGTAGGGGAGGTCGTCGCCGTTGAGCACACTCCGGCCGGGCAGTTGCTCGTTATTCTTATTGACGCCGAGTCCCAGCTGCCGACCGCCGGCAAGGAAGTGCTCGTACCCTTCCGTCACCAGATTGTCCCGGTGGTGGACCTGGAGGAGGAGATCCTCGTACTCACCCCGCCCGAGGGGCTTTTGGAGCTGAGCTAGTTTTGCGCCTAGACGTAGTAACGATCTTCCCCGAATATTTAGAGCCGCTGCGCCACGCGCTCCTAGGCAAGGCCATTGAGCAGGGCATCCTAAGTGTTGGCGTGCATAATCTGCGCGCCTGGACCAGTGACGTCCACCAGTCGGTGGATTCCACCCCGTGCGGCGGTGGCCCTGGCATGGTGATGAAGCCCGAGGTCTGGGGACCGGCTCTCGATGACGTCGCGGCGGGCACCGGCCCGGCGGCCACGGTCAGCGACCTGGAGAGCTCCGCGGAGCACAAGCGCAACCTGCTGCCAGCCACAAGCGACAGCGATGCTGAGCGTTTAGGTGAGGAAGCGGGTGGCGTCACAAAACCGCTGCTTATTGTCCCCACACCCGCAGGAAAACCGTTCACCCAAGACATGGCAGAACGGTGGAGCACCGAAGAACACGTCGTGTTTGCCTGCGGCCGCTACGAAGGTATCGACCAGCGAGTGGTGGAGGACGCACAGAACCGCTACCGCGTGGAAGAAGTCAGCATTGGCGACTATGTGCTGATCGGCGGGGAAGTCGCAGTGCTGGTCATGGCCGAGGCGATGGTGCGGCTGATCCCCGGCGTGCTGGGCAACCAGGCCAGCCACCAGGAGGATTCCTTCCAGGACGGGCTGCTGGAAGGCCCCAGCTACACGCGCCCCCGGCAGTGGCGCGGGCTGGACGTGCCGGACGTGCTGTTTAGCGGCAACCACGCGAAGATTGCGCAGTGGCGGCGCGAACAATCCCTCGCCCGAACCAAAAAAATACGCCCGGATCTGCTGGATAACGTGGAGCTATCCAAGGCAGATCGGGCGTATCTGGACGGGCTGGAGCCCTAAACCCTAGTGGTCAGCGCCCGGGATGGCGTTGACGTGATCGCGGGGCTCTTCGCCCTCCGCGTACAGCGGCATGTCCTGCTTAGCGTGGTAGAAGGGGATGTCGATCGGATCGAGGGGCTTGTCGCCCTTGATCAGGTCGGCGGCCTTCTCCGCCAGCATGATGACCGGGGCGTAGATGTTGCCGTTGGTGATGATCGGCATGACCGAAGCGTCGGCGATGTACAGGCCCTCAACGCCGTGGACCTGCATGGTCTCCGGGTCGACAACGGCCATCTCGTCGTCCGCCGGGCCCATCTTGGCGGTGCAGGACGGGTGCAGAGCAGTCTCTGCGTCGTTGCGTACCCACTCCAGGATCTCCTCGTCGGTCTCCACGGCAGCGCCGGGGGAAATCTCGCCGTCGGTGAACTCCTTCATAGCCGGGGTGTCCAGCAGCTTGCGGGAAGTGCGCACGGCCTCGACCCACTCGCGACGGTCCTGCTCGGTGGCCAGGTAGTTGAACAGGATCTCCGGCTTTTCCTTCGGGTCGTTCGACTTGATGTGCACGTGGCCCTTGGTGTCGGAGTACATCGGGCCGACGTGGAACTGGAAGCCGTGCTCGCCCTCCGGCTGGGAACCGTCGTAACGGATCGCCATTGGCAGGAAGTGGAACATCAGGTTCGGGTAGTCCTCGTTCTCGTTGGAACGGGCGAAGCCGCCGGCCTCGAAGTGGGAGGATGCTACCGGGCCGCGGCGGGTCAGCAGCCACTGGAGGCCGATGAACGGGCGGTTGATCATCTTGTAGTACGGCTGGGAGCTCACCGGCTGGATGCAGTTGTACTGCACGTAGACCTCGAGGTGGTCCTGCAGGTTGTTGCCCACGCCGGGCAGGTGCTTCTTGACCTCGACGCCAGCCTTTTCCAGCACCTCGCGGTCACCAATGCCGGACAGTTCCAGCAGCTGCGGGGTGTTGAAGGCGCCGCCACAGAGGATGACCTTGTCGGCGAAGACGCGGTGGGTCTGGCCCTTCCACTGGTACTCCAGGCCTACAGCCTTGCCATTTTCGATGATTACCTGCGTGGTGTAGGCGCGAGTGCGCACGTCCAGGTTCTTGCGGTTCATGACCGGGTGCAGGTAGGCGCGAGCAGCGGAGAGGCGCTTGCCGCCCAGGATGTTGCGGTCGAAGGGAGCGAAGCCCTCCTGGCGGTAGCCGTTGACGTCGTTGGTGAGGTTGTAGCCAGCCTGCTGGACGGACTTGAAGAAGGCCTGGAACAGCGGGCTGGTGGCCGGGCCGCGGGTTAGCTTCAGCGGGCCGTTGTGGCCACGGCGCGGGTCGTTAGCGTCGGCGCCCAGAGCGGTTTCCATCTTGTTGAAGTAGGGCAGAACGTGGCTCCAGCCCCAATTGGACATGCCGGGCAGGTTGCCCCACTTCTCGTAGTCCATCGGGTTGCCGCGCTGGAAGATCATGCCGTTGATGGAGGAGGAGCCACCCAGCACCTTGCCGCGGGCGTGGTAGATACGACGGCCGTTCATCTCCGGTTCTGGCTCGGATTCGTACTGCCAGTCGTAGTGCTTGTCGCCGATGGGGAAGGAAAACGCCGCCGGCATGTGGATGAACAGATCCCACAGGGAATCCGGGCGACCGGCTTCCAGGACCATGACGTCCTTGGTGGAGTCTTCGGAGAGTCGGTTGGCCAATACGGAGCCAGCGGATCCGCCGCCGACGATGACGATGTCCCGACGACGGTCTTCGATTACCTGGCCTTTGGTGTCGTTCTTCTTTCCTGGAATCAGCTTGTCGATGAAGCTCATCTATTCACTCGCCTCCTAGTTAAATGACTGAACGTTTACTAGTATGCCATTTTCTTTTTTAATTCGCTAGATAGCAGGTAAAAGGCATCATTAAACCACCTCACTAGTGAGGCAGTAATTAACACCTATGTGAGGGGGAATGCTGGCAAATTAGAATGACCTGTGTACTCTAGGAAATTGTATTTCTGAGAAAATGAACTCCCTTTGGCGAGGAAGCGATCGTGGAGAACAAGAGGAGAATTACATGACAAATCCCGAAAACGACCATCAGCCGGAGGCGGCCGAAAGCACCTCTCGGCGCATCGGGAGCAGGAAAAACAGCTCTGCTCCACGAGTGATCGTCGGCTTTTTTGATGTTAACGACCGTGATAGCTATTCGCCGGGTGAAGTTACGGACCCCAAGCCCAACTGGCCCGTCTTCATCGTTTCGGCACTCGGCATCCTGGCCGTCGCCCTCTACGCTTTCTTCGGCCGCGAGCAGGCCAAGGACACTCTGGGCACCGTCACCAGCTGGATCTCCACGAACCTCGGTTGGTTCTACATCGTCACCGCGACGGTCGCTGTGATCTTCGTCCTAGTGGTCGCCTTCTCGAAGTCGGGCAACATCCGCCTGGGGCCGGATCACTCCCGCCCACAGTTCCGCCTCTTTTCTTGGTCGGCGATGCTCTTCGCCGCCGGCATCGGCGTGGACCTGATGTTCTTCGCCGTCGCGGAGCCCGTCACCCAGTACATGGCACCGCCGGTAGGTGAGGGGCAGACCCGCGAGGCTGCAGAGCAGGCCGTCGTGTGGGCGCTGTTCCACTATGGCGTGACCGGCTGGGCTCTGTATGCCCTGATGGGCATGGCTTTTGGCTACTACGCCTACCGCCTGAACATGCCGCTGGCCATCCGCAGCGCCCTGTACCCGCTGATCGGCAAGCGCATCCACGGCCCCATCGGCGGCGCAGTGGACATCGCCGCTGTGCTGGGCACCGTTTTCGGCATCGCGGCTTCCCTGGGCATCGGCGTGGTGCAGCTGACCTACGGCCTGCACCTCATCTTCGGTTGGGATCAGGGCGTGGCCGTCCAATCCGGCCTGATCATCTTCGCCGTCGGCATCGCCACCCTGTCCGCCATCTCCGGCGTGGACAAGGGCATTAAGCGCCTGAGTGAGATCAACGTGTTGCTCGCCATCGGCCTGGTCCTCTATGTCACCGTCACGGGCCAGACTGCCTTCCTTCTTGACGCCCTCGTGATGAACATCGGCGACTATGTGTCCTCCTTCCCGGGCATGACGATGGACACGTTTGCCTTCTCCGAGGACCCGGAGGCCACCAAGGCATGGATGGGCGCGTGGACGCTGTTCTTCTGGGCCTGGTGGGTAGCCTGGGCGCCCTTCGTCGGCCTGTTCCTGGCCCGCATTTCCCGCGGCCGCACCTTGCGCCAGTTCGTCGTCGGCGTACTGACCATCCCGTTCCTGTTCATCCTGCTGTGGATGAGCCTGTTCGGAAACACCGCCCTGAAGCGCGTTGTCGGTGGCGACATGGATTTCGCCAACAACACCATGGAAACTCCGGAGCAGGGCTTCTACGCACTGCTGCAGGACATGAACGGCGGCGCGGTGCTGATCGTCCTGTGCACCATGATTGGCCTGCTTCTGTACATCACCTCCGCCGACTCCGGTGCGCTGGTGACCGCCAACTTCACCTCCAAGATCGAGGATTCCCGCCAGGACGGTGCCAAGTGGTCCCGCATCTTCTGGGCCGTGCTGGTCGGCTTGCTGACCCTGGTCATGCTGCAAGTTAACGGCGTCGAAACAGTGCAGCTGGCAACCATCGTGATGGGCCTGCCGTTCACGATCGTGATCTACCTCATCATGTTCGGACTGTGGCGCTCCCTGCGCCTGGAGAGCTACGCCACCGAGGCTCGCAGCATCTCGCTGCACAGTGCTATGTCCGGCCGCTCCGGCGCGGGCGGGGATAAGCAGTCCTGGCGCAAGCGTCTGTCGCGCGCCTCCACCTGGCCTAGCCAGGCCAAGGCCAACGAGTACCTCACCAAGGTGGCGCAGCCTGCGCTGGAGGCCGTCGCACGCGAGCTGAAGGACGAGGGCATCGACACTACGCTGGTGGCTGCCGACGTCCCGAACCTGCCCGTGAACCAGTTGGACCTCACCATCCACCTGGGTGAAGAGCAGGACTTCCGTTACCAGATCTACCCCCTGGAGCACCCGGTGCCGAGCTTCACCCGCAGCACTAACAATGGGGAGAACTACTACCGACTCGAGGTCTTCGACAACACCGGCTCGCTGGGCTACGACATCTACGGCTACACCACGGAACAGCTGATCGATAACGTCCTGGACCTCTACGAGCGCCACCTGGAGTTCCTGCACATGCAGCGCGACCTGCCGGGCACCTCCGACATGTCCGACGGCGCGGATCCCGTGCGCACCTGGACCGAAGACTAAAAGCTGGACCAACTGGACCGACCAACTGGACCAAAAGGTCAAATACAGAAAGCGAGAATCACAACCATGAACGCTGTACTGTTCGACCCCACCACCTGCGAACTGCTGGCCGGGGTGCACAAGAACGAGGGCGCTCCCGCCTCGCTGTTCATCAACGGCGAGTGGGTAGCGGCTGAAAAGGGCGAGACCCGCACGATCACCAACCCCGCCGATAACTCCACCGTGGGCTTGGTGTCCGAGGCCTCCGACGAGGACACGAACAAGGCCATCGCCGCTGCCCGTGCCTCCTTCGACTCCGGCGTGTGGGCCGACGTGCCCGCCGCCGAGCGCGGCAAGCTCCTGCTACAGGTCGCAGACAAGATCCGCGAGAACAAGGATGCCTTCGCCCGCGCCGAGTCCGCCGACACGGGCAAGCGCCTGGCCGAGTCCGAGATCGACATGGACGACATCGCCAACTCCTTCGAGTACTTCGGTACTCTCGCCCAGCACCAGGCCGGTCGCGTCGTGGACCCGGGCGATGCAAATGTTCGCTCTCGTATTGACGCCGAACCGGTAGGCGTATGCGGCCTGATTACCCCGTGGAACTACCCGCTGCTGCAGGTGGCCTGGAAGGTCGCCCCGGCCCTGGCCGCAGGCAACTCCTTTGTGCTGAAGCAGGCGGAGCTCACCCCGCACACCGCCATGATGCTGATGACGGTCCTGGACCAGCTGGGGCTGCCGGCCGGCGTGGCTAACCTGATCACCGGCGCGGGCGCCAACTGCGGCAACCCGCTGTCGCAGAGCCCGGATGTGGATATGGTCAGCTTCACCGGCGGCCTGGTCACCGGCAAGCTGATCGCCCGCAACGCGGCGGAGACCGTCAAGCGCGTGGCCCTCGAGCTGGGTGGCAAGAACCCGAACGTCATCTTCGCCGACGCGGACTTCGACGCTGCGGTGGATAACGCACTGAACGGCGCGTTCGTCCACTCCGGCCAGGTGTGCTCTGCGGGCTCCCGCATCGTGGTGGAGGAGTCCATCCACGACCAGTTCGTCGAGGCTCTGGTGGCCAAGGCCGAGAAGATCAAGGTCGGCGGCCCGCTGGACGAGGCCGCCGAGACCGGCGCCCTGATCTCCGCGGATCACCGCGACAAGGTTGCGGCCTACGTTGACCGCGCCCGCGAGCAAGGTGCGAAGATCCTCTGCGGCGGCCGCATCCCGACGGCCGAGGACAACCAGGGCTCTCACGCCACGGGCAACACGGACCTGACCCAGGGCGTGTTCTACCTGCCGACGATCATCGATGGCTGCACGCAAGAGATGGACTGCGTGCACGACGAGGCCTTCGGTCCGGTCGTGACCGTCGAATCCTTCACCACCGAGGACGAGGCCGTGGCCATTGCCAACGACACCGAGTACGGCCTCGCCGGTGCCGTGTGGACCACTGACGCGGGAAAGGCGGAAAGGGCCGCACGTAAGCTGCGTCACGGTACTATCTGGATTAATGACTTCCACCCCTACCTGCCGCAGGCGGAGTGGGGCGGAATGAAGCAGTCCGGCAACGGCCGCGAGCTCGGTCCCACCGGACTGGCCGAGTACCAGGAGCACAAGCACGTCTACACCAACATCGCGCCAGCGGTGACGGGGTGGTTTAAGGAATAGGAAAAGTTGGCGGACAAGAAGCGATCCAGACTGTCAGCTGGCCCTCGGGCCATCGTCGGTACGTACTCTGCGGGGGCGGACCGTTCACGCAGTGGGGAGCCTCCCAAGGCCAACTGGCCCGTGGTGGCGGTCACGATGGTCATCACTTTGCTGGTCGCTATCTGGGCCGCCGTCGCCAGCGATAACTTCGATTCCGTCGTCGGGGGAATCACCGGGTGGCTGACAGAGAGCCTGGGTTGGCTCTACATCGCCACCGTTGCCATTGCGCTGATCTTCATGATCTGGATCGCCCTGTCCAAGGCGGGCGCTATCCGCTTGGGTCCCGACCACTCCAAGCCCCAGTACAGCCTTTTCTCCTGGTCGGCAATGCTCTTCGCCGCCGGTATCGGCATCGGCGTGATGTTCTACTCCGTGGCCGAGCCGCTGGCGCAGTATTCCACCCCGCCGGTGGGCGAGGGGATGACGGAGCAGGCCTACAACGAGGCCATCGCCTGGACTCTATTCCACTGGGGCGTGTCCGGCTGGGCGCTGTACGCCCTGATGGGCCTGGCCTTTGGCTACTACGCCTACCGCCTGAACATGCCCCTGGCCATCCGCAGCGCCCTGTACCCGTTGATCGGCAAGCGGGTGAACGGACCGATCGGCGACGCGGTCGATGTCGCCGCCCTGCTCGGCACGATCTTCGGCGTGGCGGCCTCCCTGGGTATCGGCGTGGTGCAGCTGAACTTCGGTCTGAACATGGTGTTCGGCCTGCCCGAAGGCCGTGGCATGCAGATCGCCCTGGTGGCGCTGGCAGTGGGCGTCGCAGCGATCTCCGCAGTATCCGGTGTGGACAAGGGCATTAAGCGCCTCAGTGAGGCGAACGTCTACCTCGCCACCGCACTACTGCTGTTCGTCCTGTTCACCGGCCGCACTGGCTGGCTGCTGAACTCCGTGGTGAAGAACATGGGCGACTACCTCGCCTGGCTGCCGCGCTGGACCTTCGAGACTTTCTCTTACTCCCAGGACCCGGCAGCCACCGCGGATTGGATGGCTAACTGGACCCTGTTCTTCTGGGCCTGGTGGGTGGCCTGGGCGCCGTTCGTAGGTCTGTTCCTGGCCCGTATTTCCCGTGGCCGCACCTTCCGCCAATTCGTCATCGGTACCCTGTGCGTCCCCTTCCTTTTCGTCGCGCTGTGGGCCTCCATCCTGGGCAACACTGCGCTGGATCGTGCGGTCAACAACAAGGATCACGACTTCCTGCAGACCGCCGTGGACTCCCCGGAGCGTGGCTTCTACACCCTGCTCGATGGACTGCCCGGCGGCACGATCGTGGTGTTTATCGCCATCCTCGTGGGTCTGCTGTTCTTCGTGACCTCCGCGGACTCCGGCGCGCTGGTTATGGCGAAGTTCTCCTCCATCTCGCAGGACCCACAGCAGGACGGCGCGCCGTGGATGCGCCTGATGTGGTCGGGTGCCGTCGCCGTGCTGACGATCGCCATGCTGCAAGTTGGCGGCATCGCCACGCTGCAGATGGCCACGCTGATCATGGGCTTGCCGTTCATGGTGGTGGTGTACCTGATTATGGTGGGCTTGATGCGCTCGATACGCATGGAGACCGCCCAGGTGGATTCCCGTGCCATCGCTCTGCACTCCGCAATCTCCGGACGTACCCTGCCCTCTGGCAACGACCTGGACTGGGAGAACCGCCTCGATCGCACCTCTACCTGGCCGTCGGAGCAGACCGCGCACCGGTATGTGGTGCAGATCGCCAAGCCCGCCCTTGAATCGGTTGCTACGGCGCTGCGGGCTAGGGATTATGACGCCACGTTGTTGGTCGCCGACAGTAAGGACACCAAGGTTCCCCAGTTGGACCTGTCCGTGATCTTCGGGGAGGACCCGGTCTTCCGCTATCAGCTCTACCCGGTCATCTCCACCACCCCGGAGTTCGCGGTCCGCGAGGGCGCGTCGGACAAACTCGACAACGGCAAGAACTACGTCCGCCTCGAGGTCTTCGGCATGAACGGCTCCCTGGGCTTCGACGTGTTCGGCTACACCCGCGCGCAGCTGATCAATAACGTGCTGGATCTTTTCGATCGCCACCTGGAGTACCTGCACATGCAGCAGGGCTTTAGCGGCGAGCGCGATCTGACGGAGTTCACCAGCGATGCGCCCGAGTGGGGCGAGGACTTCGGCAAGCAGTAGCCCCTCTAGAATGTGGGGAATGACCGATAGCATCGCTAGCATCATTGCCCACGAGCTCGGGGTGGATCAGCCCCGCGTTCAGGCCACCATCGACCTGCTGGATGGCGGGGCGACCGTGCCGTTTATCGCCCGCTACCGCAAGGAAGTCACCGGCGGCATGGACGATAGCCAGCTGCGCCAGCTCGAGCAGCGCCTCGACTACCTACGCGAGCTCGCCGCCCGCAAGGAGACCATCCTCAAGAGCATCGAAGAGCAGGGCAAGCTCACCGACGAGCTGCGTGAAAAGATCCTGGCCGTGGACACGAAGGCCCGCCTCGAGGACCTGTACCTGCCGTTTAAGAAGTCCCGCCGCACCAAGGCCGCCATCGCACGCGAGGCCGGCTTGGGCGAGCTGGTCGAGAAGCTGCTCGCCGGAGGTAGTCCCGATCTGGCCGCGGACTACGTCCAGGAGGGTTTTGCTGACGCCGCCTCGGTGATGGCCGGCGCCAGGGCCATCGTGGTCGATGACATTTCCACCGATGCAGATCTGGTGGGGGAGATCCGCGAGGAATACTTCAAGCGCGGCCGTGCCGAATCCGCCGTGATTGAGGGCAAGGAGGAAGAAGGCCAGAAGTACCGCGATTACTTCGAGTTTGACGAGCCTTTCGGGGACCTGCCGAGCCACCGCGTGCTGGCGCTGCTGCGCGGTGAGAACGAGGGCGTGCTGCGCGTGAACTTTGCGCCGGGGGAGGACGACGAGTTCTACCAGGGCATCATCGCCGACCGCACTGGGCTGCAGGCCCAGGGGGACCCGGCCGATAAGTTCCGCGCCGAATGCGTGCGCTTCGGCTGGCGCACGAAGCTGGCGGTCAGCTCCGCGGTGGATGTGCGCATGCGCCTGAAGGAGAGGGCCGACGAGGCTGCCGTGAGCGTGTTCTCGAAGAACCTGAAGGATCTGCTGCTGGCGGCCCCCGCGGGCCACCGGGCGACCCTGGGCATGGATCCGGGCTACCGCAACGGCGTGAAGTGTGCCGTGGTGGACGGCACCGGCAAGGTGCTGGACACGGTGGTTGTCTACCCGCACTCCGGCCAGTGGGATAAGGCCCGCACGATCCTCAGCGCCCTGGTGAACAAGCATGGTGTGGAGTTGCTGGCAGTCGGCAACGGCACCGCCAGCCGCGAGACGGAGAAGCTGGCAAAGGAGATCGCCGGGCTGGCTGAGGGTACCAAGCCCCAGACCGTCGTCATCTCCGAGGCGGGTGCGTCGGTCTACTCCGCCTCCGAGGTGGCCGCCCAGGAGTTCCCGGACATGGACGTCTCGCTGCGCGGAGCTGTTTCCATTGCCCGCCGCCTGCAGGATCCGCTGGCGGAGCTGGTGAAGATCGACCCGAAATCCATCGGCGTGGGGCAGTACCAGCACGACGTCAACCAGGCGCTGCTGGCCGCCGGGCTGGACACTGTGGTGGAGGATGCAGTGAATTCCGTCGGCGTGGACGTGAACCTGGCCAGTGCGCCACTGCTCAACCGGGTGGCGGGCGTTACTCCGACCCTGGCGGAAAACATCGTGGCCTACCGTGATGAGAACGGCGCTTTCAAGTCCCGCAAGGAGCTGCTGAAGGTGCCGCGCCTGGGGCCGAAGGCGTTCGAGCAGGCCGCGGGCTTCCTGCGGATCAACGGAGCTGCCGACCCGTTGGACGGCTCAGCCGTGCACCCGGAGGCCTACCCGCTGGTGCGCCGCATCGTGGACGCCACCGGCGTGGAGGTTGCGCAGCTCGTGGGCAACTCCGCCGTGCTGGGCAAGCTGCGTGCGGGGGACTTCGCGGACGAGCAGTTCGGCATCCCCACCGTCACGGACGTGCTGGCGGAGCTGGACAAGCCGGGGCGCGACCCGCGCCCGACGTTTAAAACCGCCACGCTCGCCGAGGGGATCGAGACCATCAAGGATCTCAAGCCGGGCATGGTGCTAGAGGGCACGGTCACGAACGTCGCCGCCTTCGGAGCCTTCGTGGACATCGGAGTGCACCAGGATGGCCTGGTTCACGTCTCCGCCATGAGCGAGCAATTCGTAAAGGATCCGCACGACGTGGTCAGCTCTGGCGAGGTGGTGAAGGTGCGTGTCGTTGACGTGGACGTGCCGCGCAACCGCATTGGCCTTTCCCTGCGCCTGCAGGACGAACCCAAGGACTCTAAAGCCAGCGGCAGGTCCAAGCCGAAGAAGGACGCGGGGCAGAAGCGCAATGCGCGGAGGAAGCCTAACCCGCGCAATCAGGCCCCGCAGGGCAGTATGGCCGCCGCGCTGAAGAACGCGGGATTTGGACAAAGCCGCTAGTCGGTGTCATACTACTCAAGTTAATTTCTGTTGTGGGTACGAACCCGTAGGCGCGCACGTCACGCGAAAAGCCGCGAGGATCCTCTATCCAGACGAGCAAAAGGATTTCATCCATGCACATTCTTGATAAGGTTGACGCAGCTCAGCTGCGCGACGACATTCCCGAGTTCCGCGCCGGCGATACCCTGGACGTTCACGTCAAGGTTATCGAGGGCTCCAAGTCCCGTCTGCAGGTTTTCCGTGGCGTTGTGATCCGCCGCCAGAACTCCGGCATCCGCGAGACCTTCACCATCCGCAAGGTTTCCTTCGGCATCGGTGTGGAGCGTACCTTCCCGGTTCACTCCCCGAACATCGACCGCATCGACGTCCTGTCCCGCGGTAAGGTCCGCCGTGCGAAGCTGTACTACCTGCGCGAGCGTCGCGGCAAGGCAGCCCGCATCAAGGAGCGCATCTAGTACTTACCCCCTAAGTGCTATCAACCCAGTCACACTTTCGTGGCTGGGTTTTTTGCTGTTCGCCCCACTGGTATCCTCGTTCTTTGTGACTCATCGACAGGAACCCAACGACCCTAACGTGCCCGATGAGGCTGCAGCGCAGCCGGAGCAGGGGGCGTCACCAAAAAAGAAGAAGGAGAAGAAGACCTACCCTTGGTGGGTCGAGATGCCGATCATCATCCTGGTGACGATGCTGGTGCTGGGCGCTTTCAATAACTTTGTGGGCCGCATGTACCTGATTCCTTCCGAGTCTATGGAGCCGACGCTGCACGGCTGCGTGGGCTGCACACCCGACCGCATCTTCGTGAACAAGTTGGCCTACCGCGGCGACAAGATGCCCGACCCGGGCGATGTCGTCGTTTTCGTCGGAACTGAGTCTTGGAACGAGGAATACACCTCCCGCCGCAGCTCCAACGACGTGGTGCGCGGGCTGCAGAACCTTGGCGCCACTATCGGCATCGTCGCGCCGGACGAAAACACCCTGGTCAAGCGCGTGATCGCCACCGGTGGGCAGACCGTGCAGTGCCAGGAGGGCGACCCGGGCATCATGGTCAACGGCAAGAAGGTTGACGATTCCTACACGATGGATCCGCCGGCCAACCCGATCGACCCGACCACGGGCTCCAAGGAGTGCCAGGGCGACTACTTCGGCCCCGTTACCGTGCCGGACGACGCTGTCTGGGTGATGGGCGACAACCGCACCAACTCGCTGGATTCCCGCGCGCACATGGGCGACGAGCACCAGGGAACCATCCCTGTGGAGAACATCGTCGGCGAGGTCGAGACCATCCTGCTGCCGTTCAGCCGCATTGGTGGCGTGGACGCCCTGCCCATCCAGGGCTAGAGCCACTCGAGAGTTAAGTTGGAACGCGAGCTAGAGGCCGCGGGGCTTGGGCCCGTCGCAGGCGTGGACGAGGCCGGGCGCGGCGCGTGCTGCGGGCCGATCTCGATTGCGGCGTGCATCCTGCCTGCCGACCTGGACGGGGCCGGGCTGGACCGCCTGACCGACTCGAAGAAGCTCACGGAGAAGACCCGCGAACGGCTGTATGACGTCATCCGCGACGTCGCCGTTTCCTACTCGATCATTCACATCAGCGCCGAAGATATCGACCGCTTCGGCATCCAGCACGCGAACGTCTCGGGCATGCGGCGTGCCGTGGCCGCTTTGGAGGTGCAGCCCGGATACGTGCTGACGGATGCGGTGAAGGTCCCCGGCCTGCCCATGCCGCACCTGCCCGTGGTGAAGGGCGACCAGATGGCCAAGTGCATTAGCGCGGCAAGTGTGCTGGCAAAGGTTTCCAGGGATCGAGTGTTGCGAACGCTCGACGAGGAGTTCCCGGGGTATGGTTTGGCTAGTCACAAGGGCTATGGCACCAAGGCGCACATGACTGCGGTGAGCCTACATGGTGGCACCCCTTATCACCGTTACAGTTACAAGAACGTGGCCGCTGCGCACCAGCAGTGGCTTAAAGGGAAGGATCGAGGGTAAGTCCGTGAGCGCTGAGGAACTAGACGACTACGAGGCAAACGTCGAGCTGTCGATGTACCGCGAGTACCGCGACGTGGTCAGCCAGTTTTCCTACGTTGTGGAGACCGAGCGCCGCTTTTACCTGGCCAACGCCGTCGAGTTGATCCCGCGCAACTCCGGCGGGGAGGTCTACTACGAAGTTCGCATGTCTGATGCCTGGGTGTGGGACATGTACCGCCCCGCCCGCTTCGTCCGCTACGTGCGCGTAATCACCTACAAGGACGTAAACATCGAGGAGCTCGACAAGCCCGAGCTGCAACTGCCGGACTGACCTGCACCTTTCCTCTTATTCACAGCCCAGGGGTTATCCACAGCCCCCTGGGCTTTTGTTGTCTCTGTTTCTTTTTATGACGCCACCCCACGGGGATGATGCCCCACACTTGTGAACCAGGTGCCGGGCGTGAAGGACCGGTGCCGGATCACGAAAAGGGGAGGGCGACTAGTGACGGCGGCGAACAAGCGAGCAGTGGGAAACCTGGGGGAGGACCTGGCGGCTGAGTATCTGCAGCGGGCGGGGTATGAGGTGCTGGACCGCAACTTCTATACCCGCTATGGGGAGCTGGACTTGGTGGCGCGGACGCCCGAGGACGACCTGGCTTTCATCGAGGTAAAGTATCGCGCCTCGGACTCCGACGGGGGCGGAGTGGCGGCGGTGGGGCCGCGGAAGCTCAGGCGGATTCGCACGCTGGCCGGGCTATGGCTGGAACAGAACCGCGAGGGGGTGCAGTTTTCCGGGGGACTGCGCGTGGACGTGATCGACGTCGGACCGGACGGGGTGCGCGAGCACGTCGAGGGGGTGTGGTGATCGATGGCCGTGGGGCATGCGCAGTCGATAGCGCTGGAGGGGACCAGGCGGACCGTGATCACCGTCGAGTGCGACGTGAGCAGGGGGCTGCCCGGAATATCAATCGTGGGCATGGGGGATACCGCGGTGGTGCAGGCGAAGGACCGCATCCGGTCGGCGCTCAAGAACTCCGGCGTGGGGTGGCCGGGGTCGCGGACCGTGATGAGCCTATCGCCCGCTGGGCTGCCGAAGCAGGGGGCGGGCTACGACCTGGCGATGGTGTGCGCGATGCTTTCCGCGGTGGCGGACGACGCGCTGGGGGCAGGGCGACTAGCCCAGACGATCCTGGTGGGGGAGCTGGGATTGGACGGGCAGATCCGCCCGGTGCAGGGAGTGTTCGCGCTGGTGTTGGCCGCAGCGATGGAGGGATTCTCCACTGTCGTGGTGCCCGTGGGAAACGAAAGCGAGGCAGCCGAGGCTGCGCAGGCAGCAGCGAGCGATGGGGGCGTGAGTGTGCTGGTGGCCCCGAACCTGGGTACGGTTATCGACTGGCTGCGCGGGGGAGAGCTGCGAGAGGCATGCCCGGGGGAGTACGCCCCGCCCCGGCAAGTGGGGGACCTGGCGGAAGTCGTGGGACAGCCCGCTGCCCGCCGGGCGGTGGAGGTGGCCGCGGCCGGGGGACATAACCTAATGCTGACGGGGCCGCCGGGTAGCGGTAAATCAATGCTGGCCGAACGCCTGCCGGGGATACTCCCGCCCATGACCGATACCGAGCGGGTGGAGGCCGCGAGCGTGCACTCCCTGGCGGGGGTCAAGGGGAGCCTGCCGGAGGTGCTCGCGGGGCAGCGGCCGTTCATTGCCCCGCACCACAACGTGACCCCGGCGGCACTCATCGGCGGCGGTCGCGTGCCCGCGCCCGGGGCCGTGAGCCTAGCCCACCACGGGGTGCTGTTTATCGACGAGGTCAGCGAGGCGCGCCGGGATAGCCTGGAGTGCCTGCGCGTGCCCATGGAGCTGCGCCGCGTGGAGCTCATGCGGGCGAATCGAATCTCCAGCTTCCCCGCCGACTTTCAACTGGTGATGGCCGCCAACCCCTGCCCGTGTGGCGCGGAGCTGCCGATTGACTGCACGTGCCCATCGGGGGCGCGGCTGCGTTATCAGGCGAAGCTATCCGGCCCGCTGCGCGACCGAGTGGACGTGTTCGCCACCACCACGGGCAGGCCGCAGATTGAGGCGCTTAGCAGTCCGGGGGAGACCAGCGCCGCCGTGGCCGAACGGGTGGCCGAGGCCAGGGATCGCGCTCGCCGGCGGTGGGGTACCGCCAGCAACGCGCTGGTGCCCGGAAAAATTTTGCGGCAGGTAGGCGTGGACGATTCCGGCGCCGTGCTGCTGGAGGACATGCTGCGCACCGGCACGATCACGCAGCGGGGAGTGGATCGCACCATCCGGGTCGCCTGGACACTTGCGGACCTAGATCGCGCTTCCGCTCCGCACCTGGGGCACATCAGCGACGCGGTGGAATTCTTCGGAGCGGATAGGGAATTGGCGGAGGTACAGCGATGACGACCCAGGAAAATTTTTTGGAGTGGGTCTACGTGCGCCGGGTCATAGAGGCATCGCGCCTCGACGTGTTGGACATGCTGTGGCCCAACGGTTGGGAGCAGCTCGGCCCCGCGGAGGTGCAAGCTGTCGCGGACGCATTGGCGCGCCGGGGCGGGGAGCTACCGGGCGCGTTGGCGGACTCGACGTCGCAGCGCTACGAGCAGGATCCTGCCCGCGACGCGGAGCTGGCCACCGCCCGCGGCTGGCGGCTGGTCACCCCGGAGGACGATGAGTGGCCGAGCGAACTGACAGCCAGTTTCGTCCGGATGGCCGATTCGGGTGCGGATCACGATTCCTCCGTCCGCGGCCAGGCGGCGGCACCCTTCGCCCTGTGGGTGCGCGGAGACACGCGCCTGGATGCGTTGGTGCGCCGCTCGGTTACGGTCGTGGGCACCCGTGCCGCCACACGTTACGGCGAGCAGGTCACCCGGTCCTTCGCAGGAGACCTGGCGGACGCGGGCTTTAGCCTGATCTCCGGGGGTGCGATCGGCATCGATGCTATCGCCCACCGCGCGGCCCTCGATTCCAAGATGCCCACGATTGTGGTCATGGCCTGTGGGCTCGACGTTTCCTACCCCAAGGCGCATGGGGATCTGTTTGAGCAGATAGTCGCCGCCGGCGGAATGCTTATCAGCGAGTATCCGCCGGGCACCCCGCCGGCCCGCCATCGCTTCCTCACCCGCAACCGCCTGGCGGCGGCGCTCGGACAGGCGACCCTGGTGGTGGAGGCCCCGCAGCGCAGCGGAGCCCTCAACACCCTGAACTGGGCCGAGGCCTTCGTGAAGCCCACCTTTGCCGTCCCTGGCCCCGTCACATCCCACGCTTCCCTCGGGTGCCTCGACCGCATCCGTACCGCCCGTGCCACACTAGCCGTCAGCGCCCGTGACCTGATCGAGGAGCTCACCCCTCTCGGCGAGCAGATGGTGCTGGGGCTAGGCCAGGAGGATCGTTCGTTCCTGCCTAGCTGGGAGCACCTCGCCATTATTGACGCCGCAGCCTTGCCGAGCGGCAAAGGCCCCGAAGGCAGACTGCCGCAACTGGTGGAAGCCACCGGTTTGCCCGCCCGCACGGTGATCCGCTGCTTGCGAGACCTGGAGGCCATGGGCAGGCTCCGGAGGGAGGCGGATCGCTGGATTAGGGTCGAGTGACCGGCTAGATTGGTCACATGAGTAACTCCCGTCCCACTGGCACCACGGCGCCGCTGTGGTCTGCGCTGGACGACTACGAACAGCACCTGCGCCACGTGGTCGGGCGCTCCGAGAACACGATCCGCGCCTACCGACGGGATCTCGACAGCGCGCTGGAAGGCTTAGAGCGCATCGAGGAGTTCGACCTGGACCGCGCCCGCGACGTGCTGGGCTGGGCGGTGGATAACGGCGCCAGCCGGGCCAGCCTCTCCCGGCTGGCCTCCAGCATGCGGGGCTTCGGAGCCTTCCTTGCACACCGCGGCTTCGTGCAGGCCAATCCGGTCGCCGCGCTGAAGGCGCCGAAGCCGCAGCGCACGCTGCCGCGCGTGCTGCGCGCCGATCAGGCCACCGACATGCTCAACGGCCTGCAGCCCGAGGCCGATGCATCCACGCCCAGCGCCATCCGCGACTGGGCCATGGTTGAGTTGCTGTACGCCACCGGCATCCGCGTTTCCGAGCTGACCGGCTGCGATGTGGACGACGTGGACTTTTCCAACCGCCTCCTCCGCGTGACGGGTAAGGGTAGCAAGACCCGCGTGGTCCCCTTTGGGGCCACCGTGGTGACGGCCCTGGAGAAATGGCTCGAGGTGCGAGGCGACATGGCCAAGGGAACCCCGGCTCTTTTCGTGGGCGTGCGCGGCAAGCGCATCGATCCCCGCCAGGTGCGCACCGTGGTGAATCGCGTAACCCAGGCTGGCCCCGGCCCGCGCCTGTCTCCCCACGGGCTGCGGCACTCCGCGGCCACAGCGATCCTGGAGGGTGGGGCGGACCTCCGCGTGGTGCAGGAGCTCCTTGGCCACTCGAACATGTCCACCACGCAGATCTATACCCACGTCGGCACCGAGCGCCTGAAGGCCGTCTTTAACCAGGCACATCCCAGAGCCTGACCCGCACGGAACCGAGAAGCGTCATCGGGTCGATGTACACCCGCCCCTTGCCTTCGAATCGCGCGCCCCAGGATAGCCCCGGCGATTTCCGGGCATGCTCAGGCAAGTTGGCGACATCCGCCAGCACGCCGATGACCTCGCCTCGGCGCACCTTTTGACCGGCGCGCACGCGTGCCATGACGGGCTCATAGGTGGTGCGGATACCGTCCGCGTGGCTGATGGAGACAACCGGCGTGCCAGCGACGACTCCTGCAAAGGCGACGGTGCCACCCCGGCTGGCTAAGATCGCCTCACCGGGAGAGGCCTGCAGGTCCACGCCCCGGTGACCCGGTTCCCACACGGCATCGGGAATGTCCGCAGCGCGGATTACCTGCGCATCCTTGGCAGTTGGCAACCTATGGGAGCGGACTATGCGGGGCGCATCGGGTTGGGAACTTGCAGTTGGCAAGGGAGCAGGCGGGGTGCCAACCCAGAGGAGAACCAGCGCAAGCGTTAAGGAAATGGTGCGGTATAGCCGTGGGGTCATGGCTACAGATGATGCGTGGGGGCGTCACCAAAAAGAAAGGGCGAACCGGCGAGGCTGTGGATAACTAAAAGTTGTCCACAGAAACGGCACAACGCGCGGCGATAGGACTTGTTTTGGCAGCGTGAGTGGGGGTAGGGTAGCAAGCGCAGTATGTCCGGATCCGTCTGTCGCACTTTCTTGATACACACAAGTTCTAAGGGAGTGCACTCGGTTTCGCGAAGACCGAGAGGCGGAGTAAGGCGACTGACTACGCGTAGATATTCGCACCCCACCTAATGGCTCACCAGCACGGTCCCGATAGAAGAAGCGGGCGAACATGGCGAGCCACAGCTACACCGGGGACTATCTGCCAGGATGGTGCATAAGCCACGCACGTACAGTGAGTGTCGAGTGCATCGTGAAGAAAACCGTCAAACCCTAAACTTTGAAAGCGAGGAAGGGGCGGCGCCGACCACGCGGTTGGCTAGAAGAAATACGCCCCTGTAACACCATGGCTGTTGTTACTATGCGCGAGCTGCTGGACGCTGGTGTCCACTTCGGTCACCAGACCCGCCGTTGGAACCCGAAGATGAAGCGCTTCATCTTCACCGACCGCAACGGCATCTACATCATCGACCTGCAGCAGACCCTGACCTACATCGACGAGGCATACGAGTTCGTCAAGGAGACCGTCGCCCACGGCGGCAACATCCTGTACGTCGGTACCAAGAAGCAGGCCCAGGAAGCAGTTGCCAACGAGGCAGAGCGCGTGGGCATGCCCTACGTCAACCACCGCTGGCTCGGCGGCATGCTGACCAACTTCCAGACCGTTGCTAAGCGTCTGCACCGCCTCAAGGAGCTGCAGGCAATGGACGCAGCTGAGGACGGCTACAAGGGCCGCACCAAGAAGGAAGTTCTGATGCTGACCCGCGAGCGCAACAAGCTGGAGCGCGTCCTCGGCGGCATCGCGGACATGACCAAGACCCCGTCCGCTCTGTGGATCGTCGACACCAACAAGGAGCACATCGCTGTCTCCGAGGCACAGAAACTGAACATCCCGGTTGTCGCAATCCTGGACACCAACTGCGACCCGGATGTTGTCGACTACCCGATCCCGGGCAACGACGACGCTATCCGCTCCGCAAACCTGCTGACCAGCATCATCTCCTCCGCAGTCGAGGCTGGCCGCCAGGCCCGCGCCGAGCGCCAGGAGGCTGCAGCCAAGGAAGCTGCCGGCGACGCTGACAAGGCACCGGCTGAGGCTGAGAAGACCGAGGCCCCCGCCGAAGAGGCTCAGGCTGAGGCAAAGGCCGAGGGCAACACCGAGGCATAAGCTGCTTTAGAGCTAGCGATTTAGCGCCCACCCCCGTATGGGACACAGTTTCAGACCCGTGTCCGACGGGCGTGGGCGTTACTTGTAACCTAGGCTGGAAAACAGGACTGAATTTAGAAACTGTTATTTCAGCCACTATGAACACTTCCACCAGAAGGAGGATCGCCCCACATGGCGAACTACACCGCTGCAGACGTTAAGAAGCTCCGCGAGATCACCGGCGCCGGCATGATGGACTGCAAGAAGGCCCTGGAAGAAGCCGCTGGCGACTTCGACAAGGCCATCGAGATCCTGCGCATCAAGGGCGCCAAGGACGTTGGCAAGCGCGCAGAGCGCTCCGCCTCCGAGGGCCTGATCGCCGTTTCCGGTAACACCATGATCGAGGTCAACGCTGAGACTGACTTCGTGGCCAAGAACTCCGAGTTCATCGAGTTCGCCGACAAGGTCGCAGCCGCTGCAGCCGAGGTTAAGGCTAACTCCCGCGAGGAGCTCGAGGCAGTCGAGGTTGACGGCCAGAAGGCTGTCGACGCTCTGCAGCAGCTGTCCGCAAAGATCGGCGAGAAGCTGGAGCTGAAGCGCGCCACCACCATCGAGGGCGACAAGGTCGCTGTCTACATGCACCACCGCTCCGCTGACCTGCCGCCGGCAGTTGGCGTGCTGGTTGCCTACGAAGGCGACGACGAGGGCGCAGCAAAGGCAGCCGCTATGCAGGTTGCCGCTCTGAAGGCTAAGTACCTGAGCAGCGACGAGGTCCCGGCTGAGACCGTTGCTAAGGAGCGCGAGATCGCCGAGGCTACCGCACGCGAGGAAGGCAAGCCGGAGAAGGCTCTGCCGAACATCATCGAGGGTCGCCTGAAGGGCTACTTCAAGGACGTTTGCCTGCTGGACCAGCCGTCCGTCACCGAGTCCAAGAAGTCTGTTAAGCAGGTTATGGACGAGGCCGGCGTGACCCTGAAGGGCTTCAAGCGCTTCGAGGTTGGCCAGGCATAGCCACGTACCGCTAGGCATAAAGCCTTGTAACTTTGGCCTCGGCCCGTAAGGGTGCCGAGGCCTTTTTCCATGTCTTGGGTGGGGTAGTATGGCCAGCAGTGCAAAACACGTCGACAAAGGAGATTCCCCGGTGACTACAGCCGAAAACCGCGAAGGCTACAAGCGCGTTATGTTGAAGCTGGGGGGTGAGATGTTCGGCGGCGGCAAGGTCGGCATCGACCCCGACGTCGTGCAGAACGTGGCGCGACAGATCGCGGAGGTTTCCAAGTCCGGTGTGGAAGTCGCCGTGGTCATCGGCGGCGGCAACTTCTTCCGCGGGGCAGAGCTGCAGCAGCGCGGCCTGGACCGCTCCCGCTCCGACTACATGGGCATGCTCGGCACGGTCATGAACTGCCTGGCCCTGCAGGATTTCCTCGAGCAGGAGGGCGTGGACTGCCGCGTGCAGACCGCCATCCAGATGACGCAGGTTGCAGAGCCCTACCTGCCGCTGCGCGCCTCCCGCCACCTGGAGAAGGGGCGTGTCGTTATCTTCGGCGCGGGCATGGGCATGCCGTACTTCTCCACCGACACCACCGCCGCCCAGCGCGCCCTGGAGATCGGCTGCGAGGTGCTACTGATGGCCAAGGCCGTCGACGGCGTGTACAGCGACGATCCGCGCACCAACCCAGATGCGGAGCTCTTCCACGAGATCACCCCGTGGGAGGTCATCGAGAAGGGGCTCAAGGTCGCCGACGCCACCGCGTTCTCCCTATGCATGGACAACAAGATGCCGATCCTGGTGTTCAACCTGCTCACCGAGGGCAATATCGCCCGCGCGATCAACGGCGAGCGCATCGGCACCCTGGTCGACGGCAACGTCGGTGCCCGCTAAAGAGCCAACATAACCCGATCCCTAAACCCATATCCCCACCGTAAGCTGGTAAATTTCTAATCATGATTGACGATATTCTGCTTGAGTCCGAAGAGCGTATGACTAGCTCCGTGGAGCACGCCCGAGAGGATCTGACGACCATCCGCACCGGTCGCGCCAACCCCTCCATGTTCAACGGCGTTGTCGCCGAGTACTACGGCGTTCCCACTCCGATCACCCAGATGGCCACCATCAGTGTTCCGGAGCCCCGCATGCTGCTGATCAAGCCTTACGAGCAGTCCACCATGGATGCGATCGAGAACGCTATCCGCAACTCCGACCTGGGCGTCAACCCCACCAACGACGGTCAGGTGCTGCGCGTCACGATCCCGCAGCTCACCGAGGAGCGCCGCAAGGAAATGGTCAAGATGGCCAAGGCCAAGGGCGAGGACGCGAAGATCGCCATCCGCAACATCCGCCGCAAGGGCATGGAGCAGCTGGGCAAGATCCAGAAGGACGGCGAGGCCGGCGAGGACGAAGTTCGCGCAGCTGAGAAGGATCTGGAGAAGATCACCCACAACTACGTCGAGCAGGTTGATTCCCTGGTCGAGGCCAAGGAGAAGGAACTGCTCGAGGTTTAACTCGAGCGCCTGCTAGCCCCCGCGCACGAAAGGCCGATTTCTCATCGTTGCTCGCCCGAAACCCAAGAATGGTCCCGGCCGGGATCTGAAACAGGCCATCGCCGTCGGCGTATTTCTGGGCGCCATCGCCATCGCGGGGCTCTTCACACCTTTCGCGTGGTATCCGCTGGTGGCCTTGGCCTTGTCGCTGGCGGTTTATGAAGTCTGGCGCCGGCTCTACGAGGGCGGCTATGTGCTGAACCTGCCCGTCCTCTTCTTAGGCGCGCAGGTGATCGTGTGGCTTTCGTGGCCTTTCGGGCCGACGGGCGCGCTGGCGGGTTTCGTCATCAGCGTGTTGTTGCTGATGGTGACGCGCCTATTCCACCACGGCCGTTCCTCGCCTCCGCATAACTATCTGCGGGATACGGCGGTCGGCGTTTTTGTACTGACGTGGATCCCCCTGTTTGGCAGCTTCGCGGCCATGTTGTCGCGTATGGAGCGCGATCACGTCGACGGCTGGGCCTTCATCGTCACGTTCATGCTGTGTGTTGTGGGCTCCGACGTGGGCGGTTACATCGCCGGCGTGCTTTTCGGCACGCACCCGATGGCACCCGCTGTCAGTCCCAAGAAGTCCTGGGAGGGCTTCGTCGGCTCGCTGATCCTATCCACCGCCATCGGTGTGGCCTGCGTGACCTTGCTGCTTTCCGGCCCGTTCTGGGTCGGTCTGCTGCTGGGGCCCGGCCTGGCCTGCTGCGCCACCCTCGGCGACCTGGTGGAGTCGCAGTTCAAGCGCGACCTCGGGATCAAGGATATGTCCGGTATGCTGCCGGGCCACGGCGGCCTGATGGATCGCCTGGACGGCATGTTGCCGTCGGCGATGATTACCTGGGTTGTGCTGAATATGCTCAGCGGCGTGTAGCTATTCCGTAACCTGCTTGCGCAGCTGCACGATGCGTACTCCGCCGACCAGTGCCATGATCAGCGCACCGACAATCGCGGCGATCAGCATGCCTACGCCGATCGGGAAGGTCATCGTCCAGCCCAGCAGCTGGAGCTCGGCGGATTCCTGGTTCTGGAGGATAAACACCAGCAACAGGATCAGCAGCAGCACGCCGACGATGAGCGCCACCCACGTCGTTCCCGCCAGGGTCTTCTTCACCTCGCGCTGCTCGCTGTTCTTTTTTGGTGACGCCGGATTCTGCGCCGGCGCCCCAGCTACAGATTCAGTGTTCGAAACCGGCGGGTTTTGGGGAGTGCTAACCGGCTCGGGATTGGTCGGTTGAGGAACAGAGTTCGGTTGGTTGTTGTCGCTCATACCTACTATTCAACGGCATAACGTGGCTGGGTTCAGATTTTTGCAATGTGAGGGTTACCCCCGTTACGTGCAATAATGGGCGCATCATGGCTACACCAGTAAAACTTCAGTTCGCAGCACCCAAAAGGGGAATGCCGCCGGTACACATGGCGGATCTCGATGAGGAGACACTCAAGGAGCGTGTGCAGGAGCTCGGTCTGCCGAAGTTCCGGGCGGATCAGATTCGGCGTCAATACTACGGCCGTTTGCAGGGCGACCCGATGGAGATGACCGACCTGCCCGAGTCCAAGCGCGCGTCGGTAAAGGATGCTCTATTCCCCGAGCTGATGCACCCCATGCGCAACATGGAGGCCGACGATGGGGAGACGCGCAAGACGCTGTGGCGACTGCACGATGGCACGATGCTGGAGAGCGTGCTGATGCGCTACCCGGGGCGCGCCACGCTGTGCATTTCCTCCCAGGCTGGCTGCGGCATGGCCTGCCCGTTCTGCGCGACCGGCCAGGGCGGCCTGGACCGTAACCTCTCCGTCGGCGAGATGGTGGAGCAAGCCCGCGCGGCGGCCAGCACGATGCAGGAGGAGGGCGGTCGCCTGTCCAACATCGTGTTCATGGGAATGGGGGAGCCGCTGGCCAACTACAAGCGCGTGGTGGAGACCATCCGCAAGGTTTCCGCGCCCGCGCCGGATGGCTTCGGCATTTCCCAGCGCAACATCACCGTGTCGACGGTCGGCCTGGCCCCGGCGATCCGCAAGCTGGCGGACGAGGAGATGAAGGTTCGCCTGGCGGTTTCCCTGCACACTCCGGACGATGAGCTGCGCGACGAGCTCGTTCCCGTGAACAACCGCTGGTCGGTGGAGGAGGTGCTGGATGCCGCGCGCTATTACGCGGATACCTCCGGCCGCCGCGTTTCCATTGAGTACGCCCTGATTCGCGACATGAACGACCAGCCGTGGCGCGCGGACCTGCTGGGGAAGAAGCTACGCGGGGCGCTGGGCACGAAGGTGCACGTCAACCTGATTCCGCTGAACCCCACGCCAGGCTCCAAGTGGGATGCCTCCCCGAAGGACCGGCAGGACGAGTTCGTCCGCCGTGTGGAAGCCCAGGGCGTGCCCTGCACCGTGCGAGACACGAAGGGCCAGGAGATCGCCGCGGCCTGTGGCCAGCTGGCAGCAGAAGAGAAATAAAAACTGCGCAGGCTTTCAAACAGCCTGCGCAGTTAAAAAATTTTTTGGGGCTAAAAACTAGCTGGTCAGAGCTAGCGGTTCAGCGTAGCCGGGTCGATGTTCTGGCTACGCAGCTCATCGTCGCTCAGGTCGGCGTAAGCACCCGTCAGGTTCAGCTGGTCAGCGGACCATACCGGCTCCACATGGCCCTCGGGCTGGTTGCGAGCGGTAACGGTCGTACGCTGCTTGAAGGTCGGGCGGGCCACCCACAGGCCAACGCCGAGGAAGACCACGACTGCCAACACGATCAGCCAGATGTTCTCAACGTTGCCCTTGTGGTTGCCGAAAAGCATGCCCAGCAAGAACAGGCCGCCGATGACACCGGCAGTAATGATTCCGCGACGCGGAAGCTCGCTCCAGCCCCAAGCCGCAGACGGAACGTCCGCAGTGGATACGCCGTTGTAAACTTCAGCTTCCTTAGAGTGGTGCGCCACCGTTTCCTCCTGAAAGTCAAAAAAATTTCTATCCCCGCTATTTTGACACATCGGGGCGAGAATGTCCCTATCCGCGGACAGGCGTGGTCAGGAAAGTACCCAATTCAGGTGGGGAGACGCGGCGTCACAAAGAAAGGAAATAGAATAGACCGCGTGAAAACGCGAGTAGTAGTCTTAGGCAGCACCGGATCCATCGGCACCCAAGCGCTGGAGGTGATGGCGGATAACCCGGAGCGGTTCGAGCTGGTCGGCATTTCCGCGCACGGCTCTAAGCCGGAGGTGCTGGCGCAGCAGGTCCGCGACTTTGGGCTGGACCTCGCGCGGGTGGCGGTGGCCTCCGAGCACACGGCGGAGTGGCTGGACGGGGAGTTCGGCGCCCACTGCATCCGGGGCAAGGATTCCGCCCGCGAGCTGGTCGAGGCCATCGGTCCGGAGCTGGGGGAGGGCGACGTCATCCTGAACGCCCTGGTCGGTTCCCTGGGGCTCGACGCGACGCTGGCGACCCTGGGCACAAAGGCGAAGTTGGCGCTGGCGAACAAGGAATCCCTCGTCGCAGGCGGCCAGCTGGTGCTGAAGGCGGCGGACGAAGGGCAGCTGATCCCTGTGGATTCCGAGCACTCCGCGATGGCGCAATGCCTGCGCTCCGGGCGGGTGGACGAAGTCGACTCGCTGGTGCTTACCGCCTCGGGCGGGCCATTCCGCGGCTACACGCGCGCCCAGCTGGAGGACGTCACCCCGCTGCAGGCCGCAAACCACCCGACCTGGTCGATGGGGCAGATGAACACCCTGAACTCCGCGACGATGGTCAACAAGGGACTCGAGCTGATCGAAGCCAGCCTGCTATTCGGCATTCCCGCCGAGAAGATCGACGTGACGGTCCACCCGCAGTCGATCGTCCACTCCATGGTCACCTTCATCGACGGGGCGACGATCGCCCAGGCCTCCCCGCCGTCGATGAAGCTGCCGATCTCCCTGGCTCTCGGGTGGCCCGACCGCATCGCGGATGCTCAGCCCAAGCTGGACTTTTCCCAGACAACCGCCTGGCACTTCGAGCCCTTGGACGACGAGGTCTTCCCGGCCGTAATCCTGGCACGCCAGGCGGTCACTGCCGGGGGAACGATGCCTGCGGTTTATAATGCTGCGAACGAGGAAGCGGCCGTCGAGTTCCTCAACGGTCGGCTCAGCTTCCCCCGCATTGTGGACACGGTTGCGGCAACCATGGAGACCTGCCAGCACCTGTCCGCCGAACCCAACGATTTGGAAGATGTGCTGGCGGCAGAGCGCGAAGCCCGAGCCAAGGCGCACGAAAGGATGGCCACGTGGCTTTCGGACTAGGGATCCTACTCTTCGCCCTAGGCATCGCCCTATCCATCGCCCTGCACGAGGCAGGGCACCTGATTGCCGCCCGCATGTCCGGCATGCGCGTGCGGCGCTACTTCATCGGATTCGGCCCGACGATCTTTAGCTTCCGCAAGGGCCACACCGAGTACGGCCTGAAGGGAGTGCCCCTCGGTGGCTTCTGCGACATCGCCGGCATGACGAAGCTGGACGAGATGACCGACGAGGAGCGCCCGTACGCCATGTACGACAAGCCGGCGCACCGGCGCATCTTCGTCATGCTCGGCGGCATCATCATGAATATTCTGCTGGCTCTCGGCATTCTCTACGGGGTGGCGCTGGCCTGGGGACTGCCGGACCGCAACGTGGTCTTTACTCCCACCGTCGAATCCACTCAGTGCGCCCCGGCGAAGCAAAATTCGGATGGCACGCTCGCCAAGTGTTCGGGCGACGGTCCCGCGGCGGAATCTGGCGTCCAGACCGGCGATACATTCCTCTCCGTCAACGGCGAAGAAACAGAAGACTTCCGGGAGTTCACCAAGGCCATCGCCGCCGAAGCCGAGCGCGCCGCCGACGACGGCAAGCAGGTCGGCGACCGCATCACGGTCCCGGCCGTCGTCGACCGCAACGGGCAGCACAAGAACCTCGACCTGCAGATCGAGCTGGTCGAGCGCCTAAACACCGCCGGCAACACCATGACCTCCGGCGCCGTCGGCATCCGCGCCAAGCGCCCGGATCTCGTGATCAACCAGTACAACCCCGCCAGCGCGGTGGGCGGCACGCTGTCCTTCACCGGCGGCATGGTCAACGACACCTTCCACGGCCTGATCGCCCTGCCGCAGCGCGTGCCGGGCGTGGTCGAGTCCATCTTCGGCGGCAACCGCGAGGACGATTCCCCGATGAGCGTGGTCGGCGCCTCCCGCGTCGGCGGCGAGCTGGTGCAGTACCAGCAGTGGATGAGTTTCCTCATGACCTTGGCTAGCCTGAACCTCTTCCTGGCCGCCTTCAACCTGGTGCCGCTGCCACCGCTGGACGGCGGGCACATCGCCGTGGTGATCTACGAAAAGATCCGCGATTTCTTCCGCCGCCTGCGCGGCAAGCAGCCCGGCGGCCCCGCCGACTACACGAAGCTAATGCCGCTCACGTACGCGGCCACGGCGGTGCTGCTGGTGTTCGGCATCATCGTGATCGTCGCCGATGTGGTTAACCCGATCCGTATTTTCTAGTTAGTTGACGCCCACCTCTGCGCCCGCCGAACGGCGCGTAGAATTGGTGGGAGTTTGAACGGCATTCACGACTGAAAGGTTGTCTTCGTACATGTCTGGTATTTCCCTGGGTATCCCCGACGGTCCGCCTCCGGTGCTGGCTCCGCGGCGCAAGACCCGCCAACTGATGGTCGGCGGGGTAGGGGTCGGTAGTGACCACCCGATTTCGGTGCAGTCGATGACCACCACGAAGACGCACGATGTTAATGCGACTCTGCAGCAGATCGCCCAGCTGACCGCCTCCGGCTGCGACATCGTCCGCGTGGCCTGCCCGAAGACGGTGGATGCCGAGGCCCTGCCCGCGATCGCCGCGAAGTCCCCGATCCCGGTGATCGCGGACATTCACTTCCAGCCGAAATACATCTTCAGCGCCATCGACGCCGGCTGCGCGGCGGTGCGCGTGAACCCCGGCAACATCAAGGAGTTCGACGGCCGAGTCAAGGAAGTTGCGAAGGCCGCCGGGGATGCGGGCATTCCGATCCGTATTGGCGTCAATGCCGGTTCACTGGATAAGCGCATCATGGAGAAGTATGGGAAGGCCACGCCCGAGGCGCTGGTTGAATCCGCGCTGTGGGAGGCCAGCCTGTTCGAAGAGCACGGTTACGGCGACATCGCCATTTCTGTGAAGCACAACGACCCGGTCGTGATGGTGGAGGCCTACCGCCAGCTCGCCGCCCAGTCGGATTACCCGCTGCACTTGGGTGTCACGGAGGCCGGCCCGGCCTTCCAGGGCACCATCAAGTCCTCCGTGGCTTTCGGAGCCCTGCTGGCCGAGGGCATCGGCGACACGATCCGTGTGTCCCTGTCCGCCGATCCGGTGGAGGAGATCAAGGTCGGCGACCAGATCCTGCAGTCGCTGAACCTGCGCCCGCGCAAGCTCGAGATCGTGTCTTGCCCCTCCTGTGGTCGCGCGCAGGTGGATGTGTACAAGCTGGCCGACGAGGTCACCGCGGGGCTGGAGGGCATGGAGTTCCCGCTGCGCGTGGCCGTCATGGGTTGTGTGGTGAATGGCCCGGGCGAGGCGCGCGATGCCGACCTGGGCGTGGCCTCCGGCAACGGCAAGGGCCAGATTTTCGTCAAGGGCGAGGTCATCAAGACCGTGCCGGAAGACCAGATTGTGGAAACCCTCATCGAGGAAGCTATGCGCATCGCCGAGGAGGAGGGCCTGGAGGCCGTCGAGGGCCAGAAGGCCGAGGTGCGGGTGACTAAGTAGTCGCCAGCTCTGCCTCGTTGGCCTTGCCGTCTACCAGCTCGATGCGGCGGTCCAGCGTGGCAAGTTGCTCCTGGTCGTGGGAGACGTACAGTACCGGCGTGTTGCGTTCGCGGGCCAGGTCCACGATCAGCTCGGTGACGCGCTGCGCGTTGGCGGTATCCAGCGCCGCGGTCGGCTCGTCGACCAGCAGCAGTGCCGGATCGTTCATCAGGGCGCGCGCCAGGTTCACGCGCGCCTGCTGGCCGCCGGAGAGCTCGGAGACCTTCGCATTTTCTCGCCCTTCCAGCCCCACTTCCTTGAGCAGGCGCTCGGCCTTTTCTTCTTGTTGACGCCACGTCTTGCCGCTGATGCCGAATGGCTTATCCAGACGGCTCATCACCATGAGCTGTTCCTTGGCTGTCAGTGCCGGCAGCAGGTTCGGCTGTTGGAACACAATACCCAGGTGACGGCGACGGATCTCCGCGGCCTGGCGGCCGGAGACGGTGCCGAGCTCTAGGGTGTCCGCGCCGTGCAGGGTGGCGGAGCCGGAGGTGGCGGTCTCCAGGCAGCCGATGATGGACAGCAGGGTGGACTTACCGGAACCGGAGGGGCCGGTGATGCCTACGACCTCGCCGGGGTCCACGTTGAAGCTGACGTCCGTCAGCAGGTTGCGCTTGGTGGTTCCGTCGGTGATCTCGAGGGAAATGTTCTTTACTTCGAGTGCTGGGAAAATCATGAGTTCATTGCCTTTCGCGGATCGACCTTCATTACGGGGATGATGGACAGGCCGGCGCCGAGCAGGCCTGCGGCCAGCAGGATGGCGGCCGGGACGAGGGTGGTGTTGGCGGCGACCTCCATGGGGATGCCTTCCATGAATCCGCCGACGCCGACGGTGAGCAGGGTGCCTGCGGCAATGCCAACGAAGAGCACGACCAGAGCCTGCCCGACCGCGTCGCTCAGGATGCTGGAGCGCGTGCCGCCGAGTGCCACGGTGATGGCCACGCCGCGCAGGCGCTGCATCGTCCACACGGTGAAGAACGCTCCCAGCACCAGAGCGGAGATTACGTAGAGGAGGACGATCATGAGGTTCAGGGAGGACTGCTCGCCCTTGTAGGAGGCACTGGCATCCAGGGCGTTCTTGCCCTTCAGCATGACTGCGCCGTCTATCGGTTTGGCATCCTCGGCAACCACGCCGAAGGTGGAGGCTCCGGGCAGGTTCTCCACCTCGCCGGTGCTCATCCAGTGGATGGGCTGGTGCTCGAGGTAGAGGTCCTCGCTGGGCTTGTGGCCGTTGTCGGACATTGCGATGAAGGCCTGACCCTCCTCATCCTTCGAGCGGGCCATCGTGACGACCTCTCCGCCACGGCTCTTGACCTCGCTGACTTGGGCGTCAGTAAGAGAACCAGTACTCAAGTTCACAGTGCCGCCGGTATCGTTCAGCACGAGTTGGCGATCGCTTCCGACCTTGTGCTCCAAGGCGGAGGCGGACTGGTAGCTCAGGCCTGCCGACAGGGAGCTCAGGAGCGTGACCATTGCGGTGATGAGCAGGACGGTGGTGATGATGAGCGCCGTCTTGCCACGGGATACGCGCAGCTCGCGGATCCCTTGAAACATGAATCCCCGGACCGGGGTTAACGACTTATTACTTAGCATGGTTCTTATTCTTCGCGCGTTATAGAAGGAACACATCGGGCTAAGGAGTAGTCTTTGCCTCATACTTTTGGTGGAGGCGGGCAGCACCTTTCGGCCACTAGACTTGGGAGCGATCATGATGCACAAAGCCAAGTCGAACAAAGTCGTTGCGCTGAACCGCGCCTGGGCTTACCTGGGTCTGGGGCTCCACCTGCTGATGGCCCTGCTGATGGCCGTGACCGTCATCAGGGACGGCTGGTCCTGGAACGCGGTGGCCCTGTGCTTCATCTACGTCATGGGCCTGTGGCTGCGCCCCACCTGGCTGTGGCTGACGTTGGTCATCGCCACCTGGGCGTGCCTGTTGCTGGTCGCCCCGAGCGCCGTTTTCATGGCATTCGCGCTGTTCTTCCTGTGCGTCGGCGTGCTGCCCCTGTGGCCGGCGATCGTGTGTAACGCGGTGGTGACCATCCTGTCGGTCTATCAGGGTGGAGAGGCACTGGGGCCGATCGTCGCCGCCGTGGTCGCCACCGTCGTCGGCGTGGGCTTTAAGGAGCTGCGCGACGAAGCTAGTGCTCGCGAGGTAGCCAGCCGCCACGCAGGCGAAATGGGAGAGCGCACGCGCCTGGCCGGGGAGATCCACGACACCATCGCGCAAGGGCTAAGCTCCATCCACATGATCCTGCAGGCCGTAGAAAAGCGGGTGGAGGACCCGGAGGTTCTGGAGGACCTGCGCCTTGCCCGCACCACCGCCGAGGACAACCTGGCCGAAACCCGACGCATCATCGCCGCACTGCAGCCCGGCCCGTTGGTCGGCGGCGACCTGCCAATAGCCCTGGCGCGCGTAAGCTCCGGCACCCCACTGGGCGAGGCCTTGAGCTTCGAGGTCGAGGGCGAGCCCTATGACCTGGACGAAAAGGTGGAGCAGGAGCTCACCCGCATCGCGCAGTCCCTTGTCTCCAACGTGGTGAAGCACTCGGAGGCCACGCGCGCCCGGGTCACCTTGACCTACCAGAGCGACCTTCTCAGCCTCGACGTCGTGGACAACGGCCGGGGCATGGACGAAGAACTAGTCAGTAAGATCGCCGCCGACAAGATGAGCCTGTCGCCGGTCGGTCTGGCGGGCGTGCGGCGCCGCGCCAACCTCATCGGCGCGACCATGCACGTGGAAAGCTCGCCGGGCGCCGGCTGTGGTGTATCCATCCAGGTGCCGATTCGTTAGGAGTTAGAAGTGCCAGACCAGCTACGTGTCCTGATCTGCGACGATCACCCCGTGGTTCGCGCCGGGATCGAGGCGATGCTGCGCGGAACGGGGGACGTGGAGATCGTGGCCTCCGTGGGCGACCCCGACCGCGCCGTCGCCATCTGCGCCGAGGAACAGCCCGACGTGGTGCTCATGGATCTGCGCTTCGGGGAAGGCCCCGGCAGCGAGGGCGCTGAATCCGGGGGAGTGCGCGCCACCCGCGCGATCCGCAAGCGCAAGCCCGCTCCGCAGGTGCTGATCCTGACGAACTATTCCACCGACAGTGACGTCCTGGGAGCCATTTCCGCCGGCGCGGTCGGCTATCTGCTCAAGGACTGCGCCCCCGACGAGTTGGCCGAGGGCATCCGCCAGGCTGCCCGCGGGCAGACGGTGATGAACAAGAACATCATGGGCAAGCTCCGCGGCCGGCTGGCCAATCCCTTCGAGTCGCTGACCAATCGCGAGCAGGAGGTCCTTGTGCTCGCCAGCCAAGGCAAGTCCAACCGGGCAATCGCGAAGGACCTCATCCTCACCGAGGCGACCGTGAAGTCCCACATGGCACACGTTTTCTCCAAGCTGAATGTGAAAAACAGAACAGCTGCCGTCGCCGTGGCGAGGGAACGCGGAATCATCGATTAATCCTGTTACTCTCTGTGCCTATGCGCACCACCTCTTGGACCCCTCGCCGGAGCATCACCGCGGCCGTCACGACGGCTGGCCTGGTGCTGGGCGCTGCGGCTTGTACGCCGAAACCCGATGTTGCTGATGACGCCGCCCAGGCCTTCCTCGCCGCCCTTTCCAACCCGGGTGAAGCCTCGCAGGCCGGAGGGGAGACCGATAACCCTGACAAGGCAACCCAGGCCATCGAGAAGGCGTGGCAGTCTCTGCAGGCCGAGGGCCTGCATACGGAACTGAAGAACGTTAATACTCAGGACAATCAGGCCACCGCGCAGTATTCGATGCGCTGGGACCTGCCGGGCGACCGCGAGTTTTCCTATGACTCCTCGATGAACCTCACCCGCACCGGCGACGATTGGTCCGTGCGCTGGCAGCCCGCCGTGTTACACCCGGAGCTGGGCGCCAACCAGCACCTGGAGCTGCGCAGCGTTCCCGCCACCGTCGCCAACGTGGTGGGCTCCGATGGCGCGGTGCTGCTGGAGCCAGGTACCCAGTATCGCGTCCTCGTCGATCCGAACAAGGTTTCCAGCGTCCAGGGGACCATGCGGCGCATCGCCGGCGAGCTGGATGCGCTACGGGGCGGCGATAAGTCCGTGCCCCGCATCGACCCGGTGGAGAAGGCCAAGGAGGCCACCGATGTGGACGGGGAGTACTCCGTACTGACCGTCAACCAGGCCCAGGGCAAGCGCCTGCAGGGCGCCCTCGGCAACGTCGAAGGCGTACGCCTGAATGAGGAACCCGCCCTTGTGCGCCCCGACCCCTCCTTCGCCCCCGACATCATGGCGCGCGTCAGGGGAGTCGTGGAGAAGGACCTGCAGGGCGAGGCTGGCTGGAAGGTCGTCGCCGCCACCAGCGAGGGCAACGAGGTGGCCAAGGTTGGCGGCGAGGATCCGAAGTCTTCCCCGAGTGTGCGCGTATCCCTGTCCCGCAAGGTCCAGGAGGCCGCCCAGAAGGCCGTGGATACCCGAGCCGACGCCAAGACGATGATGGTGGTCATGCGCCCCTCGACCGGCGAAGTGCTGGCGGTCGCCCAGTCTGAGAAGGCCGACGAGGACGGCAACGTTGCCCTGATGGGCCAGTACCCGCCGGGCTCGACGTTCAAGATGCTCACCGCATACGCGGGCCTGCAGAAGCAGGGGCTTAGCCCGGATTCGATCGTCGGCTGCCCCGGCACGCAGGACATCGGCGGGCGCATCGTCACCAACTACAACGGCTTCTCGCTGGGCAACACCCCGTTGGAGAATGCCTTCGCCAAGTCGTGCAACACCACCTTCGCGGACATCTCCACCAAGCTGAAGCCGGGCGAACTGAAGGACATCTCCGCGCAGTTCGGCCTAGGCGCCGACTATGACATCGAGGGGCTGGAGACCATCACCGGCGCCGTACCCGAGGGCGAGACGATGCTCGACCGCACCGAGGCCGGCTATGGCCAGGGCCTCGACCTCGCCAGCCCCTTCGGCATGGCCCTGGTCGCTTCCGCCGTGGCAGCCGGCAAGGCGCCCACCCCGTACCTCATCGCCGGCGAGAACCACAACACCGAAGCCAAGAACGACGAGGCCAAGAAGGACGCCAAGAAGAAGCTGGATCCGAAGGCTATCGGGGAACTCCGCCGCATGATGCGCGCCGTGGTCACCAACGGCTCGGGCTCCGGTGTCGCCGGCGCCGGCGAGGTCTATGCCAAGACCGGTGAAGCCGAAATTAACGAGGGTTCCCACAGCTGGCTCGCCGGATACCGCGGCGACCTGGCCTTTGCCACCCTCATTGTCCTTGGCGGCGGCTCCGAGCACGCTACTTCCGTGACCGCCGACTTCTTCAAGAACCTGGATGGCCCAGACGCGGAGGCGGAAGGGCGTCAAGAGTAAGATAGGGAGCCATGACTCGAGCACCATTGACCCCCGGTAACCCCACGCCCATCCGCTCCGTCCCGGCTCACATCGAAAGGCCGGAGTACGCCTGGAAGGACAGTGTGCAGGAGAACGTGGGCGAGCCGTGGGTGCAGACTCCCGAGACCATCGAGAAGATGCGCGAGGCCAGCCGCATCGCCGCCGATGCCCTGCAGGCCGCCGGCGCCGCCGTCGCCCCCGGCGTGACTACCGATGAGGTCGACCGCGTGGCGCACGAGTACATGTGCGACCACGGCGCTTACCCCTCCACGCTTGGCTACCGGCACTTCCCGAAGTCCAGCTGCGTAAGCCTCAACGAGATCATCTGCCACGGCATCCCCGACAGCACCGTGATCCAGGACGGCGACATCGTCAACATCGACATCACCGCCTACAAGAACGGCGTGCACGGCGACACCAACGCGACCTTCCTGGCTGGCGACGTCTCCGAGGAGCACCGCCTGCTGGTCGAGCGCACCGAGAAGGCGATGTGGCGCGGCATCAAGGCCGTGAAGCCCGGTCGGCAGATCAACGTCATCGGCCGCGTGATCGAAAGCTACGCAAAGCGCTTCGGCTACAACGTCGTGGAGGACTTCACCGGCCACGGCGTTGGTCCGACCTTCCACAACGGTCTCGTCGTGCTGCACTACGACCGCCCGACCATGTACACCGACCTGCTCGAGCCGGGCATGACCCTGACCATCGAGCCGATGATCAACCTCGGCGGCCTCGACTACGAGGTCTGGGATGACGACTGGACTGTCCAAACCAAGGACCGCCAGTGGACCGCGCAGTTCGAGCACACCCTGGTCGTCACCGAAGACGGCTACGAGGTTCTGACAATTCCCAGCGAGGACTAGCTCGACCGACTAACCTCCCAAAAGTATGGGAGACAAAACTACACCGCTGGGTCCCGGCCCCGCTCAACGTTCTGAACACCTGCGCCGCCTCGGCCCGTTCGGCGCCTTCGCCACGCGCGTGGGCGCCCGCGTGACCAAAAAGAAGAACCTCGGAGTGTTCGCCACCATCGGCCGCGCCCCGCGCTTGTTCTTCTTTTGGCTGCTTTACGGCGGCTCGATGATGCCCTTCGGCTACCTCTCGCGCGTCGAAACCGAAATGATCATCCTGCGCGTCGCCTATCTGCGCGGCAGCGCCTACGAAGCCGACCAGCACCGTGCCCTCGCGGCAAAGGTTGGGGTCAAGGATATTGACGCCCTATTCCAGCCCGACCACGGCCGCACCGGTCGCCACGGCACCTTGCTGGACGCCGCCGAGCAGCTCGTCCGCGACCGTGGGCTTTCCGCCGACATGGCTCAGCGGCTGCGGGATCTGCTGAGCGAACGCGAGCAGGTCGCGTTCGTCATGTTGGTCACCAACTACGACGGCCTGGCCACAGCGTTGGACGTCATGGGAGTCCCAGTAGACGAGCCGCGTTAGGCAACCCTCCTGCGATTCGCCGCGCGCTGGGCGAAGGTTTCCCGCCCCAGCGGCCCGTTGGGTGCCGTCATGACGGTGTGCCCGTCGCCGTGGCTGGTCCAGGTCTCGTTGCCGTTCGGGTGGATGGTGACGTCCCAGGAGCCAGTCGTCTTCGCATTGTGGTGCTTGGCGCAAAGGCAGTGGAGATTTGACGTGGCCGTAGGCCCTCCTGCCTGCGGATTTTCATGGTCGTAGCGCTGCACGTGATCCAACTGGCACTTGTGCGCGGGCACCGAGCAGCCAGGGAAGCGGCACGTCCCGTCGCGGCCTTCCACGCCAGCGCGCACCAGGGGTGTAGGGGAGTAGCCCTCGTTGCTCGCGGCTCCCGGGATCTGGACGTGCGTCACCCGTTTCATCCACTCCGGCGTGGCCAGCGAGCTGAGCCAGCCCCCTGCAGCCCAGATCTGCGAGTCCGGTTCGTCCACACTGCGGTACAGGTTCAGCGTTACCTCCGCCGTGGTCTGCCTGCGCACGAGCTGCATCAGCGCCTCGGCGCGGGAGCAGGAATTGCTCTTGGCCACACTGTTGACCGCTTTGAGCATCTCGAGCCCCTCGAGCTTAGGTAGCGTCAAGAAGAAAACAGTGGTGGTATCGGGCCGATCGTCGATGTCGAGGCGTGCGGAAGAACCCGTATCCGCATCCTTCGGCTCCTCCGGCAGCGCTTGTGGATCGTGCTTGCGAATCACTTGCTCAATCCGGCTGCGGATGGTTGCTCTGGCCAGCATGGCCTGGTTCGGGACGGTCGGGGAGATGGCCTTAAAAATTTTTTCCTCGAAGATTTCGGGGACGTCTTCTTTGACGGGGCTGAGGCATTCGGCCATGCATCGGAGCAGGTCAAGCGAGTAAGCGCCGGTGCGGGCCAGCTCGAGGATGCTAGGGAAGCGGCGGAACATGTGGCCGATCTCGACTAGCGTGAGCGCGCGGTACTCCGTTAGCCCCAGGCGCACGGCCAGGCGGGTGGATACGTCGATGACGCAATCGTTCATCTCGGGCGTGCAGGCCACGGCGAGGTTCACGTGCCCGCGGTTAACTTCGCACGCGGCTGCGCTTAGTGGATCGTTCGGGTCGGTGATGCGCCAGCAGGGTGTGGTGGTGGAATGCTCGAACATGGTCTTTCCCCTTATTGCCTGTTCGGAGGTGGTTTTGTGGTGTAGCCAAAAAATTTTTCCCGGCTTGTGCGTGCAGTATATAAGCCGCCTCGGACAACCCCCTTGCACAGAAGTAGAATTAATCGAACACCTGGCACCAGAAAAATTTTGAGGAACACCGATGAGAACAGCAAACCGCACGTGGGCGCTCATTTGGGCGGCGCTGGCGCTGCTTAGCCTGGCGGCCGGGTACGTGGCCGCGCGGTGGGAGGACATTCCGGAGCGCTTCGCGACCCACTTTGGTACTCGCTTCGAGCCGGACAGCTGGAGTGACAAGACCGTGGGGTCGGTATTCCTACCGACGATATTTGGTGCGGTATTGGTGCTGTCTTTCGTGCTGATAGCTGCGGCGATACTGCGTTGGAAGCCCTCGCATGGTTACACGGCGATGTGGCTAGCCGTGATGAACCTTACGCTGGCCATCATGTTCGCCAGCCTGCAGGTCGTGACCGTACTGCACACGAACTGGGTAGCTCCAGTCATGGTCGGTTCGCTGGTGCTGGTGCTAGGGTCTAGCCTCGCGATGGTTGTGGCGTTGGCGAGGAAGCAGAACAACACCACGAGCCCGAGCACGGACAACGACGAGCACTACAAGTGGGGCATGTTCTACTACAACCCGGACGATCCGGCCGTGCTGGTCGACAAGCGGGTCGGGGTGGGCGTGGACTTCAACTATGCCCACTGGCAGGGCAAGGTGTTCGGCATCTTTGTCGTTCTGGTGTTGCTCGGATCTATCTCGTTGCCCTTCTTACTTTGACGCCCATCGGAACCCAGCGTTAAGCGCCTTCATCACGCCCTTGTAGGCCCACGGGGCGTTGACTTGCGCCCACCGGGCAACAGGGATGTCCCCGCTGGTGTTGATGAGGTACTTGCCCTTATCCACGCCCTTCAAAATTTTTTGAGCCGCCTTGGCGGGGCTTACGGCGTGGCCCTGGAACAGCGAAGTTGCCTTCTGGATGCGCTTCTTGGAGCGATCCACGCCGTGGATGTCGATGGTGCGAACCAGGGGAGTGTCCACCGCTCCCGGGGCGACGGCGTGCACGTCCACGCCGAAGGGTGCCAGGTCGAAGCGCAGCACCTCGCACATGCCCAGCACGCCACCCTTGGAGGCGGAATAGGCCGCGTGCCACGGCAGGCCGATGATGCCCGCGGCGGACGAGACGAACACCAGCTTCCGGCGGTCGCGGCGGCGCCGGCGCACAGGCTGGTCCTCCATCATCTTGGGCGCGAAGGCCTCCACCATGTGCACGGAACCCATCAGGTTCACATCGATCACGCGCTGCCACTTTTCGTGGGGCATCTGGCGCACGTCACCCCAGATGGCGATGCCGGCCACGTGGTGTACCTGGTCCGGGGCGCCGTGGGTAGCGACCACGTCGTCTGCCCAGGCTTTCACTGCTTCCACGTCGGTTACGTCCACGGTGCGTTGGTCGGCGACGGTACCTCCGCGGGAGGTGATGTCTTTGGCAGTAGCGGCCAGGCCTTCCGCGTCGCGGTCGCTGACGGCCACTGCATAGCCACGTTCGGCCAGTTGCAGTGCCACCTCCCGGCCGATACCTGAGGCTGCTCCGGTGACTACTGCAAACATGGCGAGAAAGCTCCTTTGTTAGTTTTCGAAATCTAACCCAAGTAGGGCGTTCTCGACCAATTCTGTCAGAGCGGGGTGGGGCCAATACTGTTTTTCGGCGAAATCGCGGGCATTAATTCCGAAAGTCATGGCGGTGACGAAGCACTGGATCAAAGAGCTAGCCTCCGGCCCGATGATGTGCGCGCCGAGGATCTCGCCGGTGCTGCGGTCGGCGATGACCTTGCAGAACCCGGTGGTGTCTTCCATCGCCCAACCGTAGGCCACGTCGCCGTACTTCTGGATCTTGACGGTGAGGGGGCGGCCGGTCTCGCGCGCCTCCTGCTCGGTCATGCCCACCACGCCGATCTGCGGGTGCGTGAACACTCCGCTGGGGACCACGTCGTGGTTGAACTTTCGCAGGCCATCGGGGTGAGCCAGGTTGTGCGCCACCACTCGCGCCTCGGCGTTGGCGACGTGCTTGAGCTCGAAGTCGTTGCACGCATCACCCAGCGCCCACACGCCGTCGGCGCTGGTGCGGCCGTATTCGTCGACCTCGATTAGGCCGTCTTCTCGGGTTTTGACGCCACCCGCTTCGCAGTCCAACGTGTCCGAATTGTTGACGCGCCCCATCGCAACGAGAACCTCCTCGCCGGTGACGGTAGTTCCGTCATCAAGGGTGAGGGTGATCTGGCCATTGTCGGCTTCCTCGGCGGCGGTGATGGTGCGCCCCAAGTGGTTCGTCCACTGCTGCTTGGCCTGAGTGGTGAAGGCTTCGGAGATGTCGGCGTCCAACTTCCGCAACAGCTTCTCCGAGCGATTGATGAGCGTAACCTGCGTGCCGAGGCCAGAGAACATGGCGGCGAACTCCACGGCGACGATGCCGCCGCCGACGACGATGAGGGACTTCGGCAGTTCATCCAGGCGCATGATGTCCTCGTTGGTGCGGTAGCGCACGTCGGCGAGGGCGGGGTGGATGCGTGGGCGGCCGCCGGTGGCGAGCACGATGTTGGCGCCGGTGATGGTGGGGCCGTCGTCGATCTGCAGCGTGCGGGGGCCAACGAAGCGGGCGGTGCCTTCGAAGAGGGTGATGTTCGGGGTTTCGTCTCCCGCGCGGTAGGCGGCGCCGCTCTCGCTGATGGGATCGATGCGGTCTGTGAAGACACGGCGCTGGATATCCTTCCAGTCAACGTGCTGAAGCTCGCCGGTGAGGCTCAGGCGGGAGGCCTCGGAGAAGCTGCGGGCGACGTCGGCGGTGTGCACAAACATCTTGGTCGGGATACAGCCCACGTTGATGCAGGTGCCACCGAAGGTACCTTTCTCCACGATGGCGATCTTCTGGTGCTCGTTGGCGGGGCTGGGCAGGGAGTTGCCAGAGCCGGTGCCGACGATGATGAGGTCGAAATCAGGCACGGTGAACCTTCCTTTCATTGAAGACGTCGCTAAGCCACTCGTCGGCGACGGCGAAGGCTTGGTCGCGAACCTTGGGGCGGGAGAGGAACACGTCGTGAAGCGCGCCCTCGATGACGACGGTGGTGGACAGGGAAGAGGCATTGGAGGCCTGCTGCCACATCTGGCTGGGCATGAGGATGAGGTCGGCGTTGTAGGACTCGCGGGATAGCTTCTTGGAGAAGTGATGGGTGTGGCTGGTCAAAAGGAGCGTCGGCACGCCTGTGTCACCCTTGCCGGAGTGGAGGCGGCGGATTTCGCGAGCCACGCCCAGGAGCCACTGCAGATACTTCGGGCGGGGCTCCAGGGGCTTGAGGCGCAGGTTGTAATTCCACTCGCCGGCCTCGGTGACGTGCAGGGACCGGCCGTAGGTCGGGTTGATCCCGCCGGGTAGCAGCATGTTGGGCCGCAGCTTGTGGACGACCGGCAGCACGCGGTTGATAACGAAGCGAACGGCCGGGTTGAACTGCAGGCCAAACCACGGCGAATTCAAAACGATGGCGGCGATGGAACTGTGGAGGGGGGAACCGGCGTCAAAAAGGCGATGAGCCCACATTGTGACGTCCAACCCGCCGGTCGAGTGCCCAACAGGAACGACCGCGGCGTGGGCGGCGGCGAGGAGGGACGTGGCGGTGGAGAGATCGACGTCGTAGAGGGACTGATCGCTGACGTGATGCCAGGTTTGCCCCTCGCGCCAGGAGCGACCGCACTTGCGCAGATCCAGGCCATAGACGGCAAAGCCGGAGTCGTGAAAATGGCGGGCTACATGGTCCTGAAAGAAATAGTCCGTCATTCCATGGACAAAAAGCATGGCGGGGCGAGAGAAAAAGGAATCGTCGGGCGCATCCGGGCAGTAACGCACCAGGGTGCAACGAATGGGGGACTCGCCATCCGGGTCGTCGCCCAGCTCGAGGAAGCATTGGCCGAAGCCTTCGCCCAGCTCATCGGGCACAAACTTGAGATCGGCGGCGGAGGTAGGGAGTGCGGGGCTATTAGGCATGTACTCATGCTAGCGCCACGAACAGGCAAAGAACATTGAAACATTGGCCTATAGGCGTAGAGTAAATATGACACAATAACGGTCTGACTTTTTCGCCTTTGAAGGAATGAATAGATAGTGGCACATAAAGATTCTGTGGACGTTGCACTAATTGGTGCGGGTGTTATCTCCACCACCCTGTCCGTCATGCTGAAGCAGCTGCAGCCGGACTGGAGCCAGGTGATCATCGAGCGTCTGGACACCCCTGGTGCGGAATCCTCCGACCCGTGGAACAACGCTGGTACCGGCCACTCCGCGCTGTGCGAGCTGAACTACACCCCCGAGGTCAACGGCAAGATCGACATCTCCAAGGCCGTCGGTGTGAACGAGAAGTTCCAGGTCTCCCGCCAGTTCTGGAGCTACCTGGTCGAGCAGAATGTGCTGGGCGACCCGTCCGAGTTCATCAACAAGGTTCCGCACGTCTCCTTCGCACAGGGTATGGACCAGGTGGACTACCTGAAGGCCCGCTACGAGGCGCTGAAGGACCACCCGCTGTTCCCGAACATGCAGTACAGCGACTCCGACGAGAAGTTCGCCGAGTTCCTGCCGCTGATGGCCCGTGGCCGTGACTTCAACAACCCGGTTGCGATCTCTTGGTTCGACGAGGGCACCGACATCAACTACGGTGCGCTGACCCGCCAGTACCTGGACGCCGTCACCGCTCAGGGTGTCGAGGTTCGCTACGGCAACGAGGTCAAGAACATCAACCGCGACGGTTCCAAGTGGAAGATCACCACCAAGAACCTGCACACCGGCGACACCTCCGTGATCACCGCGAACTTCGTCTTCGTCGGTGCCGGCGGCATGGCTCTGCCGCTGCTGCAGAAGTCCGGCATCCCGGAGATCAAGGGCTACGGCGGTTTCCCGGTTTCCGGCCAGTGGCTGCGCTGCACCAACCCGGAGCTGGTGGAGCAGCACCAGGCCAAGGTCTACGGTAAGGCTTCCGTTGGCGCTCCGCCGATGTCCGTTCCGCACCTGGACACCCGTGTGATCGACGGCAAGAAGGGCCTGCTGTTCGGTCCGTACGCCGGCTGGACTCCGAAGTTCCTGAAGAAGGGCAGCTACCTGGATCTGTTTAAGTCCCTGCGCGTGGGCAACCTCCCGTCCTACCTGGGCGTGGGCGTGCAGGAGATGGGCCTGACCAAGTACCTGATCGAGGAGGTGCTGAAGGACCAGGCAGCCCGCGTGGAATCCCTGCGCGAGTACATGCCGGAGGCACGTGCCGAGGATTGGGAGCTGGTCACCGCCGGCCAGCGCGTGCAGGTCATCAAGCCGATCGGCGCGCCGAAGTTCGGCTCCCTGGAGTTCGGCACCGCGCTGATTAACTCCAACGACGGCACCATCGCCGGCCTGATGGGTGCTTCCCCGGGTGCGTCCATTGCACCGTCCGCAATGCTCGAGGTTCTGGAGCGCTGCTTCGGCAACCGCATCGCCGACTGGGCTCCGAAGCTGAAGGAAATGATTCCTTCCTACGGCACTCGCCTGGCTAAGGATGCCAACCTGTTCAACGAGCAGTGGGATCGTTCCCAGAAGGCCCTGAAGCTGGTCTAAGTACCGCAGTAGGTCGTGAACTCGGCTTCCTCGCGCGGCACCGTCGCATGGAGGCCGAGTTTTTCGTATTTGTCGTTCCATTCGAAGGGGCTACGTAGCGCCTCGAGCGCCAGTAGGTAGCGGCTGAGGTCACCCGCCTCGGCCTGCTCTAGCGCGGCCTGCATGCCGTGGTTGCGGGGCAGGTAGATGGGATTGCGCGGGTGGGGGTCCTGGGCCGTCCAATGTTCGGTCCACTCGGCGGCACCCGGAATGTTCTCTAGACCCTGGGGGATTTCGCCCGGGTTCAGGTTGGCCAGGAGAGCACCGTAGTCGGGAGCCGCTACCTGCAGCAGGTCAAGCAACTGTTCGGCGCAGTCCGGGGCTCCGAGAGCGGCCGCCATCTGCTCGTCCCACGCCGCGGCGTACTGCGGCTGGAAGCGGTGCAAGCGCTCTGTAAGATTTTTGACGCCCTCATCTACCAGCGGCACGAGCGCCTCAGCCAGGCGTGCAAGGTTCCACATCATGACGGCGGGCTGCCTAGCGTAAGCGTAGCGGCCACGAGTGTCTATGGAGCTATACACCGTGTCGGTGGCGAAGTAGTCCATGAAGGCGCACGGGCCGAAGTCGATGGTCTCCCCGGAGACTGCGATGTTGTCGGTGTTCATCACCCCGTGGATAAAGCCGAAGCGCATCCAGCTGGCGACGAGTTCGGCTTGGCGGGAAACGGTGGCGTCAAAAAGATCGAGCGGCGACGTGCCTTGGGGGAAGTGGCGAGCGAGGGCGTAGTCGACGAGGCGTTCGGTGACCTGCGAGCCCATGAGCGCGGCGTATTGGAAGGTGCCGATGCGGATGTGGGAGCTGGCGACGCGCACCCCGACCGCGCCCGGGTGGAGGCGGTTGCGCCGCACGGTGTGGCCGGTGGAGAGGACAGCCAGCGAGCGGGCGGTAGGGACGCCCAGGGCGTGGAGGGACTCGGCGAAGGCATACTCCTTGAGTGCGGCATCGAGGGGATAGTGGCCATCGCCCCCGCGGGAGAAGGGGGTGCGGCCGGTGCCCTTGGCGTGGATGTCCCAGACCTTGCCCTGGGGATCCGTGTGCTCAGACAGTAGGAGGGCGCGGCCATCGCCCATGCGCGGGTTGAACTGCCCGAACTGGTGGCCGGCGTAGCCGAGTGCATGGCCGCCGTTCTGGCCGGTGAGGAAGGCCATGCCCTCGGGGCTGCGGAGCCACTGCGGATCCAGGCCCAGCTCGGCGGCGAGGGGCTCGTTGAGCACGAGGATCTGCGGGTCGGGGAATACCTCCCCGGTGCAGGGGAGGGCGAGTTCCGGGAATTGCTCGGCAAACGTATTCATGGTGTTGCCCATTGTAGGGGTAGGCTGAATTGCCATGAGTGACACAGGGAAAGTGGTGCTGATCGGCGGCGGGCCTGGGGCATGGGACCTGATTACAGTGCGCGGGATGCGCGCGCTGCAGGCAGCCGACGTGATCCTGACCGATCACCTGGGCCCCACCAGCGAGCTGGACAAGCTGTGCGACGTGGAGGCCAAGGAGGTCATCGACGTGGCGAAGCTGCCGTACTCCCGGCAGGTCAGCCAGGAAAAGACCAACGAGCTGCTGGTGGAGCACGCACGGGCGGGCAAGACCGTTGCCCGGCTCAAGGGCGGGGACCCGTTCGTGTTCGGGCGCGGCTTCGAGGAGGTGCAGGCGTGCGCTGCGGCGGGTGTGCCCTGCGAGGTTATCCCGGGCGTGACCAGTGCCGTGAGCGTGCCTGCGGCCATCGGCGTGCCCGTGACTCAGCGGGGCGTGGTGCACGCCTTCACCGTCGTATCCGGCCACGTGGCGCCGGATAACCCGAGCAGCTTGGTGGACTGGCGTGCGCTGGCGGCCTCGGGGGCCACGCTGTGCGTGATCATGGGCGTGCGGAACGTGGCCGCGATTGCCGCGGAGCTGCAGGCCGGGGGATTGGCGGCCGACACGCCGGCCGCCGTGATCCAGGAGGGCACCACCGACCAGCAGCGTGGGTTCCGCTGCACACTGGGTACGCTGGCCGAAACTTTCGAAGCCAACGAGGTCGGCTCGCCGGCGGTGTACGTGATCGGCGAGGTCGCGGGCCTCTAGACGACGAGGGTGAGCTCCGTGGAGTCTTGCTCCACGGTGAAGCCGGCGGCGCGGGCGATGTCGGCAACCTCCGTGGCGGTGGTGCCGCTGGGATCCTGAGCCAGCGCGCGAGCGAGCAGGCCCTTGTAGTGCTTGTTGAAGTGGCTGACGACCTTGCGGCTGCCATCGGGTTGCACGGATTCCACCCGCACAGTCACCGCAGTCTTCAGCTTGCCAAGCTGCTGGTAGGCCCCGGAACGTAAGTCCACCACCAGGCCGTGTTCTTGCTCAGCGCGCTGCAGCGCCTCGGTGATAGCAGAACCCCAGCGCTTCTTCATGGTGGTGCCGGGGGTGAGCTTAGTACTACCCGAAAGCCGGTAGTGGGGGATCGGATCCCCGCCCATGACCAGGCCATACAGTGCTGAGCCGATGGCTAGGTGGGGCGTGGTGGCGTCAGAAAGAGAAGACACATCGAGCGCATCGTAGAGCACGCCCGTGTAACGGCGCAGGGCCGGCATCGTCGGGGCGGTGCGCAGCACTTGATTAGCCTCGACCTCGCCGCGCAGTTTCTCGGAAAGGCCCAGGACCTGCATGGCGGCCTCCGGATCTTCGGTGCACAGAGCGACCAGATCGCGGGTGAGCTCCTCGCGGATGGGGTCGAGTTCCGGGAAGTGTAACGGCTCCCCGGCGGGCAGCGAGCCACCGGGAGCCTTGGTTTCGGACGGAGGAAGCACGATCAGCATTCCCACAGACTAGCTAAAACCCCTACCAAACGACACAAGTCAAAGGGCGAAAAGGTAAAGTCATGACTCATGATTACTCGGATGTCACAACTATTCTTGCGCACCCTGCGTGACGACCCCGCAGACGCAGAGGTGCCCAGCCACAAGCTGCTGGTACGCGCGGGATACATCCGCCGCGTTGCCCCCGGCGTGTACTCGTGGCTGCCGCTCGGCCTGCGGGTGCTTCGCAACGTCGAAGAGGTCGTACGCGAGGAGATGAACGCCATCGGCGCGCAGGAGATTTCCTTCCCCGCGCTGCTGCCGCGTGAGCCCTACGAGACGACCGGCCGCTGGGTCGAGTACGGTGATGCGCTGTTCCGCCTGAAGGATCGCAAGAACGCGGACTACCTGCTGGGGCCGACGCACGAGGAGATGTTCACCTCGGTCGTGAAGTCCGAGTACAACTCCTACAAGGACTTCCCCGTGATCCTGTACCAGGTGCAGACGAAGTACCGCGACGAGGAACGCCCGCGCGCCGGCATCCTGCGCGGCCGCGAGTTCATCATGAAGGATTCCTACTCCTTCAACATGGACGATGAGGGGCTGGAGGAGTCCTACCAGCTGCACCGCAAGGCCTACCAGAACATCTTCGACCGCCTGGGCATCAAGTACGCGATCTGCTCTGCGACCTCTGGCGCTATGGGCGGCTCGGCATCCGAGGAGTTCCTGGCTGAGGCCGACACCGGCGAGGACACCTTCGTGCGCTCCACCGAGAGCGACTACGCCGCGAACGTCGAGGCGGTAGTGACGCAGGTCCCGCCGGCTCAGCCGATCGAGGGCCAGCCGGAGGCCAAGGAGTACGAGACCCCGGACAGCGAGACCATCGAGGCGTTGGTGGACTGGGCCAACGACGAAGGCATCACCATCGACGGCCGTGCCGTGGAGGCTGCGGACACGCTGAAGTGCATCGTGATCAAGGTCAACGACCCGACGCTGGACGAAGAGGGCAAGCCACGCGGCGAGTCCCTGGCCGGCGTGCTGGTGCCGGGCAACCGCGAGGTGGACATGAAGAGGCTCGAGGCGGCCATGGAGCCCGCGCAGGTGGAGCTGGCCGAAGAGGCGGACTTCAAGAAGCACCCCTTCCTGGTCAAGGGGTACGTGGGGCCGAAGGGGCTGGCTGCAAACGGTGTTCGCCTGCTGGCCGACCCGCGTGTGGTGGAGGGAACCTCTTGGATCGCCGGTGCGGACGCTAAGAACCGCCACGTCGTGGGCCTGGTCGCAGGGCGCGACTTCACCCCGGACGGCTTCGTGGAGGCCGCCGAGGTGCTGGAGGGCGACCCGTCCCCGGACGGCAAGGGCACCCTGACGCTGGCTCGTGGCATCGAGATCGGCCACATCTTCCAGCTGGGGCGCAAGTACACCGAGGCCTTCGACGTGAAGATCCTGGACGAGTCCGGTAAGCGCTCCGTGCCGACGATGGGCTCCTACGGTGTGGGCGTTTCCCGCCTGGTGGGCGTGATCGCCGAGCAGATGCTGGACGAGTCCGGGCTGCGCTGGCCGGCATCCGTCGCGCCTTTCGATGTGCACGTGGTGATCGCCAACAAGGACGCCGCCGCGGGCGAGGCCGCCGTGGAGCTGGTGGAGACGCTGTCCAACGACGGCTTGGAGGTCCTCTTCGACGACCGTCCGAAGGTTTCCCCGGGTGTGAAGTTCAAGGATTCCGAGCTGCTGGGCATGCCCCTGGTGGTCGTGGTCGGCCGCGGGTTCGCCGACGGCAAGGTGGAGCTGCGCAACCGCCTGACCGGAGAGACCTACGAGGTCGACTACACCGACGCGCTGCCGGAGGCTAAGCGGGCTCTCCGCGGAGAGGCACGTCCTTAGGGTCCTTGCCCTGGAGCCGCTCGAGGGCAGCTTCGCCGCAGGCGGTGGTCTTTAGCCAGTCGGCGGCGTAGGCGACTGCCTTCTCGTTGGAGGCCAGCTCCGTGATACGGCGAAGCTGGGTGCTAATGGGCAGCACGGTGGGGTGGAAGTACTCCACAGCATCCGACTTCCCATCGGCCTCGCCCTGCGTGTATCCGGGTTCGGGGGCGGGGATCTCCGCGCCCAGCTCTTCCAGGACGTCATCCGTGAGGTCGCGTAGCACGCGCAGCTGATCGGCCAAGGATTGGATCTGCGAACGGGGCTTGTCCTCTGGGCTCTTGGCCAGCGCCACGCCCGAGGCGTAGATCGCGCCGTAAGTTAGCGTCAACAAAGTACGAAACTCCGCTGCCACATCGACATCCGGGTTAGAAAAGCCCTCGACGACCTCAGCGCTGACCTCGGTGGGGTGGTTAGGACGCTCGTTGTCGCCGGCGGCCTTGTAAGCAGCGAATAGCCCGGCGATGAGGGAGGCCTGTGCGCCCAGCTCGCTTGTGAGGGCGCGATCGTAGGCCTTTTCCAGGGAAACAGCTTTCCTGGGTGCGTTCTTGGTCTCGGAAATTTTTTCTTGGCAGCCCTGGGGCGCGTTGCCCTCGCTATCGGTGCCGCACTGGCGCAGGGTTTCCTCCGTGACCAGGTCGTACTGCATGCCGAGGAATCCGGACCACTTCTTCGCCTGCTTGGCCTGAAAATTTTTCTGAGCACTGCGCAGCGCCGTGGCGAGGTCGATGAGCTGCTCGTTTGCTTGTGGCTCCTCGCCGAACTCGCAGGCGGAGATCGCCAATCCGGCGCCTAGAAGCGTGCTGGCTCCCAGGAAGCGGCGACGGGTGAGGAGAGGGCGAGAGCTGGTCATATTCATCAAGACTAGGAGTCTACTAGAAGCCAGCTGCTGCTAGACTGCATGGTCATGGCATTTCCAAACAAGGAGCAGCTCGAAGACTCGCTGCGCGGATTGGTAAAAGAGTTCGGACTGGTGATCGAGGACATCAAGATCACGAAGGCTGGAGCGAAGTCCGCCATTCGGATCGCAGTGGATACCGCCGACCCCCGCGCCGAGCGCCCGGATCTGGACCAGTTGGAAGAACTGAGCCGCGAGGTATCGAAGCACTTGGATGACGCCGAGGCGGCGGGGGAGATGAGCTTTGGGGCCGGATACACCCTGGAATTGACGACGCCTGGCGTCGATTTCCCTCTTCTGGAGCAACGCCACTGGGTGCGCAACATCGGGCGCCTCGTGCGGCTGGCCGACGGGGTAGAGCGCATCGCGCAGGTAGACGGCGACGATGTCGTTTTGATCACACCAGATAAGAAACAGCCCAGCGTGCGCCGCGTGCGATTCGCAGATGTAGCTGGTGCGGTGGTAGAAGTGGAATTCTCACAGGCACCCGCCGCCGAGGTCGATCTTGTCGGATTGGCTATTGACGCCTACGGGTTGCCCCGTGCAGAAGATCAGCAGGATAGTCCGGCGGAAGACTAGGAGTAACAAGTGAATATTGATATGGCCGCGCTGCGTGCAGTCGAAAAGCAGGAGTCGGTGGATTTCGACGACCTGCTGGAAGGGGTTAAGCGGGGGCTGCGGGAGGCGTACCGGGCGAAAAGCCACTTCACCGGTCCGGTCGATGTGGACATCGACCCGATTAGTGGCGAGGTGACCATCTACCAGGTGGAAAAGGACGAAGAGGGGAACGTCACCGGGCGCATCGACGACACTCCGAAAAATTTTGGTCGCGACGGCGCGCTGGCTGTGCGTGAAGCCATTCGCTTCCGCATCAACTCCGCTCGCGTGCAGAACCGCTACGACGAGTACGCCGAGCTGCGCTACCGCGTGGTCTCCGGCGTGGTTTCCGCCGATGCCCGCGCCAACGAGCGCGGTGTGACCATCGTGCACCTGGGCACCGAGGCGAACGGCCAGGACGGGCAGATCCTGCCCGCCGAGCACATCCCCGGCGAGGAGCTGGAGCACGGTATGCGTGTGAAGGCCTTCGTTACGGACGTGATCAACAACGCCAACCGCATGGTGCAGATCAACCTTTCCCGCACGCACCCGGAGCTAGTTAAGGGACTGTTCGCCCTGGAGGTTCCGGAGGTTGCCGACGGTTCCGTCGAGATCGTCTCCGTGGCCCGCGAGGCGGGGCACCGCACCAAGATCGCCGTGCGCTCGACCGTCAAGGGGCTGAACGCCAAGGGCGCCTGCATCGGTCCGCGCGGCCAGCGGGTGTCCAACATCATGCAGGAGCTGGGCGGGGAGAAGATCGACATTATCGACTACTCCGAGGACCCGGCTACTTTCGTCGGCAATGCGCTGTCGCCGTCGAAGGTCGTCAGCGTGAAGGTGACCGACCCGGAGATGCAGATCGCCCGCGCCGTCGTGCCGGACTATCAGCTGAGCCTCGCCATTGGCCGCGAGGGGCAGAATGCCCGTCTGGCCGCACGCCTGACAGGGTGGAAGATCGACATCCGTTCGGAGACGGACGCCGCCGCGGAGGACACGCCCAGTTAACTGTTTCGGGGGCCGGCGCGATACACTGGACTGGTGGTATTCCATGAGTGTCCCACAAGCAAGCACCTTCCGGTGAGGACGTGCATTGCAACGAAGCAGGTGATGGGAATAGATCAGCTGTTGCGTTGCGTTGTGCGGAAAAGCGCGGAAGGAGCCGAGGGTGAACTCCAGGTTGTCCCCGATCCGGGTCGGAAACTTCCCGGGCGAGGCGCATGGATCACCCCCACAGTGGAGGCATGGGAAATCGCCGTGAAACGCAGGGCCTTTGGCCGTGCGTTGAGGGTATCCGCCAACGTGGATGCAGACCCTGTACGTGAATACATCGTCACACTGCCAGTGACAGTGACAAGTAAAGACGAGGAAGTTACGTCGACATGAAGAACAATCAACCCTGATGAGCACGCGATGAAGCAGCATCAGCGATGAGTATCTACAAGTACGGGAGTCGTAAGTAGCCCGGCTGCAGGCGCACCTGCACGCTAGAGCGCACTACGGCTCCGCAAACATGAAGGAGAGTAGTGGCCGGAAAGCTACGCGTACACGAGTTGGCCAAGGAACTCGGAGTGACGAGCAAGGAGTTGCTCGCCACCCTGAAGGAACAAGGCGAGTTCGTTAAGACCGCTTCTTCGACGGTGCAGCCGCCCGTCGTGAAGAAGATGAAGAAGCACTACGGGGTGGGCGAAGAGTCTGCCAAGGAAGGTGCAGCTACCCCCAAGCCCGCAGCAACGCCGGGGCCGAAGCCTGCCGCCAAGGCAGCTCCGAAGGCCGCCGCGAAGCCGGGGCCGAAGCCCGGACCCAAGCCGGGTCCGCAGCCAGTGAAGAACACCAACCCGGTTGCGGGCGCTGGCACCAAGCCCACCTCCTCCGTGAAGCCTGGCGAGAAGCCAGCTCCGAAGCCCGGTGCCAAGCCGGGCCCGAAGCCGGGCGGTGCCAAGCCGGGGCCCAAGCCGGGTCCGAAACCAGGTGGTGCAAAGCCGGGCCCGAAGCCAGGCGCCAAGCCAGGGCCCAAGCCGGGCGGTCGCGCCCCGCGTGTGGCCAACAACCCGTTTTCCTCCGGCACTCCGGCCGAGCGCCCCGCACCGCGTCCGCGCGGTGGGCAGGCAGGCCCAGGCGACATGCCGCGTCCGGGTAACCGCCCGGGTGGGGCCAAGAAGTCGGGTCCGAAGCCAGGCGCTAAGCAGGGCGGCGGCCGCCGTCCGTCGCCGGCCATGATGCCGAGCCACCCGAACCCGGCCCAGATGCCGTCGAAGTCCGACAACTTCGGCGGTGGCCGTGGTCGCGGTGGACGTCACGGTGGCCCCGGCGGTCCAGGTGGCCCGGGAGGCCCGCGCGGTGGACGCGGTGGGCGTCGTGGCGGCACCGCAGGTGCATTCGGCCGTCCGGGTGGCGCACCGCGTAAGGGGCGCAAGTCGAAGCGTCAGAAGCGCAACGAGTACGAGGCAATGCAGGCGCCGAGCGTCGTTGGCGGCGTGAAGCTGCCTAACGGCAAGGGCGCGAAGATTCGCCTCGCTCGTGGTGCCTCCCTGATGGACTTCGCAGAGAAGATCCAGGCGGATGCGGCAGCACTGGTTCAGGCACTGTTCAACCTGGGCGAGATGGTGACCGCTACTCAGTCGGTCTCCGACGAAACCCTGATGCTGCTCGGCGAGGAAATGGATTACAAGGTCGAGGTCGTCTCCCCCGAGGACGAGGACCGCGAGCTGCTGGAATCCTTCGACCTGCAGTTTGGTGAGGACGAGGGCGAGGACGAAGACCTGGCCCAGCGCCCGCCGGTGGTTACCGTCATGGGTCACGTCGACCACGGTAAGACCCGCCTGCTGGATACGATTCGTAAGGCCAACGTCGGTTCCGGCGAGGCCGGCGGCATCACCCAGCACATCGGTGCTTACCAGGTCTCCGTGAACATGGAGGGCGACGACCGCCTGGTTACCTTCCTGGATACCCCGGGTCACGAGGCGTTCACCGCCATGCGTGCCCGTGGTGCGAAGTCCACCGATATTGCGATCCTGGTGGTCGCCGCGGACGACGGCGTGATGCCGCAGACCGTGGAGGCGATCAACCACGCCAAGGCCGCCGACATTCCGGTCGTGGTCGCGGTGAACAAGATCGATAAGGAAGGCGCCCAGCCGGACAAGATCCGTGGCCAGCTGACCGAGTACGGTCTCATCCCGGAGGAGTACGGTGGCGAGACGATGTTCGTGGACATCTCTGCAAAGCAGGGAACCAACATCGACCAGCTGCTGGAATCCGTCCTGCTGACGGCCGATGCATCGCTGGATCTGCGCGCTAACCCGGATATGGACGCACAGGGTGTCGCCATTGAGGCACACCTCGACCGCGGTCGCGGTCCGGTCGCGACGATCATCGTCCAGCGCGGTACCCTGCGCGTTGGTGACTCCATCGTCGTTGGTGACGCCTACGGCCGCGTGCGCCGCATGATCGACGAGCACGGCAACGACGTCAAGGAAGCCGGCCCGTCCCGCCCGGTCCAGGTTCTGGGTCTGACCAGCGTGTCCGGTGCTGGCGATAACCTGCTGGTTGTCGACGAGGACCGCACCGCCCGCCAGATCGCGGACCGCCGCGACGCCCGCCGTCGTAACGCGCTGGCAGCACGCAGCCGCAAGCGCGTCTCCCTGGAGGATCTGGATGCGGTGTTGAAGGAAACCAACACCCTGAACCTGATCCTGAAGGGCGACAACGCCGGTACGGTCGAGGCCCTGGAGGACGCGCTGCTGAAGATCGAGGTCGACGACGAGGTGGACCTGAACATCATCGACCGCGGTGTTGGTGCTGTGACGGAGACCAACGTCAACCTTGCAGCGGCCTCCGACGCAGTGATCATCGGCTTCAACGTCCGCGCAGAAGGCAAGGCCACCGAGGTGGCCAACGCCGAGGGCGTGGATATCCGCTACTACTCGATCATCTACAAGGCGATCGAGGAGGTAGAGGCAGCGCTGAAGGGCATGCTGAAGCCGATCTACGAGGAGAAGGAGATCGGTACCGCGGAGATCCGCCAGATCTTCAAGGCTTCCTCCGTCGGCCTCATTGCAGGTTGCATGGTGGAGACCGGCAAGGTCCGCCGCAACGCCCAGGCGCGCCTGGTGCGCGACGGCAACGTCGTGGCGGAGAAGGCGACTATCGAGTCGCTGCGCCGCGAGAAGGACGACGTCACCGAGGTCTCCGCAGGTTACGAGTGCGGTATGGTGCTGTCGTACCCTGACATCCAGGTCGACGACATCATCGAGGTATTCGAGCTGGTCGAGGTGCCGCGCACCTAAAAGCCGCGCACCTAAACTGTCTAGTGTCCAAGGTCTTGTAAAGGAGAAGTTAATGGTTGATCACGCGCGTGCTGCGCGCATGGCCAAGCGCATTCAGCAGATTGTTGCCACGGCCATCGAGCGGCAGATCAAGGATCCGCGCCTGGAGTTCGTGACGATCACGGACGCGCGCGTAACCGGCGACCTCCACGACGCGACGGTGTTCTACACCGTGCGCGGTAAGACCGTGGACGCAGAGCCGGATACGGATGCGGCGGAGGCAGCGCTGGCTAAGGCAACGGGACAGTTGCGCAAGATCGTCGGCGATCAGCTGAGCGTGCGCTTCACCCCGACCTTGAGCTTCAGCTTGGACACAGTTCCGGAGGCTTCCGCGCACTTCGAGGAGCTGCTGGCTCGCGCGAAGGCCCAGGACGAGGCTCTGCGTGCGCAGTCCGCGGGCGCCCGCCCGGCGGGCGACGAGGATCCGTACAAGTCGTAGTGACTGCTCCCGCTTCTACCGGCCAGGCCGATGCCCGCACTATCTTGGGGCTGGCCTGGCCGGCTCTCGTTGTATTGGCGGCCACGCCGTTGTACCTGTTGCTGGATACTGCGGTCGTTGGCCGCCTGGGTGCGGCTGATCTGGCCGCGCTGGCTGCGGGCGCGACGGTGTTGGGTACCGTTACTACCCAGCTGACGTTCCTGTCCTATGGCACGACCGCCCGCGCCGCGCGGCACTACGGTGCCGGCCGCCGTTCCGACGCGATCTACGAGGGCGTGCAGGCGACGTGGGTTGCCCTGGCCGTGGGCGCGCTGTTGGCCGGCGTTGTTTTCGCCTTCGCCCCGGCGATCATGGGCTTCTTTTCTAGTGACGCCACCGTCGTCTCCGAGGCCACGAAGTGGATGCGGGTGACGTGCGCGTCGATCATCCCGGCGCTGTGCACCATGGCGGGCAATGGTTGGCTGCGGGGAATGTCCAACACGAAGCTGCCGCTGTGGTTCACACTCGCCGGGGTGATTCCGATGGCGGTAATAGTCCCGCTGGCGGTCAGAGGCTACGGGCTCGTGGGCTCGGCGTACGCCAACGTGCTGGGGGAGGTCATCATCGCCGCCTGCTTCCTCGGGGCGCTGGTCGTGTACTGGCGCGCGGAGGGGGACGGAAAGTCGCTGACTCCCAACTGGCCGGTGATTAAGTCGCAGCTGGTGATGGGGCGGGACTTGATCCTGCGCAGCCTGAGCTTCCAGGTGGCTTTCATTTCCGCGGCGGTGGTGGCCGGTCGCATGGGGCCGGCTCCGCTGGCTGCCCACCAGGTGCTGCTGCAGCTGTGGAATTTCCTGACGTTGGTGCTGGATTCCGTGGCCATTGCAGCCCAGGCGCTGGTGGGCGCGGCCTTGGGCGCTGGGTCGGCCGCGACGGCACGCAAGGTCGGAGTCTCCGTGCTGCGCTTCTCCGTCGGCGCCAGCCTGGTGCTCGCTGCGGGGCTGACTGCGGGAGCTCATTTTATCCCGCGCATCTTCACGACGGATGCCGATGTGCTGGCCACGATCGGCGGCCCGTGGTGGCTATTGGTGCTGTTGGTGCTGGCCGGGGGTGTGGTTTTCGCCTTGGATGGCGTGCTGCTCGGGGCGGCGGATGCGGCCTTCCTGCGCACCGCCACGATTGTCTCTGTGCTGGCCGGGTTTATTCCGCTGGTGTGGCTTTCCTGGATCTTTGGCTGGGGTTTGGTCGGTATCTGGTGGGGCCTGTTTAGCTTCATCCTGATTCGCTTGGCCTTCGTTTCTTGGCGCTTCGCCGGTGATAAGTGGGTTAGCTAGTGTTAAGCTTGTTAACCGTTGTGATCTGATTCAGAGAGGGGGCGCCCCGATGTCCCGAACCCTATGGGCCGTCAGCGACCTGCATGTACGCGCCCCCGGCAACCTGGATCTGGTCCGCGAACACGTCCGGCCTGCTAACGCGGGCGACTGGCTCATCGTCGCCGGGGACATTGCAGAGGATCTGCCCACCATCGAGCGCACCCTGGGGCTGCTGCAGAGCCGCTTCGCCCAGGTCATCTACGCGCCCGGAAACCACGAACTCTATAGCCGCACCAGCGATACCACCCAAGGTCGGGCGAAGTACGACGCAGTCATCGCGGTCGCCCAGCGCCTCGGGGTGCTCACCCCGGAGGATCCCTTCCCGATGTTCGCGGGCCACACCGTGGTGCCGCTGTTTACTCTTTACGATCACTCGTGGCGCGACCCTTCTATGACGCCCACTGAAGCGCTGGCGGCAGCCCGCGACAAAGGCATCGTGTTGATGGACGACCTGGCGATTGCGCCGTATGAGGACGTGATTCTGTGGTGCCGGGAGCGGCTGCGCTACTCGGTGCGCCGGCTGGCGAATGTGGAGGGACCGACCATTCTGGTCAACCACTGGCCGCTGGCGCGGGAGGCGATGGGGAACGTCCGGCATCAGGAGATCGGCCTGTGGTCGGGAACGCGGCACACACAGGAGTGGCCAGAGCGCTACCGAGCGCGCGCGGTGATTTATGGCCATTTACATATTCCGGTAGAGTTTTCGCTCGGAAATGTAACGCATGCGGAGGTCTCCCTCGGTTATCCGAGGGAACGGAAGATCAGCCTTCCGCCCCGCTTGGAAAAAAATTTGTGGCCCTACCCAGTACTCGTCGAGGAGGTGACAGCATGAGGCACAACGGAACACTCGCAACGGCGCCAGGGGATCTGGCGATCGTGGAGACTTTCGGTGCGCAGCAGCCGACCATTCCGCGCGGATTGCTGCCCCAGGGTACGGTCTGCGCAGAGCTGCACAGTGTGCAGGGGGATCTGAGCCAGTTCGACGCCCTCCCGGCGGAGGAGCAGGCGCTGGTGGAAGGGGCAGTGGACCGGCGCAAGGCCGACTTCGGCGATTCGCGCTGGTGCGCACACCAGGCGCTGAAGAACTTCATGGACGCGCACCCGCCTATCCTGCGCGGGCCGCGCGGGATGCCGCTGTTCCCACAGGGAATTTCCGGATCGCTGACCCACACCGACGGCTTCCGCGCGGCCCTGCTGGCGCCATCCGAGCGCTGGGCGTCCGTCGGTATCGACGTAGAAGTGGCACGCCCGCTGCCGGAAGGCGTGTTCAACACGATCGCCAACTTGGGCGAGCAGCGTCGCATCCACAAGGCAATGCGCTCCGAGGACCTGCAGCTGCTGGATACCGTGCTGTTCAGCGCTAAGGAAGCCACCTACAAGACGTGGTTCCCGTTGACGCACCGCTTCCTGGACTTCGACCAGGCCGACATCGACCTGCGCACCGATGGCACGTTTACCTCGTACCTGTTGGCGCGCCCGGTGCCGGTGCCGTTCATTCAGGGGCGCTGGACCATCCGCAACGGATACGTGATCACCGCCGCGGCCGTTCCTGCTCGCTAGTCCATTCCCGCCGGGCGGGCGACGAACACGCTGGAAGCGCGCTTGCCTTTCTCCTTGATCAGCGCGATGGCCTGCCCGGACGGCGTGATCGCCGCACGTACACCCTGGTTGCCGACGGGTTCCAGCCACTTGCCGAGGGAAAGGTCTACTCCCTCCGACTCGCTGATCTCGCGGGTCTCAAAGCAGCGCACCATCGCCTCGTCCAAGGTGAGCGTAAGCCTCGAATCCTCCTCGAGCTGCTCCAGAGTGCGTGCTTCGGAGACGTCGAAGGGTCCCACCGAAGTGCGGCGGAGCTGTGTCAGGTGTCCGCCCACACCCAGAGCCTCGCCGACGTCCCGGGCAATCGCCCGGATGTAGGTACCGCTGGAACAGTGCACGGAAATGCGGGCGTCGATGCACGAGGTGGCGTCATCCACAACAACATCGAGAACCTCCAGAGAAAAGATCGTGACGGGCCGCTGGGGCAGCACCACGTCGTGCCCTTCGCGGACGAGCTCGTGGGCGCGCTTGCCGTCGATCTTGATGGAGGAAACCGAGGTCGGGCGCTGCATGATGTCGCCCCGCTGAGTAGCGAAAGCCTCACGGACCTGCTGTTCGGTGAGCGCCTGCAGCACTTGGGCAGAGGCGGTGGAAAGCACATCGCCCTGTGCATCGTCGGTGTGGGTGGCGGAGCCCAAACGAACGGTGGCCTCGTAGCGCTTGTCGTGCGCGACGACGTGGGCCAGGAACTTTGTTCCTCTTTCGACGCCCACAACCAGCAGCCCGGTGGCCATCGGATCGAGGGTGCCCGAATGGCCGACCCGGCGCGTACCCATGATCCGGCGCAGTTTGGCCACCATGTCGTGCGAGGTGGGGCCGGAGGGCTTGTCCACGAGGACAACCCCGGAGCGGCTCAGTACGGAACGGGCACTGCGTTGGTTCATACCCACAGACTATCGACTAGCATGCAACGTGTGAGTATCTGGTACGGACTGGACAGAATTCCCGAGCACCTGGCAGCCGGCGGCACCGTCGTCACCATCGGCGTGTTCGACGGCGTGCATCGCGGGCACCAAGAACTGCTGCAGCGGGCGGTGGAGCTGGCGCGCGAACGGGGCGTGCCGAGTGTGATGTTCACCTTCGACCCGCACCCGACCGTCGTCTTTAAGCCGGAGGCGGTGCCGCCGCTGCTGTCGAGCGTGCGCCGTCGCGCGGAGCTGGCGCACGAGTACGGCATTGACCACGTGGTGGTCGTTTCCTTTACCAAGGAGATCGCCAGCTGGTCGCCGGAGGAATACGTGGACCAGGTGCTGGTCAAGATGCTGAATGCCAAGGCCGTGGTGGTGGGGGATAACTTCACCTTCGGCCACAAGGCGGCGGGCACGCCCGAGACGCTGCGCGAGTTGGGCGAGGCGCGCGGCATGCGGGTGGACGTGCTGAAGCTGCTGGAAGACGGCGACCACGTGGTCTGCTCTACGTGGATCCGCCGGGCCCTGGCCGAGGGCAACGTGGACGGCGCGAACGAGGCGCTGGGTCGGCACTTCCGAGTAGCCGGGGAAGTAACCCACGGTGCTGGCCGCGGCGGCAGGGCGCTGGGATTCCCCACGGCCAACCTGTACTTCGCCGAGAAGTTCGCGCTGCCCGCTGACGGCGTTTACGCGGGCTACGTGACGATCCTGCCGGGGCATGGGATCTCCACCGGGGCGACCATCGGCACCATGCCGGTGGGCGAGCGTCTGCCGGCCGCGATCTCCGTTGGCACCAACCCCACGTTCGGCCACGAGCCACGCAGCGTGGAGAGCTTCATCCTGGACCACGACGCCGACCTATACGGCCTGGACATCGCGGTGGAGTTTGTACACCACCTGCGGGGAATGGAAACCTACAACTCGCTAGACGAGCTGATCGAGGCGATCGGCCGGGACGTAACTGAAACCCGCAAGGCGCTGGGCTAAGCGTTTTGGGAACTGGGGCATGGGCGTGCTAGAATCCCCAGGTCTAGCGACTGTGGTCTGCGGTAGTCGCTGGTTAAACCTTTCGCGCGGACTGAAATAACTATCAAGGAGATTCATCCATGGCACTGTCCAAGGAACAGAAGACCGAGACTCTCAAGGAGTTCGGCCTGCACGAGACCGACACGGGCTCCCCGGAGGCTCAGATTGCACTGCTGACCGTTCGCATCCGTCAGCTGACCGAGCACCTGAAGTACCACAAGCACGACCACCACTCCCGCCGTGGCCTGCTGCTGCTGGTTGGTCGCCGCAAGGGTCTGCTGAAGTACCTGGCCGAGAACAACGTTGACCGTTACCGCTCCCTGATCGAGCGCCTGGGTCTGCGTCGCTAAAGCTTTAAATCAAACGCCCGCCACCTCTCAAAAGACGAGGTGGCGGGCGTTTGTGCTATTTCGTGCTAGTCTTGATGCCGGTTAAAACCTAAAAGCCAATCGAATAGTTCAAGAAAATTCCACGTCGGTGGCGTCGGCACCGAAGACCAGACGAACAGGCAACCGCCGTGGAGTGCAACGCAAGGTAACGCAGAAAGGCGATTGCGAAACTCCATTATGAGTACGAAGAAGCAGAACATCCAAGCAGAGCTCGTTGACCCGGACGCCGGTGTGTGGGAAGTAGAGGCCACCATTGATAACGGCGACTTCGGCACCCGCAGCATCCGCTTTGAAACCGGGCTGCTGGCCCGCCAGGCCGATGGGGCAGTGACGGCCTACCTGGACGAGGACACGATGCTGCTGTCCACCACCGCCGCCTCCCGCCAGCCGCGCGAGGGCATCGATTTCTTCCCGCTGACCGTGGACGTGGAAGAGCGCATGTACTCCGTCGGCCGCATCCCGGGCAGCTTCTTCCGCCGCGAGGGTCGTCCGGGCACGGATGCGATTCTGGCCGCCCGCCTGATCGACCGCCCGCTGCGCCCCACCTTCGTGCGCGGTCTGCGTAACGAGGTGCAGGTCATCGTGACCGTGCTGTCGATGGATCCGAAGGATCGCTACGACGTGCTGGCTATCAATGGCGCTTCCGCCTCCACCCAGCTGTCTGGCCTGCCGGTTTCCGGTCCGGTGGGTGGCGTGCGCATGGCGCTCGTCGTGGATTCCGACCACCCGGAGGGCCAGTGGGTTGCTTTCCCGACGCGCGAGCAGGAAGAAAAGGCCATTTTCGAGCTGGTCGTGGCCGGTCGTGTAACCGAGCCGGTGAAGCCCGCCCGTGGCCGTGGTCGCGGTCGTGGCAAGGGGGCGGGCAGCGGCGAGCCGAACGTTGCCGTCATGATGGTCGAGGCCGGCGCTACCGACACCGTCGTTGAGCGCATCGCCGAGGGCGCGCCGGCGCCGACCGAAGAGGTTGTGGCGCAGGGTATCGAGGCCGCTAAGCCGTTCATCGCCACGCTCTGTGAGGCGCAGGACGCTCTGGCCAAGGCTGTGGACGCCGAAACGCGCGAATTCGAGCTGTTCCCGCCCTATGGCGAGGACGTTTTCGCCTCTGTCGAGGCGGAAGCGCTGGATGCGCTGGAAGACATCATGGCCATCGCCGACAAGCAGGAGCGCGACGAGGCGCTGGCCGCGAACATGCAGGCCAGCGTTGACGATCTGCTGCCGGAGTTCCCGGAGCGCGAGGCGGAGATTCGCGCGGCGCACAATGAGGTCACCAAGACCGTAGTGCGCCGCCGCATCCTGGAGGACGGCTTCCGCATCGACGGCCGCGACAGCACCACGATCCGCGACCTGGGCATCGTCGTCCAGCTGCTGCCGCGTGCGCACGGTTCCGCCCTGTTCGAGCGCGGCGAGACCCAGATCCTGGGCGTGACCACGCTGGACATGCTGAAGATGGAACAGCAGATCGACTCGCTGGGGCCGGAGACCACGAAGCGATACATCCACCACTACAACTTCCCGCCGTACTCCACCGGCGAAACCGGCCGCGTGGGCTCCCCGAAGCGCCGCGAGATCGGCCATGGTGCGCTCGCGGAGCGCGCCTTGACGCCCGTGATCCCCAGCCGCGATGACTTCCCGTACACCATTCGCCAGGTCTCGGAGGCTCTGGGCTCCAACGGTTCGACCTCCATGGGTTCCGTGTGCGCCTCGACCTTGAGCCTGTACAACGCCGGCGTGCCGCTGAAGGCGCCGGTGGCGGGCATTGCAATGGGTCTGGTGACCGGCAAGGTTGGCAAGGCCGGCAAGGACAAGTACGTCACCCTGACCGACATCCTGGGCGCCGAGGATGCCTTCGGCGACATGGACTTTAAGGTTGCGGGTACTCCCGACTTCGTGACGGCTCTGCAGCTGGATACCAAGCTCGACGGTATTCCGTCCGACGTGCTGGCCGAGGCTCTGCAGCAGGCGCGCACCGCGCGCCTGGAGATCCTGCAGCTGATGGGCGAGGCCATTGACTCTCCGGATGACATGAGCGACCTGGCTCCGCAGATCACCAGCATCAACATTCCGCAGAACAAGATCGGTGAGGTCATCGGCCCGAAGGGTAAGACCATCAACCAGATCACGGAGGAGACCGGCGCGAACATCACCATCGAGGACGATGGCACGGTGTTCATCTCCGCCGTCGGCGGCGAGGCCGCGCGCGAGGCGGAGGAGAAGATCAACGCCATCGCGAACCCGCAGCAGCCGAAGGTGGGCGACCGCTTCCTGGGCACAGTAGTGAAGACCACCGCTTTCGGTGCATTCGTCTCCCTGCTGCCGGGGCGTGACGGCCTGATCCACATCTCCAACCTGGGTGGCGACCGCCGCATCGAGCGCGTGGAGGACGAGGTCTCGGTGGGCGACAAGCTCGAGGTGGAGATCGCGGACATCGATAACCGCGGCAAGATCTCCCTGGTCCTGGTCGAAGACAACTAACCACTTGCCACGGGCTAATTGAGAGCTATTAAGGAGCGATTGATCTATGACTCGCATTGGTGTTTTGGGTGCCCGCGGGCGTGTGGGCAGCGCCGTTGTAGCCGCCGTTGAGGCTGACGCAAACCACGAGCTGGTGGCCGCAATCGACCACGGTGATGACCTGCAGGCGCTGGTGGATAACAACGCTGAGGTCGTGGTGGACTTCACCGTTCCGGATGCCGTGATGGGCAACCTGGAATTTTGCATCAACAACGGCATCCACGCCGTCGTCGGTACCACCGGCTGGACGGAGGAGCGCTTCGAGACCGTCCGCGATTGGCTGCAGGAATCCCCGGAGACTGGGGTGCTCGTCGCCCCGAACTTCGCCATCTCCGCCGTGCTGACCATGAAGTTTGCGGAGATTGCTGCGCCCTTCTTCGAGTCCGCCGAGGTCGTGGAGCTGCACCACCCGAACAAGGTGGACGCGCCTTCGGGTACTGCGGTGCACACCGCGGAAGGCATCGCGCGCGCTCGTAAGGCAGCCGGTCTGGCCGAGCAGCCCGACGCCACCACGCAGTCCCTGGACGGGGCGCGTGGCGCTGACGTGCAGGGAGTGCCTGTACACGCCGTACGCATGACCGGCATGGTCGCCCACGAGCAGGTCATCTTCGGCACCAAGGGGCAGACCCTGACCCTGAAGCAGGATTCCTACGACCGCGAGTCCTTCGTGCCGGGAATCATGATCGGCGTGGAGAGGATTGGTGAAAACCCGGGCCTGACCGTCGGTTTGGAGAAGTTCCTGGGACTGGACGGCGATGTCAACGGCGGTGCTAAGGCCTAGTTCATGGCTACTGTTGCACCCCTACAGATCGACCTGGTGGGTCACACCGCCTTTGACTCAGCGCCAGACCTGGACTGGCAAAGCGACGTGGATGATAGTGCCGCTTTGGTCGAGTTCGCAGGCAGGGCTTGCTACGAAACGTGGGACAAGCCCAACCCGCACACCGCGACGAATGCGGCGTACGTCCGCCACATCATGGACGTCGGCCACACCACGCTGCTGGAGCACGCCAGTGCCTCGATGTACCTACGCGGAGTATCTCGCTCGTGCAGCCACGAGATCATGCGCCACCGGCATTTCAGCTTCAGCCAGCTTTCGCAGCGCTACGTACCTGCCGATGAGGCGCGGGTCGTAGTGCCCGAAGCGGTAGCCGGCAATGAGGACTTGAAGAAGCTGTTCCTGCAGGCCGCGGACGTGGCCTACGATGCCTACCGGGAGATCTTGGATGGCTTGGGCGAGGACTTCGCTGAGGAGCCAAACGCCGTGTTGCGCACGAAGCAGGCACGGCAGGCGGCTCGAGCGGTGTTGCCGAACTGCATCGAAACTCGCTTTGTCATGACCGGCAACTTCCGCAGCTGGCGACACTTCATCGCCATGCGTGCCGCTGAGCATGCGGATCCGGAGATCCGCCGGATCGCTGTCGCGTGCTTGCGTAAACTGCAGGAAGTAGCGCCGAACGTGTTCGAGGACTTCTCGATCACGCAGTTGCACGATGGCGGGGAAATGGCGACGAGCCCGTACGTCGGTGAATCTTAAGGATGACGGGTCTTAGGGCCATTGAGTACAACCCGCCGAAATCAACACCCAAATACGTGAGTTTCTCGTGAAGGAAGGTAGTCTGGGGAGTCATGAGTACAGGTAACGCAGCAACAAGGGGATCCGCGCACTTCGGAACTATCTCTCTTGCGATGGTGACCCCCTTTAAGAAGGACGGCTCCATCGACTTGGACGCGGGCGTGGCCCTTGCTGGCCACTTCGTGGATGAGGGCTGCGATTCTTTGGTCTTGGCCGGAACTACCGGAGAATCACCCACCACGGGTGCGACCGAGAAGCTTGACCTGCTCAGAGCAGTACGATCCGAGCTCGGCGACCGTGTAAAACTGATCGCCGGAAGCGGATCTTATGACACAGCTGTCACCGTAGAAATGTCTCGCGCATCGCAAGAGGCGGGGGCTGACTCTCTGCTGGTTGTGACTCCTTACTACTCTCGTCCCAGCCAAGAGGGCATCTACCAGCACTTCACGACCGTTGCGGACGCGGTGGATATTCCAGTGTGCGTCTACGACATTCCCTCTCGATCCGTCGTCCCGGTGGAACCGGAGACCCTGCACCGACTGGCCGATCATCCACAGATCGCAGCCGTCAAGGATGCAAAGGGCGACCTGGCCGCCGGCATGGAACTGATTGAGAACACCGACCTGGCTTGGTACTCGGGCGATGACCCGTTGAACCTGCCTTGGTTGGCCGCAGGTGCCACCGGCTTCATCTCTGTGATTGGCCACGTAGCAACGCGACAGCTCAAGCAGATGAGGGATGCGTTCGACGCAGGCGACATCGCCACCGCCCGTAGCATCGCAGTGCAACTGCAGCCGCTACAAAAGGCCCAGGCCCGCCTCGGAGGCGTGACATTCGCGAAGGCAGCGCTAAAGCTAAAGGGGAAGGACGTGGGTGCACCGCGTCTTCCCATTATCGAACCAACAGCCGCTGAGTTGGATCAGCTGGCTCAAGACCTGCAAGCAGCAGGGGTATAGGGAAAATATGACTGAACAACGTTCCCGAGGCCGCAAGGTTACTCGGAAGGCCGCTCCGCCGAGCGCTGAGGCGGAAGCACAATCGGATAACACCGCTGTCTCCAACGCTGAGGCTGCGACGGTTTTCAACGACGGTGGCGTCGCTAAGAACAACGCCAACAACAACTCCGACGGCAACGACAACAACAGCTCTGCCGACAACGGCGGCAACAAGAACAACAACGGTGGCGGTAACCGCAACCGTAACCGTCGTTCCCGTGGCCGTGGCCGCGGCAACGGCAACAACGGCGGCAACAACGGTGGCAACAACGGCGGTAATCGCAACAACAACGGCGGCGGCAAGGGTCGCGGCCGGGGTCGCGGTGGTGACCGTCGCAAGGGCGCACTGAAGGCCATGCAGGGCGCGGACCTGACGCAGCGCCTGCCGAAGCCGCCGAAGCAGCCGAAGGGCAGCCTGCGTATCGTCGCGCTGGGCGGTATCTCCGAGATCGGCCGCAACATGACGGTCTTTGAGTACGAAGGCCGCCTGCTGATCATCGACTGTGGTGTGCTGTTCCCGAGCTCCGGTGAGCCGGGCGTGGACCTGATCCTGCCGGACTTCAGCTACCTGGAGGGCAAGTGGGACCGCGTGGACGCTCTGGTCATCACCCACGGCCACGAGGACCACATCGGTGCTATCCCGTGGCTGCTGAAGCAGCGCGCGGACATTCCGATCATCGCCTCCCGCTTTACCTGTGCTCTGATCTCTGCAAAGACTCAGGAGCACCGTCAGCGTCCGAAGCTGATCGAGGTGGACGAGAACTCGCACGAAAGCCGCGGTCCGTTCGATCTGCGCTTTTTCGCCGTGAACCACTCCATCCCGGACTGCCTGGGCATCGCCCTGAAGACCGGGGCTGGCCTGCTGGTGCAAACCGGCGATATTAAGCTGGATCAGACCCCGCTGGACGGCCGCCCGACGGACCTGCCGGCGCTGTCTCGTTTCGGCGACGAGGGCGTGGACCTGTTCCTGTGTGACTCCACCAATGCCACCACCCCGGGCGTCTCCGGCTCTGAGGCTGATATCGCGCCGACGCTGAAGCGCCTGGTGCGCGACGCTAAGCAGCGCGTCATCATCGCCTCCTTCGCATCGAACGTCTCCCGCGTGCAGTCGGCTGTGGACGCCGCCGTGGCGGCCAACCGCAAGGTTGCCTTCAACGGCCGTTCCATGATCCGCAATATGGAGATCGCCGAGCGCATGGGCTACCTGAACGTCCCGCGCGGCACCATCGTCTCTATGGACGAGGCCTCCAAGATGGCTCCGCACAAGGTCGTGCTGATTACCACCGGTACACAGGGCGAGCCGATGGCGGCACTGTCGCGCATGGCCCGCCGCGAGCACCGTCAGATCACCGTCCGCGACGGCGACCTGATCATCCTGTCCTCCTCCCTGGTTCCGGGTAACGAGGAAGCAGTGTTCGGCGTGATCAACATGCTGTCCCAGATAGGCGCGACCGTGATCACGGGCCGTGACGCGAAGGTACACACCTCCGGCCACGGCTACTCCGGCGAACTGCTGTTCCTATACAACGCCGCCCGCCCGCGCAACGCGATGCCGGTGCACGGCGAGTGGCGCCACCTGCGCGCCAACAAGGAGCTGGCGATCAGCACCGGTGTGAACCCGAACAACATTCCGCTGGCGCAGAACGGCGTGGTTGTCGACCTGCACAATGGTCACGCGAAGGTGGTCGGCCAGATCACCGTCGGTAACCTGTACGTCGACGGCACCCGTATGGGCGACATCGACAGCGGAGTCCTGGAGGACCGCACCGCGATGTCCGAGGGCGGCCTGATTTCGATCACCACCGTCATCGACAACCGCACCGGCCGTCCGCTGGAGGCCCCGAGCGTGCAGGCCAAGGGCTTCTCCGACGACGCCCGCGACATGCTCAAGGAGATCCAGGAGAAGGTCGACAACGTCATGATCGACCTGGCCGGCGAGGGCGAGAACGATCCCTACCGCATGGCACAGGCCATCCGCCGCAAGGTGGGCAAGCTGATCTCCGACAAGTGGAACCGCAAGCCGATGATCGTGCCGACTGTCGTGCCGATGAGCTCCGAGATCGTCGAGGAGCTCGAGGAAGAAGAGTCGCGCGAATCCGTATAGCCTAAGGTTTCGCTACGCTGGGGTGGCATGGAACACAACATGAACACCTCCCAAGCGGAACGCGAAGCCCTGGCGAACCTTCTACAGCAGTCCAGTCCTGACGCACCTACGTTGTGCGCGGGCTGGACTGCTCGCGATTTGGTGGTCCACCTCGTTATCCGCGAGTACCGTCCGGATGCCGCCGCTGGCATGTTCTTCAAGGGGCTGGCTAACCGTCTGGATTCCGTCAGCCACGACTACGAGTCCAAGCCGTATGCTGAGCTGGTGGAGATGTACCACAACGGCCCGCCAGCGTGGAACCCGCTGCGTCTGGCGGACAAATACGCCAATCTAGCCGAGAACTTCGTTCACCACGAGGATCTGCGCCGTGGGGGAGGGGAGTACGTTCCCCGCGACCTTCCGCAGTCCGCCCGAGATGATCTGTGGAAGGCGGTGGGGAAGATGGCGAAGTTCTTCCTGCGCTCCTCGACCATTCACGTGGTTCTGGAGCGTACCGACGCCTCTGCACCGACGGTGGTTCGTGCGGGCGCCGACAGCACCGACGAGGTACGGGTAAGCGGTGAAGCCGGGGAGCTGTTGCTGTGGCTGTATGGCCGCGACGGTGCCGTGGACGTTGTTCTGAACCCTGCGGATGAGGACACGACCGCACGCATTAAGCGACACGTCTTCTAAATATTCTTCCGCCGAATCTGAGCATTTTTTTTAGAACAAAACGCGTGTTGCTCATGTGACTACTGTGATCGGTGCGACTAGAGTGGTGGCCATGTCTGTCACTAGTCGTTCTCGCAGCTCTGCGCCCCGCGGAAGGGGCGCACACGCCAACCGACCGAGCTCCAGCCGTCGTGGTGGGTTCGAAGATACTCGAACCGCCGCGCCGGTCGGTGCCGGTTATTCTGGCTATGCCAGGGGCGAGGACTTCGAGAGGACCGGCAGCGCCTTCGGCGTGGTCGGCCACTCGTTGGGGGCTGCGTTTAGCGGAGCGGCACGGGGCATCGGTGGCTTGACTCGCCGCCTGGCGACCCGCCGTGACACAGGTGACTTTGATTCTTATGACGATGCAGATTTGCTAGAGGAGGCGGAAACCCAGGTGATCTCCAAACGGGAGAAACAGCGGAAATCGCGCAATGGTCAAGCAAAGAAGCTTGACTCTGGCCGCGGTGCGCGCGCTAACGACGGCTGGACGCCGGACACCGAGGACGACGGTTTTGACGCCGACTTCAGTGCTCAGGATGCCCGCGAAGGCACCGAGCCTATGCGTATCGGCGGTTCCTATGACGGCGCCGCCATTGGCGTGTTCGCGGTGGCTTTGATCCTGGCCGGAACCTTGTGGTTTGGAGTGGGCGGTGCCGTGGGCAACGGCATTGCGGGAATTCTCACCTGGATCATCGGCGCGGGCGGATACGTAGTCCCGATCGCCATGGCCTTCGCCGCCTGGGTGCTGATGGTTGGCATCGAGCGCACCCAGCGTTCTACCGCCCGCCTGTGGATCGGCTCTGCGCTGGTGGTGCTGCCGATGCTGGGACTCATTCACATCTTGGCAGGCCAGCCCACCGACAGCGCCGGGAAGGCGAGCGCGGGTGGCCTGGTTGGCCAGGCTATCGGTACGCCGATGGCCGTTGGCTTTAGTGCTTACCTGGCCGTTCCTCTACTGTTGCTGGCCATTGTGTACGGCGCACTGCAGCTCACAGGGCTGACGGTGAAGCAGATTTACACCCTCGCAGCAGACTTCCTGGGAGTGGGCAGTTGGCGCGATGGTCGCGGTAACGATGATTACGCCGACTACGAAAACCAATCCAACGACGTTGACGAGGACGATCAGTATGGCCACGTCGATCGTCAGATCACCCGCGCCGCCCGCCGGACGCCGATGGACAACTACCCGGTGGAGGAGCAGGGGAGCGGCGTAGACGACGCGGCTGACTCCAATGAGACTCTGGTGCTCGACACTGCGGCCTCCCACACACCGCAGCGACGCAAGCGCACCCAGCCAAAGCGCCCGGAGTCTAAGCGCACCCAGCCGAAGCCTGCACCACAGGTGGAGGACGTCGCAGAGCTGCTGGAAGACGACGACCCGGAGCCCCAGGTAAAGTCCAAGCCGGAGCCCAAGCGGGACCCCGTAGCCGACTCCCGTGACTCGGTGCGACAGGCCATCATCGCCCGCTCGGGTATCGACGCTGCCGCGGTTCCAGCTTCTACGCCGAAGTCGGAGCTGGAAGAGGATGTGGCTGAGGGCGTCACAGATGAGGTTGCTGAGAAAGCCACAACGAAGAAGGAAGACAGCGACTACGCGCTGCCGTCGACGGACCTGCTGCTCAACGGCGATGCGCCGAAGACCCGCAGCGAAACGAACGACCGGATGATCGAGGCGATCACCGATGTGTTCGAGGAGTTCAAAGTCGACGCGCAGGTCACGGGCTTTAGCCGCGGACCGACAGTGACCCGCTACGAGGTCGAGCTCGGACCAGGCGTGAAAGTCTCCAAGATCACGAACCTCCAGTCCAACCTGGCGTACGCGGTGGCCACCGACAACGTGCGCCTGTTGACGCCAATTCCGGGCAAGTCCGCAGTTGGCATCGAGGTGCCCAACACCGACCGCGAGATGGTACGTCTCGGCGACGTGCTGGAGGCACCTAAGGTGCGCGGCGATGCCGACCCGATGGTCATCGGGCTGGGCAAAGACATCGAAGGCGACTTTGTGGCCCACTCGATTCAGAAGATGCCGCACCTGCTGGTTGCGGGTTCCACGGGCTCCGGTAAGTCGGCCTTCGTGAACTCCATGCTGGTGTCGCTGCTGACCCGTGCCACGCCAGAGGATGTGCGCCTGATCCTGGTGGATCCGAAGATGGTCGAGCTGACTCCCTACGAGGGCATCCCGCACCTGATTACGCCCATCATCACCCAGCCGAAGAAGGCTGCAGCCGCTCTGACCTGGCTAGTGGAGGAGATGGAGCAGCGCTACATGGACATGAAGGCCAGCCGCGTGCGCCACATTAAGGACTTCAACCGCAAGGTTAAGTCCGGGGAGATCACCACTCCGCTGGGCTCGGAGCGCGAGTACCGCCCGTACCCGTACATCGTGTGCGTAGTCGACGAGCTGGCCGACCTGATGATGACCGCCCCGCGCGAGATCGAGGACTCGATTGTGCGCATCACCCAGAAGGCGCGCGCCGCCGGTATCCACCTGGTGCTGGCAACGCAGCGCCCGTCGGTGGACGTGGTCACCGGCCTGATCAAGACGAACGTTCCTTCCCGTCTTGCCTTCGCCACCAGCTCCTCGACCGACTCCCGCGTGATCCTGGACCAGGGCGGCGCGGAGAAGCTGATCGGCATGGGCGATGGTCTGTTCATCCCGCAGGGTGCGGGCAAGCCGCAGCGCATTCAGGGCGCCTTCGTGACGGACGAGGAGATCAACGCCGTCGTGGAAGCCGCCAAGGACCAGGCCGAGCCCGACTACACCGAGGGTGTCACCGAGGACAAGGCCGCCGAGGCGAAGAAGGACATCGACCCGGACATCGGCAACGACCTGGAGGATCTACTGCAGGCAGTGGAGTTGGTGGTCACCAGCCAGTTCGGCTCTACCTCCATGCTGCAGCGCAAGCTGCGCATCGGCTTCGCCAAGGCCGGGCGCCTGATGGATCTGATGGAGACCCGCGGAGTGGTCGGGCCGTCCGAGGGGTCGAAGGCACGTGAGGTGCTGGTGAAGCCCGAGGAGCTCGACACGATGCTTTGGATGATCAAGGGCGCGAACCCCGAGGACGCACCCAAGGAAGTCATAGAGGCAGATGCCGAGGGGGCCGAAGGCGTTCACGACGGCGATGATTCCGGCGATGACGGGACGCGCGTGGTCGCGGCCAACCCGCCGAGCGGAGCCGTGTAGCCCCTATGGCGCAGCCGGCCTCTGGCGGGTGTAGAGTAGTCGGCAGTTGGAGGGGAGTACCCTAACGCCAAGCTTGCTTGGTGCCCTCGACATTGATCGTCAGCACGGCAGGTTGCGGTGAAGCCGCGAACCTCCCGGTCATGTCGGCCCGCAACTTTCATGGAACGGGCGGGGGAGACCTCCGGTCTATTTAGTGATGAGTTTTTATCGACCGGAGGTTTTCCATGGAAGTAAATGCCTTAACGTGGACCATCACCATCCTGGTGGTCGCCGGATTCTTTGTCTTCGATTTCTACAGCCACGTCAAAACACCCCACGAGCCGAGCATCAAGGAGTCGGCGCTGTGGAGCCTGTTCTACGTGGCTCTCGCCTGCCTCTTCGGCGGTTTCCTCTGGCTGACCTGGGGTGAGCCGGGTAACCCGCACCAGCACGGCCTGGAGTTCTTCGCCGGTTACATCACCGAGAAGGCCTTGAGCATGGATAACCTCTTTATCTTCGCGCTTATCCTGAGCTCCTTTAAGATCCCCCGCAAGTACCAGCAGAAGGTCCTGCTCATCGGCATTGCGCTGGCACTGATCCTGCGCGGTATCTTCATCGCCCTGGGTGCGGCGATCATCGAGGCGTGGTCTGACGTCTTCTACCTGTTCGGCCTGTTCCTGCTGTGGACCGCGGCGAAGCTGCTGTGGGACGAGGTCTCTGGCGAGGAAGAGAAGGACCCGCAGGACATGATGGTCATCAAGATGACCCGGAAGTTTATCCATGTCTCGGATCACTACGAGTCGGACCGTCTGTGGTTTAAGGAAAACGGCAAGAGGGTTTTGACGCCACTTTTCATCGCCCTGGTGGCCATCGGCTTCGTGGACGTGTTGTTCGCCCTCGACTCCATCCCTGCCATCTACGGCATTACCAGCGAGCCTTATATCGTGTTCACGACCAACGCCCTGGCCCTGATGGGGCTGCGACAGCTGTACTTCCTGCTGGACGGCCTGCTGGAACGCCTGGTGTACCTCGGCTACGGCCTTTTCATTATCCTGGCTTTCATCGGTACCAAGCTGATCCTGCATGCGCTGCACGAGAACAACCTGCCGTTTATCAACGGCGGCGAGGGAGTTGCCGTTCCTGAGGTTTCCGTGGAGCTGTCGCTTATCGTCATCGTCGGCGTGCTGGTGGTTACCACGGTCCTGAGCATGACGGTCGGCAAGAAGAAGCTGGCCGAAAACGAAGAGAGCTCCACGGTAGGATAGGTACTTGTGAATACTTCAGCACCGCGATCTTCGTTTGGCACGTTCGTCCACAGCGTGAGCTTGCCGAATGTACTCACGTGCATTCGCATCGCCCTGATCCCGGTGTTCCTCTGGCTGATCCTGACCTCGGGGGATTGGGACGTAGCGGGAGCCGAGCCTGACCGCGCCCACCGTTGGTGGGCACTGCTCGCCTTTAGCCTGCTGATGTTCACCGACCAGCTGGACGGTTACCTGGCTCGGCGCTACGAGGTCATCACCGACTTCGGCAAGCTGGCCGACCCGATCGCGGATAAGGCACTGATGATCTCCGCTTTCGTCAGTCTGAACATTTTGGGCGAGCTGCCGTGGTGGGTCACCGCGATCGTCGTGGTACGCGAGCTGGGAATTACCGTTTGGCGCATGGTGTTGGCGCGCAAGGGCAATGTCGTTCCGGCCTCCAAGGGCGGAAAACTGAAGACGGTTCTGCAGACCCTGGCGGTGTTCCTCTACATCCTGCCGTTCGGCGGGGTCGTGCAGACCATCGCTGTGATCGTGATGGGTGTGGCCGTGGTGCAGACCGTTGTCACCGGCGTGCAGTACATCCTTGACTCGCGCAAGGAAAACGCTTAAATGACGGTGAACCCTGCCGCCGAACACCTAGTCCGGGAGTTCACCCGGCGGGGGCTGACCATCGCGACGGCAGAATCCCTAACCGCAGGTCTGTGCTCGGCCACGATTGCAGAGGTGCCTGGGGCTTCGGCGGTCCTACGCGGTGGCGTCATTGTCTATGCAACAGAACTCAAGCACGACCTGGCGGGAGTGAGCGAGGAAACCCTGCGCGCGCACGGACCGGTGGCGGCGGAGACCGCGGCGGAGTTGGCAAAGGGGGCGGCGCGGCGTTGCGGAGCAGATGTTGGCGTGGCGCTGACGGGCGTGGCCGGGCCCGACCCGCAGGATGGGCACCCGGTGGGAGAGGTCTTCATAGCCGTCTACGACAGTGCGCGGGGGGCGCGAGTGGAAAACCTGTACGCAGAGTATGTGCGGCTGGTTAACGAAGGAGAGTTCGCAGGGCTGGATGCGGCGCAGTTGCGTGCGAAAATTCGCCAGTTCAGCGTAAACCGCGCGCTGGAAATGGCTAGCGCGTAAACTGGCGGGAACAAATGCGCCGCCCGAGACGTTGGGATGATTGATGAGTCACAATACTATGGTCATGGATACGGTTGCGGTGGAGCGTCCGGCCGAGCGGATGCCCGCGGACGAACCGCTGCTGCGGGAGGCGCTGGGGGCGACCCTGAAGGAATACCGCACCAATAACGGTTTTACGTTGCGGCAGCTGGCCTCGCTGGCAAATGTCAGCCCGGGCTACCTGTCCGAGCTGGAGCGTGGCCGCAAGGAAGTTTCCTCTGAGCTGCTGGCCAGCGTGTGCCATGCGATGGCCGTTTCGGTGGCTTCGGTGATCCTGGAAGCTGCGTCGATGATGGCTCTGGATGCGGCGGCTGCCGAGCTGGCTGCGAACATGGCGGCGGGGGCCGTCGAACGAGCCTAAGTGCAGGGGTGTGCGACGGATTCTTGGTAGTATTATCCGCGCAAAAGAAATATTTTTAGCCCGTTTTTACCTCTCAATGAAGGAGCAATAGCTCATGGCCAATCCGTTCGTGAAGGCGTGGAAGTACCTGATGGCGCTCTTCGACAACAAGATCGAAGAAAACGCTGATCCGAAGATTCAGATCGAACAGGCCATCGCAGAGGCGCAGAAGCAGCACCAGGCACTATCCCAGCAGGCAGCGGCTGTTATCGGTAACCAGCGTCAGCTGGAGATGAAGCTGAACCGCCAGCTCGAAGAGGTAGAGAAGCTGCAGGCCAACACCAAGCAGGCGCTGAACCTCGCCGACAAGGCTCGCGCACAGGGCGACCAGCAGAAGGCCATGGAGTATGAAAATGCCGCCGAGGCCTTTGCTGCACAGCTGGTGACGGCGGAGCAGTCGGTGGAGGACATGAAGAGCCTGCACGACCAGGCTCTACAGCAGGCCGCGCAAGCCAAGCAGGCCGTGGAGCGCAACTCCATGCAGCTGCAGCAGAAGGCCGCAGAGCGCACCAAGTTGCTGAGCCAGCTCGAGCAGGCGAAGATGCAGGAGAAGGTCGCCGATTCCCTGCAGTCCATGAACGCCGTTACCTCGAATGGTTCCCCGAACCTGGATCAGGTGCGCGAGAAGATCGAGCGCCGCTACGCCAACGCTTTGGGGCAGGCCGAGCTGGCACAGAACTCCGTGCAGGGCCGCATGGCGGAGGTCGAGCAGGCGGGCATCCAGATGGCCGGACACTCCCGCCTGGAGCAGATCCGTGCGGAGATGCAGGGCGGCGCGAACAATCAGCTGAGCGGCGCGCAGCAGCAGGAGGCCATCGAGCAGGCCCAGCCGCAGGCGGGCAACGTCAGCCAGGACGCAGTGGCCGAGCGTATGCGCCAGCTGCGAGGCGAAAGCTAGTTTTTCCGGCTAGTTACCGACTCCGCGGGACTTCAGCGCCTCTCCGAGGCGACGGGCTCGCAAAAGGCTGCGAACAATCACGGGCACGCCGAAAGCAAGCACGGAGCGCGACGCGCCCCGTGCTTTTCTTGCGTCCAGTACCTCGTTGACCGTCAGTGCCGTCAGCGGAATCAGGCGGATGGTCAGCGCCACCAGCAGACTGATAGTTTCCACCGGCAGGCCGATTTTGCCCAGGGGCCGCAGGCCGGCCTCGACAGCGTCCATGAGCTGCCCAATGGTGGTGGTCAGGGTCAGCAGGGTCGCCATGGCCACCGCGGAGAGGATCACCACGAAGTAGGTCAGCGCTGTAGGGAAGTCCCGTTGCCACCACAGCAGCGCGGCGAAGGCCAGCAGCAGCACGGCGGGCGCCAACAGCTGGCGCAACGCTAAGCTCACCGGGATTCGCGCCACCACGTAGCACGCGACGGTGAATCCGGCGACAACCCCTGACTGCCACGGCGCGGTCGCCCAGATTGCGCTGCCGACCAGGAAAAAGAAGAGCAAAAAAATTTTTAGACCCGGGCGGGCGCGGTGCAGAATCGACTGCCCCGGGTGGTACACCGACAGCGGAACGTTGATGTGCAGGGACTTTGCCATAACTTACCTACCCGCCGAAGCTCGCCACGTAGTCGGCAATCACGCGGTCGGGCGGGCCGTCGCCGCGTACCTCGCCATCGGAGATCCACAGAACGCGGTCCATGCCTTCTACAAGCTCCAGGTCATGAGTCACCACGATCAGCTGCTGCGGTAGCTCCGCCAGCCTGCGGGCGATCATTTTTCGGTTGCCGAGGTCCAGCAGGGTGGTGGGCTCATCTGCGATCACCAGCTCTGGCTCCACGACCAGCACCGAGGCCAGAGCCAGCAGTTGTTTTTCGCCACCGGAAAGAAAATGGGGGGAGGCGTCCGCGAGGTGCTCCAGCCCCATGGCGCGCAGCATGGCGGTTGCCCTTTCTTCTCTTTCGCGGCCGTTTTTGGTGGTTGCGTGCAAGGAGAACGCGACGTCCTCGGCGACCGTGGGCATGATGATCTGGTTGTCGGCGTCACTAAAGACGAACCCCACCTTGCGCCGCACCTCGCGTCCGCGTTTGGCTACATTGAGCCCAGCGACGCGCACCTGCCCACTGGTGGGTTCGGCGAGTCCGTTGATGAGACGCACCAGGGTGGACTTGCCGGAGCCGTTAGCGCCGATGATGCCGATTCGGCGTTCGTTGAGGGAGAGGTTGATGTCTCGGAGGACGGTCCGCTGGCCTGTTGAGGTATCGAAGGTGACGCCCACGTTTTCGAACTCGATTTGGGGCATGTTCTAGGCCTTGCGCTTCGTTGGCAGCAGGTCTGGCACTGCCTTGGTGACGGTCAGCGCGATGGCGACGGCGATTGTGACCTTGATGAGGTCTCCGGGGATGAATGGGGTGTTGGCCGCCAGGGCGGTGCTGAAGTCGTAGCCGAGGCGCACCATCAGGCCGATCGAACCACAGAGGTATTGGATGATCACGCCAACGATGCCCGCGAGGAAGAACACGGCGGTACGTGCCCTCGCGTTGCGTGGAGCGTTCTGGGCGATCAGGCCGATGACGAAGGCGGCGATGATGTAGCCGACGATGTAACCGACGGTGGGACCCGCGACGGCTGCGGCTGCGGGTTTCCAGCCGGCCATGTTGGGGACGCCGACGAAGCCCACGGCGATGAAGAGGGTAGTGGCCAGGCCGCCGCGCCAGAAGCCGAGGATGAGGGAGGCCAGGACGATGCCCATGTTTTGCAGGACGATAGGCACGCCGGCCACGCCGACAGGCAACTGCACGCCGCCGAGGACGATAATGAGTGCTGCGAAGACAGCGATGTACGCGAGATCTACCGCCTTAAATTTTGTAGTTTCTGAGGATGACATAAGTATGATGATAACCCAGATGAGCCAGAACTTGAACACCGTTCAAGGCGAGGCTCTTGGGTGGGGGTGTACATTTGTAGACCATGCGCAGAACAGAGTTTGATCGGCTGACTTTGGGCGAGTTCGGCGATAGCTTTCGGGCTTTTATTGCGGATACTCACGTACTGAGCTCGCTGGGGGATACGCCCGCCGCGCTAATCGAACAGGGGTATGATCCGCGCGATGTGTGGTTGGCGCTGTGTGATGATTTCGACGTGCCCGAAGAGCGTCGCCTGGGTGAGGATATCTAGCCTTTTCTTTATTGACGCCCACAGTCTGGACTGGTGGGATGGTCAGTTAAACAATCGAACAAAGGTTCGTGTAGGGTGTGTGTCGGAAACGATGGTTGTCCGCGAGGTCGAGTACAACTATCAATGAACCTTTTCGGAGTACTCCCGGTCTAAGGAGATCGGGGGTGCGAAGAAGATGACGATATTGAATACACCGGAATTGAACACACCGGACGTCACAGCAGATGTAAGGAGCAGCAACTCTATGCCACCGAAGAAGAAGCAGACCGCCGCGGCGGGGAAGGATCGGTCGAAGGCGCTGGAGCTTGCGATGGCGCAGATCGAGAAGGATTTCGGCAAGGGTGCGATCATGCGCCTGGGCGACGACACTCGCCCGCCGATCCAGGCGATTTCTTCTGGCAACATCGCAATTAACGCGGCACTGGGCATCGGCGGTTTCCCGCGCGGTCGTGTGGTGGAGATCTACGGGCCGGAGTCCTCCGGTAAGACCACCGTGGCCCTGCACGCAATCGCGGAGGCGCAGCGTGCCGGCGGCATCGCGGCTTTCGTGGATGCGGAGCACGCGCTGGACCCGGAGTACGCCCGCGCGCTGGGTGTGGATACCGACGCGCTGCTGGTCTCCCAGCCGGACACGGGCGAGCAGGCGCTGGAGATCGCGGACATGCTGATCCGCTCGGGCGCCATCGACATCATCGTGGTGGACTCCGTGGCGGCGCTGACGCCCAAGGCGGAGATCGACGGCGAAATGGGCGACTCGCACGTTGGCCTGCAGGCCCGTCTGATGAGCCAGGCGTTGCGCAAGATGACCGGCGCGCTGTACCAGACGGGTACGACCGCGATCTTCATTAACCAGCTGCGTGAGAAGATCGGCGTGATGTTCGGTTCTCCGGAGACCACCACCGGTGGTAAGGCGCTGAAGTTCTACGCTTCCGTGCGCTGCGACATTCGCCGTATCCAGGCGCTGAAGGATGGCCAGGATGTGGTGGGTAACCGAACCCGCCTGAAGATCGTGAAGAACAAGGTCTCGCCGCCGTTCAAGATCGCGGAGTTCGACATCCTCTACGGCGAGGGCATTTCGCGGGAGGGCTCCATCATTGACCTGGGTGTGGAGACCGGCCTGATTAAGAAATCCGGTTCCTGGTTCACCTACGACGGCGACCAGCTGGGCCAGGGTAAGGAGAAGGCCCGCGAGTTCCTCAAGAACAACCCGGACCTGTCCGCGGAGCTGGAGGACCGTATCGCCCGCGAACTGAAGATCGGCCCCTACGCCAAGATGAAGGACGAGCCGGCTGGGGAAGCCGCTGAGGATCAGGCGGACGAGGACAAGCCCATAGAGCTGAGCCCGAACTTCGACGATGACGATGCCAACTGACGATGCCGATTAGGCAAAGCGAGCGCGACCAAAAGGTAGAAGCGCTGCGGCAGGCGATCGCCAACTACTCGCCCGGCGAGGGCGAGCTGTTCCTGGATGCGGCGGAAGAGGAAAGACTCGCGCCGATCAAGGCCAAGGCGGTGCGCTTGATCAATCACCGAGCACGCTCCACGGAGGAGCTGCGCCAAAGGCTGCTCGATGCGGAGTTCGAGCCCGAGGGCGTGGAGGAGGTCATCGACCGCTGCACGGCAAACGGGATGCTGGACGACGCCGAGTTCGCCAAAGAGTGGGTGCGACAGCGGGAGAAGAACCAGAAGAAATCCGTTTCCGTGCTGCGCCGGGAACTACAACGCAAGGGCATCGCCGCAGTACTGATCGAGGACGCGCTGGCACAAGTGGACGAGGAATCCCAGGAGCAGATCCTGGAAGAACTCGTGACCAAGAAGGCGGCCAGCCTAAAGACCCGCCCCGCCGACCGCAAGGAATACGACAAAGCACTGCGCCGAGTAGTGGGCGTGGCCGCCCGCCGCGGATTTCCGCAAGGCGTAGCCCTGGCATACGCTCGCCGCGCGCTGGACGCGCGAATAGAGGAGTTGTAGCGGGCGTCACTAGCTAAGACCTCACTTTTCTAAACGCGGTGGGCAAAGGGGTAGGGTAATCCACGTGACACAGACGATTCAGACGCAAACGAGCGAGAACTCTGGCGCCGGTCGCACCTACGAAGTGCGCACCTTCGGCTGCCAGATGAACGTCCACGATTCCGAGCGACTGTCCGGCCTGCTGGAAGACTCCGGGTACGTGCCCGCAAACGAGGGCGCCACGCCGGACGTCGTGGTGTTTAACACCTGCGCCGTCCGCGAGAACGCGGACAAGCGCCTCTACGGAACCCTGGGCCAGATGAAGGCCATCAAGGACGAGCACCCCGGCATGCAGATCGCCGTGGGCGGATGCATGGCGCAGAAGGACAAGCAGACCGTGGTGGACAAAGCCCCCTGGGTCGACGTGGTCTTCGGCACCCACAACCTAGGCTCGCTGCCCACCCTGCTGGAGCGCTCGGCGCACAACCACAAGGCAGAGGTGGAGATCTTCGACGCGCTCGAGGAGTTCCCCTCCGTGCTCCCCGCCAAGCGCGAGTCCGCCTATGCCGGCTGGGTTTCCGTATCCGTCGGCTGCAACAACACCTGCACCTTTTGCATCGTGCCCTCGCTGCGCGGCAAGGAGCAGGACCGCCGCCCCGGCGAGATCCTGGCCGAGGTCAAAGCGCTGGTGGAGCAGGGCGTGAGCGAAGTGACGCTGCTTGGGCAGAATGTGAACGCCTACGGCGTGAACTTCGCCGACGAAACCCTCGAGCGCGACCGCACCGCATTCTCCAAGCTGCTGCGCGCCTGCGGGGAAATCGAAGGCCTGGAACGCCTCCGCTTCACCAGCCCCCACCCGGCCGAGTTCACCGATGACGTGATCGACGCGATGGCGGAGACCCCCGCCGTGTGCCCGCAGCTACACATGCCGCTGCAGTCCGGGTCGGACAAGGTGCTGAAGGACATGAAGCGCTCCTACCGCTCCAAGAAGTTCCTGGCGATCCTCGACAAGGTGCGCGAGCGCATCCCGCACGCGGCGATCACCACCGACATCATCGTCGGTTTCCCCGGTGAAACTGAGGAGGACTTCCAGGCGACCATGGACGTAGTGGAGAAGGCCCGCTTCGCCAGCGCCTTCACGTTCCAATATTCTCCGCGACCCGGCACTCCGGCCGCGGAGATGGAAAACCAGGTGCCGAAGGCCGTCGTGCAGGACCGCTACGAGCGCCTCCTCGCACTGCAGGAGCGCATCAGCGAAGAGGAAAACCGCAAGCTCATCGGCACCACGCAGGAACTGCTGGTGCAGGCCGACGGGCGTAAGAACGACCGCACCCACCGCCGCTCCGGCCGCTCCCGCGACGGCCGCCTCGTGCACTTCACGCCCGAAGGCGACATCCGGGCAGGTGACGTTGTGGAGGTTGTTATTACTGACGCCGCGCCGCACTTCCTCATCGCCGACGGCGGAGTCACGAGCCACACGCGCACCCGGGCGGGGGACATGACAGAGTTGGGAGAGACTCCGACTACGGCGCCTGTGGGCGTCGGACTAGGAATGCCGAGCATAAAGAAGCCCGAGCCGACGGCGGCGGGCGGATGCAGCACGGGAGGATGCGGCTGTGAGTAGTGAGAGCAAGAGCGCCAAGAGCAGCGCCAAGAGCTCCGAACAGGAAGCCGGAGAAGACGCGCTGGCGCAGTACCGAGGCGACCTCAGCGGTGCCGAGCGCAAGATAGCCGGGCGCGTGGTGCTGGGCCGCTACGTGCCGCTGATCGTCTTCGGCTTCCTGGTTCCCCTCGTTATGATCTTCCTGCCGCACGCGGGCGACGTGCGCGGCTACGACGTGCTGTTTAACACCCAGGTGGCGCAGGACGGCGCGACGGCTAAGCCGGAAATGATTTTCTCCTGGCTGCGCCTTATCACGATCCTTTTGACCATCGGAACCCTGGTTTCGAAATCATGGATCGTGGCTTGGGTGAACTGGGCCTTTGCAGGTGTGGCCTGGTGGTACAACGTGTTTGCGATTTGGGTGCGCCAGACCCAGCCGCCGACGGAGTCGGGCGACGGCCCGGCCATCCCGCTGCTGTTCAGCCTGGTGGGTCTAACGGTGCTTTTCTACGCACTGTCCGCGGTTGTATTTCAAAAGAATCCCCTGCAGCGGGCGCTAGCGGCAGCGCGCCGCGAGGAGGCCCACCGCGACGAAGAATCCCGCCTGGCACAGCAGCGGCTGCGCACGGGCATCGAGGACCGCGAGGATGCGGAGATCGTCGATGACCGCCGCGCCCGCGCGAAGGCTCGCCGCGAGCGCAAGGCCGAGCTCGAAAAGCAGGAGAGCGAGCCCCAGCAGGAGAGCGAGGAGGACTAGCCCTCCACAGCGGCAGCGGCGGCGTCCGCCCACTCCTGCCACTGCGCGGCCTGGCCGCGTAGCTTCTCCGCCTTCGCGGACTTGCCGGCCTTCTCCGCGGCCTCGGCCTCGCGGTTGAACTGGTCCACCTTTGCCTGGAACTGGGCCACGCGCGCCTGGGCCTCCGGGTCGGTGCGGCGCCACTCGGCATCCGCAGCCTCCTCCACGCGGGCCTCAATGGCCTTGATCTTGTCCTCGAATTCACGCACGCGGCCGCGCGGTACGAAGCCGATCTGTTCCCACTTTTCCTGCAGCTCGTGCAGAACCTTGCGGGCCTTGTCCACTCCGTGCGCCTGCGGATCTACCTTCGGGGAGTACTCGTCGATGAGGGCCTGCTTGGCCTCCGCGTTGGATTCGAACTCCTTGTCGCGCTCGGCGGAATCCGCCTTGCGGGCGGCGAAGAACACGTCCTGTGCCTTGCGGAATCGCTCCCATAGCTGGTCGTCCACGTTGCGCGGGGCGCGGCCTGCGGCCTTCCACTGGCTCATCAGGTCGCGGTACTTGGCGCTGGTTGGCCCCCAGTCGGTGGAATCCTGCAGCGCCTCGGCCTGTTTGATCAGATCTTCCTTCTTTAGCCGCGCCCGCTCGCGGTTGCGATCCAGCTCGTCGAAGTGCGCCTGACGCTTGCGGTTGAATTCGGAGCGAGCCTTAGAGAAGCGCTTCCACAGTTCGTCGTCGGTGGAGCGCTCCACGCCCTTGATGCTGCGCCACTGCTCGACGATCGCGCGGATGCGCTCGCCGGAGCGCTTCCAGTTCAGGGTGGACGGATCGGCCACGGCGATGCCCTCGACCTCTCCCAGCAGCTCTTCCTTCTGCGCCAGTGCGGAATCGCGGCGCTCCTGCTTCGCCTCCGCGACCTGCTTCTCGGCGGTCTGGGTGCGCTGGGAAATTTTTTCTAGGCGGGCATCCAGCGCGGCAATGTCGCCGATGACGGCTGCGGTGGGAAGGGAATCCTGCAGAATTTTCGCGTCGTGGCGAATAGTCTGGGCTTGTTCCGGGTGGCTTTGCAGACGCGCCTCGAGCATCTGCACCTCGGTGCTGAGGTCGTCGTAGCGGGCGCCGAAGTGCTTCAGCCCTTCTTCGGGAGTACCGGCCTTGAACTCGCCGATCTGGCGCTCGCCGTCGGCGGTCTTCAGCCATGCCACGCCGTCCGCATCCACGCGGCCGAACTTCGCGGGGTCGTTCTTGGGGATGCTGACACCCCCGGTCTGCACTCCCTTCAGCCCAGGCTTGGCGCCGGGCTTGGGCCCCGGCTTCGGGCCGGGCTTCGGGACCGGACGAGGATTCGTGGGATCAGTCATTGCGGGTACTCCTACCTAAAACCAAAACATGCCAATCGCCTTATACGCCTTGTATAGGGCAATGAAGTAATTATTACACCAGCCGCACCGCTAGACTGGGTTTCTATGAGTTCTTCCACTGAGATCCGCCCGATCGCAGTCGTTGGCCCCACCGCCTCTGGCAAGACGGCGATCTCCCTGGAGCTGGCCAAGCGGCTGGACGGGGAGGTGGTGAACATCGACTCCATGCAACTGTACCGCGGCATGGATATCGGAACGGCCAAGGTTCCGCCGTCAGAGCGACAGGGGATCCCGCACCACCAGCTGGATATTTGGCCGGTGACCAAGCCCGCAAGCGTCGCGGAGTATCGCGCGGGGGCGATCGAGACGGTGGAAAAAATTTTTTCCAGGGGCAAGACGCCCATAATCGTCGGCGGCTCCATGATGTACATCCAGGCGCTGGTGGACGAGTGGGACTTTCCGCCCACGGATCCGATGGTGCGCGAGAAGTGGCAGCGTGAGCTCGACGTCCGTGGGGTGGCCGCCATGCACCAGCACCTGGCGACGATCGACCCCGAGGCCGCGCGCATTATCGAGGACAACGACCCGCGCCGCACCGTCCGCGCCCTCGAAGTCATCGAGCTAACCGGCAAGCCTTTCGCGGCCTCACAGCCGCCGAAGAATTCCACGCCCCGCTGGAACATGCGCCTGTTGGGGCTGAACGCGCCCGCCGAGTGGCTGAACCCCCGTATCGAGTTGCGCGTGCGCCAGATGTTCGACCAAGGCCTGGTGGAGGAAGTACGTGCCCTGGTTGCCGATGGGTTGGTCCGCGAGTCCACCGCCGGTCAGGCCATCGGATACGCGCAGGTGCTGGACTATTTCGCGGGCGAGCTCACTTTTGAGGAAGCCGTGGACCGCACGATAACCGGCACCCGTCGCTATGCTCGACGGCAGCGTTCCTGGTTCCGCAGGGATAAGCGCATTATTTGGATTGACGCCAACTCGTCCGACCCGGTCCGCGCGGCCACGGAAGCGCTAGGGATTGGCGGCCAGCAGTAAGCAAGGCCATTATTAAGCAAGGGAAGTGTTCCGCATGATCGAATTCATCAAGGCCCACGGCACGGAGAACGACTTCGTTGTCCTGATGGACGAGGCAACCCAGGTGAACCTCACCGAGGAGCGCGTGCGGCACCTTGCTGACCGCCGGGCCGGGATCGGCGGCGACGGCGTGATTCGCATTGCCACCGGCGACGCGCTGGTGAGCGCGGGCGTGCTGGCCGAACTGCCCGCGGGCGTGCACGGCGAAGAATGGTTCATGGACTACCGCAACGCCGACGGCTCCCAGGCGGAGATGTGCGGCAACGGGGTACGTGCCTTCGCCCATGTGCTGTGCCGACAGGGGAAGGTCATGGTCGGCGAGAAATTCGGCATCGGCACCCGGGCGGGCCGCAAGCTGGTGGAGGTCCACGAGCTGAGTGGGGAGAACCAGGAGCACGCGATCGTGAGCGTGGAGATGGGCGCCCCGGAAGTGCTGGGCGTGTCCACCGCACAGGTGGGAGACATGAAGGTCGCCGGCCTCGGCGTGGATATGGGCAACCCGCACCTAGCCGCGGTGGTGCCGAACCTCACGGCGCAGGAACTGCAGGAGCTGCCGATCGACCAGCAGGTGCAGTTCGACCCGGAGTTCTTCCCGGCGGGGGTCAACCTCGAGGTACTCACGCCCCTGGACGATGCGGGCGCGGTGCACATGCGCGTCCATGAGCGCGGGGTGGGGGAGACTCGCTCCTGTGGCACCGGCACTGTCGCCGCCGCTGTTTCTGCCCTTGCTGACGCCGAACTGGCCACAGGCACCGTCACCGTGCACGTTCCAGGGGGTGCCGTGCAGGTGGAGGTATCCGAGGATGGCTCGATCCTCCGCGGCCCCTCGGCGATCGTGGCCTGGGGACAGACTGTGCTTTAGTGGCCCCCGCAGCCGCAGCTACCGGAGCCGCAGGCGCCGCCGCAGCCAGCGGCATCCACGGTGCTGGCGGTGAACTGCACGGTTCCGGCCACGATCAGTGGGGCATCGGACTGTGCGAGCTCCTCGTCGACCGCATTCTCGGGTAGAACTACCGTGAACTCGAAGGGGGAGGTCACGCTCGCGGTCCAGAACTTCTGCCCCGTCAGAGCGTTGACCTTGCGGGACCAGTCACTGGCCTCCACCGCGATCTCCGCCGTGGCATGCGGGGCAGCAGACGGGGAGTTGATGTCCCGCAAACCACTCGAATCCACCACGCCGACCTTCAGTCCGCCGTCCTTGGCGAACTCAGTCGAGTCCCCGTACACGCGCACGGAATTGGCCAGAGCCCCAATGTGGAACTGGTGGTACTCCAACGAGGGGGCGTCCACAAGCAAAGGGCCTTGAGCGATGGTGGCGGTGAGGGAAGCGATCGTCGGGGCCTGCTGACCGGAGATCTGCAGCATGGGGCTATCGTCCACAACGTCGAGTACGCCGATGATGTCGTTCAGCATCGACAGGTGCGCCGTGGCGGGCACTCCGCCGGTGTAGCTGGCGAAGGAGCCGAAGGGCTCGACGGCAAGCACGACCATGCGGGCGCCCGAGGGGTCATCGAACTGCAGAACCTGGCCGCCGCGAACCTCACCCGACACGCCCAGGTTGCCGGAGCCATATGCGGCCTCGAGGGCCTGCTGCCACTTGGGGAAATCCATACCAATGCTGCGGAGTTCAGGAATCATGCCCACCACTCTAGTCCGCCGCACCAAATTTCCTATTTACCGCCCCTGACAGGTAAAAATAGAGCGTAATGACGGAAAAGACGGATAAAACCGAACACACTACACACCTTTATGATTCGCACGCGGCGCCCACGGTCGGCGAGCTCGATCTGGAGGAGCGCTCGAGCCTCCGACGGCTATCCCGCGGAGTAAATACCTACACAGACGAACAGTCCGACGGCTACGACGTTGAGTACCGCAAGCTGAGGCTGGAGAAGGTCGTGCTGGTCGGCGTGTGGACCACCGGGACGATCGCGCAGGTGGAGGCGAGCCTGGAGGAACTGCGAGCCCTAGCCGAAACCGCAGGCTCCGAGGTGGCGGAGATGCTCTACCAGCGGCGCGACAAGCCCGACTCCGGAACCTACATCGGCCGCGGCAAGGTCGAGGAGCTGAAGTCCGTGGTGCAGGAAACCGGCGCCGATACGGTGGTCTGCGACGGTGAGCTGAGCCCGGGCCAGATGATCGCGCTCGAGAAGGCACTGGACGTCAAGGTGATCGACCGAACCATGCTAATTCTGGATATCTTCGCCCAGCATGCGAAGTCCAAGGAAGGCAAGGCGCAAGTCTCGCTGGCGCAGATGGAGTACCTCATCACCCGCGTGCGCGGCTGGGGTGGCGCGCTGTCCCGGCAGGCCGGCGGTCGTGCGGGATCCAACGGCGGCGTGGGCCTGCGCGGTCCGGGTGAGACGAAGATCGAGGCGGATCGCCGCCGCCTGCGTTCCGACATGGCGAAGCTACGCAAGGAGATTGCGGCGATGAAGACCTCCCGCGAGGTCAAGCGAGAGCGGCGTGACGCCTCGGCCATCCCTCAGATCGCGATTGCGGGATACACGAACGCGGGCAAGTCCTCCCTGATTAACGCACTGACGGGTGCGGGTGTGTTGGTTGAGGATGCCCTGTTCGCCACCCTGGATCCGACGACGCGCCGCGCGAGCCTGGCGGACGGTCGCACAGTGGTGTTCAGCGACACGGTGGGCTTCGTCCGTCACCTGCCCACGCAGCTGGTGGAGGCGTTCCGTTCCACTCTGGAGGAAGTCCTGGCCGCCGATGTGGTGCTGCACGTTGTGGATGGCTCCGACCCGTTCCCGCTGGAGCAGATCAAGGCAGTGAACACCGTGATCGGTGGGATCGTGGAGGAATCCGGGCAGGAGGCGCCGCCGGAGATCTTGGTCATCAACAAGATCGACGCAGCCGACCCGCTGGTGCTGGCGGAGCTGCGGCACCGCATTCCGGATGCCGTGTATGTGTCCGCGAAGACAGGGGAGGGCATTCCGGAATTGGAGGCCCAGCTGGAGTTGTTCCTCAACTCGCTGGATTCTCACGTGACCCTGCACGTTCCATTTGACCGTGGCGATGTGGTGGCCAAGGTCCACGAGCTGGGAACGGTGATTGCGGAGGATTACGACGCGGCCGGAACCAAGCTGGACGTCCGGCTGCCGAAGGTGGTCGCCGCCGAGCTGGAGGAATTTGTCGTCACTGAGTAGCTAGTCGGCGGAGCTAGTCGGGCGGAGCTAGTCGGCAAAGGTGACGTCGATGCCTAAGTTTCTTAGTTCGTTGACGTACGGCTCGGGGGCGCCGCGGTCGGTGACGATGGCGGCGATGTCATCGATGCTGGCGAAACTGACGAGGTAATCGAGGCCGAACTTGGTGGAATCGCACAGGGCGACTACCGAATCGGAGTTGGCGACCATGGCGCGCTTGATTGCCCCCTCTTGAGCATCTGGGGTGGATAGGCCGTGGTCGATGGTGAGCGCGTTGGTGCCGATAAAGGACACGTCCGCATGTAGTACACCGAGGGCGCGGGTGGCTAGGTCGCCGACGACGGCCTGGGAGGCCGCCCGGACGTGCCCGCCGATCAGCTGCACATCGCAGCGCGAGGATTCCGCCAGGGTAGTGGCGATGAACAACGAGTTCGTGACGATGTTCAGCTTCGGCGCCATGAGCTTCGGGTCGTTCGTTGCGTTGGCTTCCGCGATTGCTTCGGCGAATACGCCCGTGGTGGTGCCTGCGTCGATGAACACGGTTCCAGAGGGTGGCAGCAGCTGCACCGCTGCCCGGGCGATTGCGCGCTTGGCCCCGAGGGCGGCCTTCGACCTGGTGGCGAGCGTGGTGAAGTCCGTACGGAAGTTCTGTACGGGTACGGCGCCGCCGTGGACGCGGAAGAGCTCGCCGCCGTCGTCGAGGACCGCTAGGTCGCGGCGAATTGTTTCTGCGGTGACGCCGAACTTCTCCGCCAACTCATTCACAGTTACCCTGCCGTGAATGGCGGTGAGGGAGAGTATCTGACGGCGCCGTTCTGCTGATTCCATAAGCGTCATTTTAGTTGCTTGCGGGTGGGAAACGGCGGCGTCAGAACCAATGGGGGGAACCTAGATCTTGCGCAGGACCGCGGCGACCTTGCCCAGGATCGTCGCTTCCTCGGCGGGAATGGGTTCGAACAGCGGATTGTGGGGGATCAGCCACAGGCCGTCGGAATCCTTTTGGAACTCCTTGACCGTTGCCTCCCCGTCGATCATTGCCGCCACGAAGTCGCCGAACTCGGCGACAGACTGCGAGCGGACGACAACCCAGTCACCGTTGAAAATGCCCGCGTCGTGCATCGACTCGCCCACGACCTGAAGCAGGAAGAGTTCGCCGTTGCCCACGAGCTCCTGAGGGAGGGGGAAGTGGGCTTCGACGTTCTGCTCCGCGAGAATCGGGGCGCCGGCAGCGATCTGGCCGACGACCGGAACGTAAGTTGCCTCCGGCATGATCTCGCCGTCGGCGGCCGGCTCCGGAGCCGAAGCGTTGGCCTTGGGCTTGCTGGTGTTGTTCTTCGTGCCCTCGTTGCCCAGCTGGCCACCGTCGAATGCCCGCACGTCGACGGCGCGGGGGCGCTTGCCATCACGGCGAAGGTAGCCGCGCTTCTCGAGTTGGGTGAGGTGGTAGGAGACCGAAGATGTGGAGTGCAGCCCCACTGCGTCCGCAATCTCGCGGATGCTCGGTGGATAGCCACGGATGACCGTCGAATCCTTAATGACCTCCAGAATGCGGCGCTGGCGGGTGCTCAAGGCAGGCTTCTGGCCATCCTTCTGGGCCTGCTTCTCCGCACGCTTGTCGGCTTCCGACTTCGGCGGGCGGCCAAGCCGCGGGCGCGGTGTGGGGCTATCGGTGGAATCGTCGGTGCTCACGGGATCTACCTCGCTCGGTATTCGGTGTGGATTCGGTACTCGGCAGTAGCTGTTCGCTTCAGCTGTCTCAATCGACTTTACCCGATAAAAGGAGAATTTCTAGTGTGTGTGTTCGAAAAAGTTTAGATTCCGCTAGACACGTTCGAACGGGCGTGCTAAATTTCTGAGTGTAACCGGAATTAGAACACGTGATCTAGTGTTCTATTAATTATCCACAACATGTCTGGCGCAGATGGTTCACTGTGAATCGCAGCGAAGCAAGTCTTGTGCACCGCCTCGAAGGTGGCGCCGATGCGCTGCTGATATGCCGCCAATACACCAAGGAGTAAGTAGATGACCACCTCGATCGTACGCCCTGCAACGTCTCGCCAGTCTGCGACCTTCCGTTCTTCTGCCACGCGCGCCCGGGTGACGCGCCACGATCGGGTAGCCCCGCTGCGCCAGCCGCGGGTGCTTAAGCCGGATTGGGATCAGGTGAGTGAGGGGCGCAAATCGAACACCTACGGCTACTCTACGGCGCCGGTAGCCCGTTCGATATCCAGGGAGAGGGCTGCGCGGATTTCGGGCGCTAACGAAAGGGTGTTCGAAGTACAGCCGAACCGTATCGAGGCGATTCGGGCGCGTGTGGATCGCGTGGTTCACTCTCCGGGTGCGACCATGGTGTCCTTGGGGGCAATGTCCGCACTAGTTGGCCTCGCGCCCATGCTGATCCCTTAAGGAGGATCCATCTAGGTGGCGAACAAATCTGTCGCGTCTGTAGCTTCTGTATCTTCTGTCCCGTTGAGGTGAAGGACTAAGCTGGGTGGCGTGTTGTGCCCCTCTTGCAGTTCTGAATCCTCCCGCGTAGTCGACTCGCGCTCTATCGAAATGGGCGTATCCATTCGCCGCCGCCGTGAGTGCAGCGAGTGTCAGACGCGTTTCACGACCATCGAAAGATCCGTCCTGTTGGTGGTCAAGCGAAACGGGGTGACCGAGGAGTTCAGCAGGGAAAAGGTCATCAAGGGCGTTCGGCGGGCATGCCAAGGGCGAGACGTCTCTGATGACGCTTTGAAGCGCCTTGCACACGAGGTGGAGCAGGCAGTGCGCGTGGCACATGGGTCACAAGTCCCCGCTAACCAGATCGGCTTGGCGATCCTCGACCCGTTGCGCACCCTAGACGAGGTTGCATATCTGCGCTTTGCCTCGGTGTATAAGTCCTTCAACTGCGCCGAAGACTTCGAGCAGGAGATCGAATCCCTGCGGGCGCACCGCCACGCCCTAGCTGAGCCTCAACTGGAACCCACCGACGAAGAAAACTAGCGGCGAGGATAACCTAGCGAATCTTCTCCAGCTTCTTCCGGATTCGCTGCAGGGAAACCGAATGAGCCGTGCCGAGGTTCTGGGCGAAGAGGCTGACCCGGAGCTCCTCGATCATCCAGCGCACCTCCTTAATCTGCGGCGAGGCAGCCCGCGCAGTAGGTAGGCGCTTCTTGGTCTTTTCTAATAACTCGAAGGCCTCCTGGACCTCATCGTCCAGATCCTCCTCCTTGTCCGGATCCGTCTTCATCAGCTCCAGGCGTGCACGCATCGCCTCCACATAACGCGGAACATGGCGCATGTGCTCAATGCCATTACGAGCGATAGCGTGCTTGCCCAAGAAGAAGTCGAGTTGTGCGCGCATATCGTCGATAGCCTCGCCCGACCAGCCCTTAAGCTCCGCTGACATATCGGCTACCGCCAGCACCGCAGGAGCCAGGGCAACGACATACTGCCGCACCCGGCCCGGCCCCTGGGATCGTGCAGTCCCAACGACCTCCTCGCACTTCTCCGGATCGCGGATCACCGGCCCCAGCTTCATCAGCATGTCCCGGCACGCGAGAGCCACGACGTCGTTCACCAGGCCGTCCACGCCACCGGGAGTATTCTCCATAGCCACCCGCTGGCGCAGCGGCAGCCCCTTGATCATCTGCTTCGGCGACACCGTGCAGGCCGCAACCATCATGTTCAGCACCGTCGTAAACTGCTGGCCGTCCGCCGCCTGCTTGGTGGGGAAGGCCTTCAAGGTCACCCGGTCCTTGGCTGCCCCCTCTGCGCCGCGCTTAGAGATGACGATCGCAGGGTAGGTGTTGAGGGTCTGACCATCCACCACCGTTTCCACCGTTTCCGGTAGTACGCCGATGCCATCCACGGTCCACTCATCTGCAGTGGCCAGCACACCGGTGGACGTTCCGGCCTGCTTCTTCGACCCCTTCCGGCGCGACGGCGTATGCTGCGCCACATCGCTCGGGGCAGCGGTCTTGGAACGCGCGGCGGCCTGCGCAATCGCGGACGTGACCTGCCCGGCCAGCTTGTTCTGCAGGTACTGCAGGTCGCGCGACTTCTCGATCACGTTTCCTCGGCGGTCGATGGCGGCGAACTGCATGCGCAAGTGCCCGGGAACTCGCGACCAGTCGAAGTCCTGTGCGGAGATCCCCTGGCCGCCGAGCTCGCGCAGCGCCTCGGCCAGCGCAAACCCAAACTCCCCGTCAAAGGGAACCATCCGACGCAGAGCAGCAGCGGCGAAGTTGCTGGCGGGCACCACACTCGTGCGCAAAGGCTTGGGCAGGGAACGGATAAGGGCGATCGCCAGCTCCTCCCGCATACCGGCCACCAACCAGCGAGTTTCCGGTTCGGAGACGTTCGCCAGCAGGGGTATCGGCACGCGCATCGTCATGCCGTCGTCCGGGTCGCCAGGCATAAAGACATAGCTGAGCTCGAACTCCAGGCTGCCCTGCCGCCACACGTCGGGGAACTCATCGGCAGCCTTCGCGGCTTCCTCCGAGTCGATCAGCGCGTCGAGCGTGAAATCAAGCTGGTGCGGGTCTTTATGGCGAGCCTTCTTCCACCAGGAATCAAAGTGCCGGGAGGAAACGATTTTTTCTGGCAAGCGGGCGTCATAAAAATCAAAGAGCGCTTGATCGTCGACGACGATGTCGCGGCGGCGAGCCTTGTCCTCCAATTCGGTCGCCTCGGAGAGAAGCTTCTGGTTGTGGGCGAAGAAATGGTGGCGGGTTCTCCAATCGCCCTCCACAAGCGCGTGCCGAATGAACAACTCGCGCGCCAATGCCCGGTCCACCTTCGACGCATTGACCATCCGGTCGGCGACGATCGGCAACCCCAAAAGCAGCACCTTTTCGTGCACCATTGCCGCCCCGCGGGAGGACGACCACACCGGCTCGGAATAGTTGTACTTCACCATGTGCGGGGCGATTGCCTCGATCCAGCTCGGGTCGATGGGCCCTACGGTGCGGGCGAACACCTGCGAGGTTTCCACCAGCTCAGCGGCCATAAGCCACTGCGGGGGCTTCTTGGACACGTGCGAGGAAGGGTGCACCACAAAGTGCGAGCCGCGGGTGCCGGTGAACTGCTTGGAGTTGCCTTCGCGCATTCCCACGTGTGTCAAAAGGCCGGTAAGGATGGACTTGTGAACCAGATCCTCGTCGATCGCCTCCGGCTCGAAAACGAGCTCCCTCACGTGGCGAATATTCGGAATCTTCCAGCTTAGATCCTGCACGACGGAAAGCATCTGGCGCACCAGATCCATCCACTCGCGGACGCGCACATAGTGGATGAACTCCCGCTGGCACAGCTTGCGGAACTTGTTCGCGGACAGCTCCTGGCGCTGTTCCTGCAGGTAGTTCCAGAGCTTCAGCAGGCTCACAAAGTCGGAGTTCGCCTTGAAACGCGCGTGCATTTCGTCAGCCTGTTGCTGCTTTTCCAGGGGCCGCTCGCGCACGTCCTGGATGGACAGGGCGGATACGATGACCGCGATGGGCTCGATGATGTTGTTCGCATGCCCGGCCGCCAGCATGCGCGCGAGCCGCGGATCGGTGGGGATGCGCGCCATGTCGCGGCCGATGGGGGTAAGCGCTGCGTCCTTTGTTGACGCCAACGCTCCGAGCTCCTGCAGTAGAGCTACACCGTCACGGATGGACTTGTTGTCGGGTGCCTGCAGGAACGGGAAGCGTTCAATATCGCCTAGGCCAAGGGCGGCCATGGACAGGATCACGCTGGACAGGTGGGTGCGCAGGATCTCCGGGTCGGTGAACTCGGGGCGCGCCTCGAAGTCCTCTTCGGAGTACAGGCGGATGGCGATGCCGTCGGCGATGCGGCCCGAGCGGCCGGAGCGCTGCTTGGCGCTGGCCTGGCTGATGGGCTCCACCGGCAGGCGCTGAACCTTGGTGCGGTTGGAGTAGCGGGAGATGCGGGCATAGCCAGTGTCCACGACGTAGTGGATGCCAGGAACCGTCAGCGAGGTTTCCGCGATGTTGGTGGCCAGCACGATGCGGCGGCGTGGCCCGGTGCGGAACACACGATGCTGCTCGGCGTTCGAAAGGCGGCCGAACAGCGGTAACACGTCTACTTTGCGTGCCCCGCCGGCGCCGGCGAACTCACCTTCCAGTGCCTCGGCGGCATCGCGGATCTCGCGTTCGCCGGAGAAGAAGCACAGGATGTCGCCCTCGCCGGCGCGCATCAGTTCCTTACACGCAGCGACGAGTCCGTCCAGGGGGTCGGTCTCCACCTCGATGACCTCGCCGGTTTTCGGGTTCTCCCGTTCCGTCACGAGCGGGCGATAGCGAATCTCCACCGGGTAGGTACGCCCCGAGACCTCGATGATGGGGGCGGGGGAACCGGAAGCGTCCGCAAAGTGCTCCGCGAAGCTCTCGGGGTCGATCGTCGCGGAGGTGATGATGACCTTCAAGTCCGGCCGCTTCGGCAGCAGCTGCTTCAGGTAGCCCAGGAGGAAGTCGATGTTGAGGCTGCGCTCGTGGGCCTCGTCGACGATGATCGTGTCGTAGTCCCGCAAGAGGCGGTCGCGCTGGATCTCGTTGAGCAGCACACCGTCGGTCATGAGCTTTACGGCGGTGTGCTTCGAGATCGTATCGTCAAAGCGGATCTTGTAGCCGACCAGGGAAGTATCGTCGCTGATCTGTTGGTCAAGTTCCTCCGCGATGCGCTCGGCCACGCTGCGGGCCGCGATGCGGCGCGGCTGGGTGTGACCAATGACCTTGGTGCGTCCGCGGCCGAGTTCCAGGCACATCTTGGGAATCTGGGTGGTCTTACCCGAGCCGGTTTCACCGGCGATGATGACCACCTGGTTGTCCTCGATGGCCTTTTTGATGTCTTCTCGCCGCTCGGAGACCGGCAGGTCGGGGTAGGTAATCGGCGGAATGGTGCGGATGAATTGCGGGCGGCGGCGCTTGTTTGAGCGTCGCCGGGAGCGCCTGCGCCCCTGCGGCTTGCCCTGGGCGCGGCCTTCGTTGGTGGGGGAGGCCGACCCGTGCGCGTCCGTCATGTGTGAATCACCCGTCTCGCTTGCCAGAATTTCCCCGTGTTTACGGGGCTGAACAGGCCGATTCTAGCAATGAGCCTCCAGAGGAGGAACCTGCACCCCTGAACAGTTTTTACCCCCAAACAAGATTAGAGGACCATAAATGTTTGCTTAATATACACAAACTATCCCGCAGCCCCATGGATTCGGTCTAGTCTTTCGCTAGTCAAAACAATCTAACTTTTTAAGTAGTTTTGAGAAACGAGAGACCTCATGTGTGAACACGGCCAGAACGCCACCCCGAACGATCTGCAGAACCCGCTGAAGTCCCAGCTCAGCCGCCGCAACTTCTTCCGTGGAATGGCTGCGGTATCCGGCACCGTACTCTGGGCCTCCGCCGGTGCGCCCGGAGCAAGCGCGCAGGAAGCTAGTGGCGGCAGTGGAGGAGGCTTCCACGTCGGCCGCGGTCTGGCGGACATGACCGGCGAGCCCTGGGGCGCCGGCATGTTCGGCTACGCCGTGGACGAGCAGAAGACCGTCGGTATTCAGCGCCGCCAGTACGCCCGCGCGTTTATTTTTGTTGACGCCAACCGCGACAACTCCCGTTTCGTCCACGTCACCTGCGACGTTGGGCTGATGTTCCAGTCCATCCACCTGGAGGTGCTCCGCCGCCTCAAGGAGAAGTTCGGGGACCTGTACGACCAGACCAACGTCGTGCTTACGGCCACCCACACTCACGTGGCTCCAGGCGGCACGTCTCAGCACCTGATGGTCGACATCACCCACGGTGGCTTCCGTCCGAAGACCTTCGAGGCTACGGTGGCGGGCATTGTTACCGCCATTGAACGAGCGCACGCGGACATCCAGCCTTCAGACGTCACGGTTGCTGAGACGACGGTCGCTGATGCGGGCGTCAATAGGTCAAAGACCTCGTGGGACCGCAACCCCGAAGAGGACAAGAAGGCGCTACCCAACGGGGTGGACACCCGCAGTGTGACCCTCCATGTTTCGCGCGGTGGCAAGCAGGTCGGCTTGATCAACTGGTACTCGCTGCACCCGACGAGCTTCGGCGCGGAGTACAAGCACATCGCAGGCGACAACAAGGGGTACGCCGCCTGGGCGACCGAGGAAGCTCACGGAGTGGTGCACCGCCACCCCGAAGATGCGCCGTTTGTCGCTGCTTTCGCCAACATGACGCCCGGTGACATCACGCCGAATATGGGATTGACGCCCAACTCCGGGCCGGGAGCAGACGAGCGCGAATCTGCGCAGATCCTCGGCGAGCGGATGATGGCGGCGACCAATGACCTAGGCAAGGACTGGTCAGCAGGTGGTATCGACGGGCGCATGCGATGGGTGAACTGCCCGCAGCTGGTAGCCAGCCCGCGCTTTACCCCGGACAAGAAGGAGCACAAGCTGGGGCCGGCGATTCTGGGGGCGGCTTTTGCTGCGTCCTCGCAGGAAGACGGCGGCGGTGTGCCCATCCTGGGCTTCAATGAGGGCGAGCGCGGTGGTAATCCGTGGGTGCGCGACCTCAACAACTTCCTTTCGCCCCAGGAGATCAAGGATATCCACGGCCCGAAGGAGGGCCTGCTGCCGATGGGCTACATCGACGGCATGATCCAGCAGGTTCACCCGTTCACGATCCACCGCCTGGGCTCGTTTGTGCTGGTGAGCCTCGGCTTCGAGCCAACGGTCACCAGCGGCTTGCGCATGAAGCGCACCGTGGCAGCGGCGCTGGGCGTGCCTGAGAACACCATCGTGGTACAGGGGTACACCAACGCCTACGGCCACTACATCACCACGCCCGAAGAGTACGAGGCGCAGAACTACGAGGGCGGTGCGACGATTTTCGGCCAGTATCAGCTGCCCGCGTTCCAGGACGTGCTCGACGAGATGGCCCGCGCCCTCAAGGAGGGCAAGCCCGTGGAGGTCGGGCAGCCCGCGGGTGATCTGACGGGGCTGATCCCGAATGTGCCGGGCAGCGACAACTGGATGGATGCGCCGCCGCCGGGCAAGAAGTTCGGCGAGGTGCTGGAAGCGCCCAGGGAGGTGAAGGCCGGCTCGCAGGCGCGGGTGGTATTTGTAGGCGCGAACCCGAACAACGACATGCGCCACGGCGAGGGCTACGTGACGATCGAGGACGCCAGCGGGAAGGTGGTCGCGGACGACTCTAGCGAGAACACTCTAATCACCTTCGAGAATTCTTTCGGGCAGACACGCACCACCGTCGAGTGGGGCACACGCGATGTGCAGCCCGGCAAATACACCGTGCGCCTCAAGGGCGATTGGAAGGCCTTCCTGGGCAAGCTTTCGCCCTTCGAGGGGACCGCTGAACTACAGGTGAGCTAGATATAGGGCAAAGGTACTTATTTTTCCGGTTGTAATTATACTTTTCTAATAATTGCTGTAGAGTTGAGGACGTGGTTCAAAGAGAGTATCGACCAACAGTTGCCCAACTACGTACCTTCGTGACCATCGCCGAACACGGTCACTTCGGCACCGCCGCCTCGCACCTGGGGATCTCCCAGCCGTCGCTGTCTCAAGCGCTGGCAGCGCTGGAGGCGGGGCTTGGCGTGCAGCTGATCGAACGATCCACTCGCAAGGTCATCGTCACCCCGGTGGGGCGGGGACTGCTGCCATTCGCGCAGGCGACGCTGGAGAGCTTGGAGACCTTCGTCACCCACGCCCGCGGCGCCCACGGCGGCCTGGTCGGCTCGCTGGCCATCGGCATGATCCCCACCGTCGCGCCGTACATCCTGCCCGACGTGCTGCACACGGTTAACGACGTTGCCCCGAAGCTGGAGCCGCGCATCGTGGAGGAAAAGTCCCCGCTGCTGGTCGACGCACTACGCCAGGGCAAGATCGACGTTGCCATTCTCGGCATGCCGGGCGAAGGCGGCGGACTGAACACCGTTGACCTGTACACCGAAGAGTTCGTGCTGGTTCTGCCTGAGGGCCACCCTCTGGCCGGTCGTAAGGACCTGGCGGTCGACGAGTTGAAGAACATCGAGCTGTTGCTGCTGGACGACGGGCACTGCCTGCGCGACCAGATCCTGGAGCTGTGTCGCACCGTGGACATGGCCAACGACCCGCGCCATTCCGTGACCCGCGCCGCAAGCCTGTCCACGGTAATCCAGCTGGTAGCTGCCGGTTTGGGTGCGACCCTGGTGCCGCTGTCCGCGGTGGCCGTGGAGTGCCAGCGCCCGGGAATTTCCCTGGCGACGTTCGCCGGCGGTGCCGTGCGCGCCGGCCGTACGATCGGCATGGCCTACCGCTCCAGCTCCACGCGCATCGACGACTATGCGGCGCTGGGGGAGATCGTGGCGCAGTCCTTCAACCACGTGGCGAAGGATAGCCGCCGCGTGCTGGAGACCTACCTCTAAGCCAGTGGTTAGCCCGGGGTTAAACCTGCGGGCTATCCCTGCACGATCGTGAGCTCCGACAGGCGGATCTCACCGGCCTCGTCCGTCGCGGCGAGGTCCACCACACCTTCCAGCGCCCAGCCGTGGTCGCCTTCCGGATCGTCGATGATCTGACGGACGAACCAGCTTCCGGCCTCGGAGCCGGTGCCTCGCTTGATGAGGATGTTCTTATTTGACCGCGCGGCGGCGTCCACACCAACATCCGCATACTCGTCGAAGTAGTCGTCCATCGCGGCGGGCCAGTCCGGCGGCGAGTCCAGGTATTCGTCCATCTCCGCAAGCTCGCGCTCTTTTTCGAAGGCGAAGAGCTCCACGTGGCGGAAGAAGTAGTTGCGTACCATGCGGGTCAGAGCCTGCGGGTTGGCGGACAGCAGGTTCGTATCCTCCACCCCATAGGCGTGCTCGGCGACCTGATCCTCGGTCAGCGGGGCATCCGGGTCGGCCATCTGCACCCACTCGTCGATGAGGGAGGAATCGACCTGGCGGATCAGTTCGCCCAGCCACACGAGGATGTCGTCAAACTCCTCGGAGCGGTAGCTCTCCGGCACCGAGTGCTCCAGCGTGCGGTAAGCGTCCGTCAGGTAGCGCAGCACCACGCCCTCGGAGCGGCCGAGCCCGTAGGTGGACACGAAGTCGGAGAAGGTCATGGCCTTTTCCACCATGTCACGCACGATGGATTTCGGGCTGATCTGGAAGTCCCGGGCCCACGGGTTTCCCTCGCAGAAGGTGTCGTATGCCTGGTCTAGCTCGTCGGCCAGCGGCATGGGCCAGGTGATGTCTTCGACGATGGCCATGCGTTCGGTGTAATCGACGCCCTCTGCCTTTAGCGCCGCGATCTCCTCACCCCGCTCCGCTTTCTGCTGGGCTATAAGCACTTGTCGGGGATCCTCTAGCACGGCCTCAAACGTCGAGATGACGTCCAGGGCGAAGGTTTCGGACTCCGGATCCAGCAGCTCCAGGGCGGCCAAAGCGAAGGGGGAGAGCGGCTGGTTCAGCGCGAAGTCGCGGCTTAAGTCCGCGGTCAGGCGTGCATCCTTGCCGCTGGGCGTATCGGCCGCATACTCCTCGACAACGTCGGCGTTGATAAGCCCGCGATACAGCTCGATCGTTCGCAGGATGGCCTTGTTCTGCTTCGATCGCGTGTCGTGGTTGGTGCGCAACAGGTGCTTGAGCGACTCAAAGGTCCACTGGTCGCGGGCGACCACGTTCAGCAGCATCGAGTTGCTCATGCGGAATTGGCTGGTCAGCTCCTCCGGCTCCGCGTGGGTGAGCCGCTCGTAGGTCGACTCGCTCCAGGTCGCCTGGCCTTCCGGCGCCGAACGCTTGCGCAGCTTCTTGATTCTCTTCGGGTCGCTTCCCGCGCGCTGACGGAGGCGGAAGTTTTCGATCTCGTGTTCCGGGGCTTGGACCACGACGGTGCCTTCCGTGTCGTAGCCCGCTCGGCCCGCACGTCCAGCGATCTGGTGGAACTCCCGGGACTTCAGCACGCGGTGCTTCACCCCGTCGTACTTCGTAAGCCCCGTCATCAGTACGGTGCGGATCGGCACGTTGATGCCCACGCCCAGGGTGTCGGTGCCGCAGATGATCTTCAGCAAGCCCTTCTGGGATAGCCGCTCGACCAAGCGACGATACTTCGGCAACAGACCCGCGTGGTGCACGCCGATGCCCTTACGCAGCAGGCGGGAAAGGGTCTTGCCGAAGGCGGAGGTGAAGCGGAAGTCGCCGATCTCCTCGGCGATGGCGGCCTTTGCCTCGTCGTTCACCAGCTTCATGCTGGTCAAGGCCTGGGCACGCTCGATGGCTTCGCGCTGGGTGAAGTGGACTATGTAGATCGGCGACTTGCCGTCGCTGATCAGCTCTTCCACCGTCTCGTGGACGGGGGTGTAGACGTAGTGAAAGTCCAGCGGCACGGGCCGGGTGGTGCCCGTCACCAGGGTGGTCTGCCGGCCCGTGCGCTCAGTGAGGTCATCCTCCAGCCACTTCGTATCGCCCAGGGTGGCGCTCATCAAAAGAAACTGCGCATTGGGGAGTTCCAGCAGCGGAACCTGCCAGGCCCAGCCGCGATCCGGCTCGGAGTAGTAGTGAAACTCGTCCATCACTACCTGGTCGATCTTCGCCTTCGCACCATCGCGCAGGGCAATGTTGGCAACGATTTCGGCGGTGGCGCAGATGATCGGTGCCCCACCATTCACTGTGGCGTCACCAGTCATCATCCCGACATTCTCCGGGCCGAAGGTTTGGCAAAGGTCGAAGAACTTCTCGCTCACCAGGGCCTTGATCGGCGCGGTGTAGAAGCTGCGCTGCTTGCGTGCCATGGCGATAAAGTGCGCGGCGATGGCGACCATGGACTTGCCCGAGCCGGTGGGGGTGGCCAGAATGACGTTGTCTTGGGCGACCAGCGCGGTGGCCGCCTCCTCTTGGGCGGGGTAGAGGCTAATGCCGCGGTCGCGCGTCCAGCCGAGGAAGGATTCCAGAATTGCGTCGTCGATTAGCGACTCTGGAACCTCGTCCAGGTCCGGAAGTAGTTCTGCTAGTTCGGCGGCAATACCCACTGTTTTCTAGTTATCCTCTTGCTCGTCGGAGTCAGCGCGGTTCTCGTCGGACATGTTCTGCAGGAACGCCTCGAACTCCGCGCCCAGCTCTTCGCCGGTTGGGATGTCCTGGCCCGGCTTCAGCAGGTTGTTCTCTCGCTTGCGACGCATGCGTTCCATCTCTGCGTCGTATTGGTGCTCGAGGGCGCTGACGACCGTGGCGATCTCCTGGGAGTCCTCCACCTGGTCCTGCAGCTGGTGCTGCACCCGCTCCAGTTCCTTCTCCAGCGCCTTCAGCGGCAGGTCGCGGTCCGCGACTTCCCCGAAGGCCTGCAGTAGGCGCAGCGTCGCCTCCGGGTAGTCCGAGGTCGCAATGTAGTGCGGTACGTGGGCGGTCAGCCCGATCGTCTCGAATCCGTGGCGGTTCAGCTTCTTCTCCGTCTCCAGCGCGGCCGCGCCCGGGACGATCATCCGGGAGTCCCAGGTGTGGAAGTCCTGGATCAGCGAGGAATCCGAAGCGTGCGCGGAGATCACCAGCGGCCTGGTGTGCGGCACCGTCATCGGCGCTGAGTATAGGGAGGCAACCATGCCTACTTGGCCACGCCGGGCCAGGTCCACCACGGCATCGCTAAACGCGCCCCACTTCAGATCCGGCTCGAGTCCACTGAGCAGCAGGAATGGGCGACCCTGCGTGTCCTTCACAAGGTGCAGGTCCAGGCGCACATCGTCGCTATCCACAACCTTGGAGTTATCGATGGTCACACCGGGCCGGCGGGAGCGGTAATCGATCAGCTCGTCTACCTTGAACGAGGCCACTGGGCTGTGTTCCAGGGCGGCTAGCAGGTGGGAGCTGGCGCTGGAAACGGCCTGTCCCGCGTCGGCATAGCCCTGCAGCGCGACCAGCATCGGTAGCTCTTCGGCGCCGTCCTCAGCGCCGCCAAGCCCCGCGGTAGCGTCCGCAATGGAGGGGCGGTCGAACTGGATCGGAGCCGGGTATTCCATCTCGTACATCCGACCCGCGGCCTTGCGCTCGTGGCGACCATTCATAGTTTCGCTCTCCCTTCCGGCGGAACCCTTGTCCAACCAAGCACTGTCTGCCAAGCCTATCAGGCAGTTCGGACAACCTAGCCCGAGACGGCGCGTATTTCGAACAGCTAGAAAGCTGTATTCACAGTTTTGAGTTATCCACAGGTCCCTGGGGCAACGCCTAGTCCAGCGGCCTCCGCGGCCGCGTCAAAAATTTTTCTCGGCGAGTATCTGCGGTATGAGCAACTCACCAGAACACAACGATCAGAACGCACAATCTATTCCCGCGCCCGCCACCTCCGCTACGCCAGCTCCCTCGGTTCACCTCGGGGCCGACAAAGGAAAGCTCATTGCGGCCATTCCGTCGCTGTTGGGCTTCCCGCCCGTCGATTCGATGGTCATCATCGGCCTCGTCGCCTCCACCGAACCCACCGAACCGATCAACACCGGCACTACCGGCCCCGCCCCGCTGCCAGAGAACCACCGCCGTTTCCGCATCGGCCCCGTCCTACGCTGCGACCTTATCCCCGCAGCCGTGACCGAAGCGGCTCGCGGTCTCATCAATATTCTTTGTGACGCCCCAGCGGCAGAGGCCATCATCCTCACCATCGGCGACATGGATGACCGCCTGCGTGCCTGTGTAGCCTCCGCCATCAAGCAGCTCCAGGACGGATGTGTGGAAGTTCAGTCGGCATTGGAGGTGTCGCGAATTGCGACGGGGGAGGCATGGACTGACGTGTTGGACGGCGAGACGGGCACTGTCGCCAGCGTGGAAACCAACGAGCTGGCGGACATCAGCGCACTCAGTGGTGCGCGCCGCATGGGCGACAGAGAGGAAATGGAACGCTGGCTAGATCCCGCGAACATCGCAGCACCGGATTGGATGTTGCAGGATCGCGGGGAAGCCACGACGGTCGACCTGATCCAGGTACTAGTCGGGGTGGCTGCCGTGGCGGAAGGCCAGCGAGTGCTGGAGGAGGAGTGCGAAGACGAGTACCTGATCGATAGCCTCGCCGCGATCTGCTGCGACGAATTTCTGCACACGGTAGTTATCGCATGGTCGCTCGGTGTAAACAGCGCCATCCTGCGGGAGATGTTGGCAAGTACCGCGCGGCGGACGACGGGATCGGTGCGACGACGGGTGATGTTGATTCTGGCACTGGTGGCGTCGGCTAACGACGAAGGAGTGCTGGCCTACCACACGCTTACGCGCCTGCTGGAGGAGCTCGAGGCGGACCTCTACACCGAGGATGCGTGCGCGAAGCTGGATCTGTTGGAGCACGCCGACGATCCGGCTGCGCTGGCTGCCGACCCCGAAGCAGCGCTGGAAGACATTTTGCGTGGCGTGGAGGATGCCGATGAGTCCGATATGCAGCCACAGCTCAGTGCCTTGGATGAGTTCACCGCGGACATCGCGATCGCGGCGCTGGACGCGCACCAGAGGGGCAAGATCAAGCTGCTGCTGTCCAAGGCCGTGCGCGCGGCATGTACGGTCATGGCGAATGTGCAGATGGATCTGGACGCGGCGGAGGATCCAGATGATCCGCGCAGCCAAGGCGATACGGACGATTCTGGCGAGTCGGAAGGAGCCGGGTGGGTTCCGGAGCGCAGCTACATCACAGTCCGGGAGTACGCCGGGCTTGATCTCGCCTGGGAATACGAGCGCCTACTGCAGACTGTGGACTGGGACGCGGTTAACGCTGTGCGGAATGCAACCTATCACCCAGTTGTCCGCTAAACGCCCAGGCATCCGAAATGATCGTATGCAGGTCGGAGCGGGTCGGGTTCCAACCGAGCTCGGCCTTCGCCTTGGCGGAGGAGGCGATGAGGGTGGCGGGGTCGCCTGCACGGCGCGGGGATTCCACGGCCGGAATCGGGTGGCCAGTTACCTCGCGGCAGGTGTCGATCACCTGGCGTACGCTAAAACCATCACCGGAGCCGAGATTGAAGATGCGGTGCTGGCCGGCAGCGTTAGAGGCCGCGGCTAGCAGGTGTGCGTCCGCCAAATCCCGAATGTGAATGTAATCGCGCACCGCAGTCCCGTCAGCGGTGGGGTAGTCGGTGCCGAAGATGGAGATGTGCTCCCGGTGGCCGAGGGCTACCTGCAGCACCAGCGGAATCAGGTGCGTCTCTACCTTGTGGTTTTCCCCAATGTCGCCGTACGCGCCGGCGACGTTGAAGTAGCGCAGGGAAGTCGCGGCCAGCCCGTAAGCGTTGGCATAGGAGGTGATCATGTGGTCGATCGCCAGCTTGGATGCGCCATAGGGGTTGGTGGGGGCGGTGGGCATATCCTCTGTAATCGGAACCTGCTCGGGTTCCCCGTAGGTAGCGGCGGTGGAGGAGAACACGAGGTTCTGCACTCCGTGCTCGCGCATCTGATCCAGCAGGTACAAGCTGGTTCCCACGTTGTGGTGCCAGTAGATGTCCGGCTTTTCCACCGACTCGCCGACCAAAGAGCGGGCGGCGAAGTGCATCACGGCGGCAACGTCACCGGCTGCGAAGACGTCGGAAATGACGTCGCGGATGTCACCCTGAACAAAGGTAGCGCCCTCTGGCACGGCGTAGTCGTTGCCGGTGGACAGGTCGTCGACGACCGTCACGCGGAAGCCGTGTTCCAGCAGCACGCTGGCACACACGCTGCCGACATATCCGGCACCGCCGGTGACGACAATGTGGGAGGAAGGGGATAGGGCAGAAGAGGAAAGATCGATGCTACTCACATGCCCCACGCTACCGCACTGATTAGCTAACCTTCTCCACTCGCACGGCGTGGCCGAGTTCTTCCGGAATTACCATGGCGCCGTTGTCGTTGCTGAACTCCAGGCCGTCCTCGGTGGCAACCAGGCTCACAACGCTGCCCGGGCGCATGTCAAGCGCATGGAACTTAGCCATCAGCTTGTACTCGACCTGGATGATTTCGTTGATGCTGAGGATCTTCACCTGGATCGGCTCCGATGGCTCAATGTCGGAGGCGCGCTGCGAGGTTCCCTCCTGCAGGGCGTTAACCTTCTCCAGCATCTCCGCGCGCTCGGCCTCCGGGATGCCCTCCACCAGCTCGTCCAGCCCCGGGATCGGGTTGCCGAAAGGAGAGGTGGCGTATTCGCTGAGCACCTTTACCAGTTGGACCTCGACCTCGTCGCCCATGACGTGTTCCCAACGGCAAGCCTCGTCGTGCACCTTTTCCCACGGCAGGCCGATCACGTCGGTAAGCAGGCGCTCTGCCAAGCGGTGCTTTCGCATCACGGCGGTGGCCAGTGCGCGCCCCTGCGCGCTGAGCTTTAGGGAGCGATCCTTCTCGACGGTCAGAAGTTCGTCGCGCTCCATGCGGGCGACGGTCTGGCTCACGGTCGGACCGGACTGGTCGAGCCTCTCGGCGATACGGGCGCGCAGCGGTGGGATGCCCTCTTCTTCCAACTCGTAAATCGTTCGGAGATACATCTCAGTGGTATCGACGAGATCCCTCACGTGCGCTACGCCCTTTCTGTGCTTGTTGACTTCTCACGATTATAGCCCCGTCCACATTGGGAGCGGGGCAGAAGTGTAGGTACTGGTTCTACAGCGGGGTTAAACCGCGTACTCGCGCAGCTTGTCCGCCCGGTCGCCTTCGCGCAGCTTCGCCATGACCTCGCGTTCGATCTGGCGGACGCGCTCGCGGGACAGCCCGAAGCGACGGCCGATCTGGTCCAGCGTGCGGGGCATCCCGTCATCCAGGCCGTAGCGTAGCTTGATCACGTCCTGCTCGCGCTCCTCCAAGGTGCCCAGGACTGCGCGCACATCGGAGTGGCGCAGGGAAGCAACCACGGCGGTTTCCGCGTCAGTCGCCTCGGAATCTTCGATGAAGTCGCCCAGCGGGGCTTCCTCGTCGCTGCCGACTGGCATGTCCAGGCTCACCGGATCTCGGGACTGCTTCAGCAGCATCTCGATCTTGGACTCCTCGATGCCGGACTCCTCCGACAGCTCTTCGTTCGTGGCTTCGCGGCCCAGCTGCTGGTACATCTCACGCTTGATGCGGGACAGCTTGTTGACCTGCTCGACGAGGTGGACGGGAAGGCGGATGGTGCGGGATTGGTCGGCCATGCCACGGGTGATGGCCTGGCGAATCCACCACGTTGCATAGGTGGAGAACTTAAAGCCCTTGGTGTAGTCGAACTTTTCCATCGCGCGGATCAGGCCCAGGTTGCCTTCCTGGATGAGATCCAGCAGCGGCATTCCGCGGCCGGTGTAGCGCTTCGCTAGGGAGACGACCAGGCGCAGGTTTGCCTCCAGCAGGTGGCTGCGGGCTGCCTTGCCCTCGCGGGCGAGAACCTTCAGGTCGCGCTTCTTTGCGCGGGTGAGCTTCTCGGCGTTGGCCAGCAGGTACTCGGAGTACAGGCCTACTTCGATCCGCTTCGACAGTTCGACTTCGTCCTCGGCGGTCAGCAGCGCGGTCTTGCCGATGCCGTTGAGGTAAACGCGAACCAAGTCCGCCGAAGGATTCTCGTTGTTTCCGCGCCGCCGACCCTTGTCTTCCTTTTTATCGCTATCGTCGGCCGAACCGCCGTTGCCCCTACCGCTGTTGATGCCGTTGTACTCGTCATCAATCATGGAGTTTTTCATAGTGCTGGTGTGCCTCCCGTGGCTCGATAGCGCTCAAGCTCTTCAAGATTTTTCTCGTTTTGTGCCGAAGCTCTAAGGGGTTAACGGACATCTTCGATGAATTGTTCCCCACCCACCCCCTAGGAGGGAACCGTGCTTACCCCCGCAATAGGGTTTAGCGTCGCGTTTCGCCGCAGATGCGGTCGCTAATATGCCCTTCTAACTGGCGAAATGCGGGTCGGTGCGGGCCGGTCTACGTTTCTACCAGCACGGTGAACGGCCCCTCGTTTACGCTAGAGACCTTCATCATGGCTCCGAATCGGCCTGTTTCTACAACTATTCCCCGCTGGCGCAGTAGTTCGGCGATGTGGTCGAACACCGGTTGCGCGGCCTCGCCCGGTGCCGCGTTCGCCCAGGAAGGTCGCCGCCCCTTCTTTGTCTCGCCCATGAGCGTGAACTGACTGACCAGTAGAATCTGCCCGCCCACTTCCTCAACCGAGTGATTGCGCGGGCTATCCCATGGCTCGCCAGCAGCGGGCAGTAGGCGCAGTTCGGCGATCTTTCGCGCCATCTTTTCCACTGCCGCCTCTGCCACGCTCTCGTCTGCAATGTCGGCCACGCCGATGCCGACGAGGGCCAGCAGAGCTGGGCCTTGTACCGATCCGACGACCTCGCCGTCCACGGTCACCTCTGCACTGCTGACTGTGCTCACTACTGCTTTCACCGTTGTTCTGCCTTCCTTCCAAAAAATTTTTCCGGGTTCTAGAGCATCCAGGTTCTAGAGGTTGCCTCTAGTACAGATCACGCAAATCTTCCGGCACGATCATTCCGTGCCGCACTAGGTCCACCGCGATCGGCACCAGTTGATCCACCAGCTCCTCGGCGCTGATCCCCAGCTCGTCGCCGTGCACCGCGTGATAGAACTCGGCCACGTCGCGCAGGTTTAGCCCCTCCCAGCTGAGCCCTGCCAGAATCGTTGCCAGCACACCGTCGACCTCGTGCGACCAGCCCGGGCCGTCGATGCGGGTTAGTCGCGCGCTCTCGTCGCCGAACCCCTGGTCGGTGGCGCTCGCTGTTTTTTCTAGTATGACGCCCCGTCCCAGCCGGTAGCGGCTCTCCGCCACCGCTGTGGCAGGGGAGCGGCCGGGAACCTCCAGCTGGTCGATCCACCGGCAGCGAGCGAACCACTGGGCGGCCTCCAGGCCGAGGTACGCCCCGGCCGGTAGCGCATGGTCGAGCGACTCGACGGTCAGCTCGGTGGCACCCTCGAACTTTTCAATGTGGATCCAGCCCAGGCCGATGCGGGTGATCTGGTGGCGGGCGAAGAAGTCCAGCCATTCCGTGGTTCGTAGTTGGCCCGCGGTGCTCCGGGGATCGATGCTTTCATCGCGCAGCCAGGTGGTCACGTAAGTGGCAACGTCCACCTCGTCGCGCTGCAAAACCCAGGCGCGGGCGCCCTCGTCGGGCAGCCAGCCGAGGATCCGTTCGGCGGCGGAGCTGGCAGCATTGCTGCCTTCCTCGCCGATCGCCCAGCCGATCAGCAGGTGCGCGTGGCCTCCCGGCGCCAGGTGCTGAACTGATTGTTCGACCACTAGCTTGCTGGCTGCGTCGAGTGGCAGGCCGGAGTCGCGGTACACGTGCCCTTCTTCCGCATCCAGATCCACGGAAGGGCCGATGACGAAGGGAGGGTTGGCGACGATGACGTCGAAGGCGCCAGCGTTGGTGGACTGAGCACTAAAGGGCTCGAACCAGGAGCCCTGCACCCAGTTGACCAGCGGTGATTCCAGGCCTTGTGCAGCGGCGGCCACGCGGGCGTAATCCAGGGCGCGGGCGTGGATGTCGCTGCCAAAAATTTTTGGCGGCTCGGCTCCGGCGTTGGCGGCCAGCACCAATGCGAGTACGCCGGAGCCCGTGCCGAGATCCAGCACCCTTGCATCTGCAGGCAGCTGGGGGATGGAGTTGAGCAGTGACAGGGGAGCGTTGCCGACTCCGGGAACGTGGCCCGGGCCGGGAACGCGCTCTTCCAAGGAAGCGTCCGGATCCGACAGCACCAGCACCTCCGTGTCACCGTGAGCCGGGTGGTGGACAGGCCGGATGTCCAGGTTCAGGCGTAGCAATTCTGCACTGTCATCTGCGTCTTGCGCGGATTGCTGCTCCACGGGGATCAGCGCATTCTCCGCCACCAAGCCGGAGGTCACCTCGGCCCCGATGAGATCCCGGAAGAAGGCGGCAGGCTGGGGGCGTCGTAAATAGACAGCAGCGACGAGCTGGGCGGCCGCGGACCCGCGCCGCGACAGGTGCCATGTGGCGGCCGCGGGCGAACCCGATTGGGCGGCGGCCACTCCCTCCACGCCGAGCGCCTCCAAGATCAACACAGAGCCGTATCCTCGCTCGACTAGGGTGCGAACCAGCTGTTCAGTGGCTTTACCGGGCGTGCACAGGGGAAAGTCGGGCATTGAAGTTCCTTGATGAGTCAGTGCTAGTTGGGCGCTAGATCGGCGTTAGGAAGAGGACTGATCGGGGTTGTACTCGATGATCTCCGGGTGCGAGGAGTTGGATTCCAGCATGGGGCGGGAAGTCTCCCCGGCAAGAGCAGCGCGCTGGGCACGACGCTGCTCACGGACGAGGGCAGGCTTGTAGACCTTGTTCGTGGTCTCGTCCACCTGGCCGGATTCGTTGGCTAGCAGCACGGCGATCCAGGGCAGAGGCAGGCTTACCGCCGCCACGCACACCGCGAGGGCGGCGTTATGGGTGAGCAACATCACCAACGCGGCGAGGGCGAGGATGGGAATGCGCAGAAGCTGCAGCACGGCGTAAAGCCTGCGACGGTGGTGCCATCCCTGCAAACGCGAACTCTTGGCATCGGTGATAATTTCCACCTGTGAAGCTCGCTTGGTCCGGGATTCACCTCCCGTTTTCCTTTTTCGTGCATCAGCCATAGACCTAACGCTAGTACGCAGCTGGAAAACAAGCAGATTCAGGGGCATGATGGTGAACTGTGAGTAACCCAAGTACGACAACGATTGAGCGCCCCGAAGTCAACACGGATACGACGACGGATGACGATGTACCGAAGTTCTTCCACTACGTGAAGAAGGACCAGATCGTCGAATCCGCCGTGATGGGCAAGCTGGTCGTGGCTCTGTGCGGCGAGACCTTCCCTGTGCGCAAGCAGGCCAAGCCGGGATCGCCTGTCTGCCCGGATTGCGAGCAGATCTACAAGGGGCTGCGCAAGAAGTGAAGCACCTCCGCCTATGGCAGCAGGAGGCACTGAACAAGTACGTCGAGGCCAGCCCGAAGGACTTCCTGGCCGTGGCGACCCCGGGTGCGGGTAAGACGACCTTCGCCCTGACGATTGCACGGTTGCTACTGGATACCCGTGCAGTGGACCGGCTGGTTATCGTGGTGCCCACCGAACACCTGAAGGTGCAGTGGGCGCAGTCCGCCGCGGAGCGGGGAATCGCGCTTGACTCCGAGTTCACCAACTCCTCGCCGTTCAACAACGCCTACGACGGCGTGTGCGTGACCTATGCCCAGGTGGGCATGAAGCCTACGAAGCACTACCAGGTAGCCACCGCCAAGAAGGCGCTGGTGATCCTGGACGAGATCCACCACGCCGGCGACGCAAAAAGCTGGGGAGACGGCGTGCGCATGGCCTACGAGCACGTGGAACGCCGCCTCGCGCTGACGGGTACGCCCTTCCGCTCCGACGATTCCCAGATCCCCTTTGTGCGCTACGAAGCCGTGGAGGGCGCCGACGGCGCACTCGTGTCCTCCGCCGACTACACCTACGGCTACGCGGATGCGCTGAAGGACGGAGTCGTCCGCCCGGTGGTGTTCCTGGCCTATTCCGGCCAGGCACGCTGGCGCAACTCCGCCGGCGAGGAGTTTGAGGCACGCCTGGGCGAGCCGCTGAACGCAGAGCAGACCGCGCGGGCGTGGCGCACCGCGCTGGACCCCAAGGGCGACTGGATCCCCGCCGTACTCAATGCCGCGCAGACGCGCCTGCAGCAGCTGCGCGAGACCATTCCCGACGCGGGTGGCCTGGTGATCGCCACCGACAAGACCACGGCGCGCGCCTACGCGCGGATTCTGGAGCGGATCAGCAACACCCCAGTGACGGTGGTGCTCTCCGACGAGGCGGGGGCTTCCGAACGCATCAAGGAGTTCTCCGCCAGCACCGACGAGTGGATGGTGGCCGTGCGCATGGTCTCCGAGGGCGTGGACGTGCCGCGCTTGGCCGTGGGCGTGTACGCCACATCTTCTTCCACACCACTGTTCTTCGCTCAGGCCATCGGCCGTTTCGTGCGCTCCAGGCGGCCGGGGGAGTCGGCGTCAATCTTCCTCCCCAGTGTGTCCGTACTCCTCGAGTTAGCCTCCAAGATGGAGCAGCAGCGCAACCACGTGCTCGGCAAGCCCCACCGACAGAACGAGGGCTGGGACGACCAACTCCTACAACAAGCCAACCAGGAGCAAAACGAGCCGGAAGAGGACAAGGGCTACGAGTCCGTCGGCGCCGAGGCCGAGCTCGACAGCCTCATCTACGACGGTTCGACCTACGGCACGGCCACCTTGAGCGGGTCGGAGGAGGAGCAGGCATACCTTGGCCTACCCGGTCTTCTGGACGCCGAACAGATGCGTACGTTGCTGCGTCAGCGCCAAGCCGAGCAGTTGGACGCGCGGGCGAAGGAAGAGGAAGAGCGCCGCAAGCAGGAGAAGCAGAGGCCGGCCGAAGAGGGCAGTGGCGCGGACTTGCGCAATAAGCGCGTGGCCAGCGAGGAACTCCCGGCCCTGCGCAAGGAGTTGAACGCCCTGGTGTCTATGAAGTCCGCCCGCACCGGTAAGCCGCACGGGCAGATTCACAACGATGCGCGGAGAAATTGCGGCGGGCCGTCCACGGCGCTGTGCACGGCACAGCAGCTGCGCGACCGCATTGCTTACCTAAGAGACTGGTGAGGATGGATAAGGGGGACACCGGGAAAGTGGGGTAAGATACACCGCGGCAAGCAACGGCGGTGTATCGCCGGATGCCTAGAGGCAAGCGATCCCGGAGGGAAGGAAACGGCACGATGGCTCGAGAAGACTACATCGATCTGGATAAGTCCAACGCGCAGGAGGTCGAACTCCAGAAGATCGCGCCGCGCAAGGTCAGCGGGCTGAGTCTGGCCGCCCTGATCGTGGGCATCCTGTCTATACCGGCGGCGATGTTCCCCCTGATCGGCATCGTGGTGGCAGCGGTGGCGATCCTGGTGGGAATCGCATCGGTGGTCATCGCGAACCGCCGGGGCACGCAGCGCAGTTACGCGATTATCGGACTGGTGCTGGGGGTATTGGCCATGGCTATCGCGATCTTCTTCACCCAGGTGGCCATGAAGAGCATGGAGGGTTGCGAGGATCTGCGTGGCACGGAGTTCTCCGACTGCGTGAAGAACAACCAGAACTAGTGCAGAACTAGTCCAGAACTAGTCCAGGTAGTCGCGCAGCACCTGGGACCGCGACGGGTGGCGCAGCTTGGACATCGTCTTCGACTCGATCTGGCGGATGCGCTCGCGGGTAACCCCGTAAACCTGGCCGATTTCGTCTAAAGTGCGCGGCATGCCGTCGGTCAGGCCGAAGCGCAGCTTCACCACGCCGGCCTCGCGCTCGGACAGTGTGTGCAGCACATCCTGCAGCTGATCCTGCAGCAGGGTGAACGAGACCGCGTCGACGGCCACGACGGCCTCCGAGTCCTCGATGAAGTCGCCCAGCTGGGAATCGCCCTCGTCGCCGATGGTCTGGTCCAGGGAAATCGGCTCGCGGGCGTACTGCTGGATCTCCAGCACCTTGTCCACGGTGATGTCCATCTCGCGCGCCAGCTCCTCCGGAGTGGGCTCGCGACCCAGGTCCTGCAGCAGCTCGCGCTGAATGCGGCCCAGCTTGTTGATGACCTCGACCATGTGCACCGGGATGCGGATGGTGCGGGCCTGGTCGGCCATGGCGCGGGTGATCGCCTGGCGAATCCACCAGGTGGCGTACGTGGAGAACTTGTAGCCCTTCACGTAGTCGAACTTCTCGACTGCGCGGATAAGACCCAAGTTGCCCTCCTGGATCAGATCCAGGAACGCCATACCGCGGCCGGTGTAACGCTTGGCCAGGGACACCACGAGGCGCAGGTTGGCCTCCAGCAAGTGGTTCTTAGCGCGGCGCCCGTCGCGGTCGATTTCGCGCAGGTCGCGACGGTGCATCGGGGAGAGCTTCTCGCCCGACTCCTTGATCTCCTGCAGACGATAAGCGGCGTACAGGCCGGCCTCGATGCGCTTGGCCAGGGAGACCTCTTGCTCCGCGTTCAGCAGCGCGACCTTGCCGATCTGCTTCAGGTACGCACGCACCGAGTCCGCGGAAGCCGTGAGCTCGGCATCCTTTCGAGCCTGACGCAGCGCTGCGGATTCGTCTTCATCCCAGACGAAGCTGCCGTCCTTCTTGTCGTCTTCCTCGTCGGAATCCTCGGAGTCTTCGTCGTCCTCGTCATCATCGTCGAGGTCGTCGTCATCGTCCTCGAGATCGTCGAGATCCTCCAGGTCGTCGAGGTCTTCGTCCTCATCCATGTCCTCGAGCGCATCGAGGTCATCCGGAGCATCTGCGTCCTCGTCATCGTCGAAGTCGTCCCGTTCTTCTACGCTATCCGGCGCATCCTGCTGCTTGGCCGAAGTAGCGGCGGTGCCGGCTGCAGCTACGTCCTCCTCGAGGACCTCCTCAGCCGCCTTTGCCGCCTTGGTGCCGCGCTTCGCGGTAGTCTTCTTCGCCGTCTTCTTGGCAACCTTGCGCGTGGTCTTCTTCGCGGTTTTCTTGGTTGCCTTCTTGGCCGTCTTCTTCGCGGCCTTGCGCGCAGTCTTCTTGGCAGCCTTCTTTGCGGTTTTCTTCGCCGCCTTCTTTACGGGAGTGGACGCCTGCTCCTCCTGCTCGGCAACAGATTCAGCAGCCTTTGCCGTAGCCTTCCGCGCGGTGGCCTTCTTGGCAACCGTCGACTTCTTCGCCACCTTTCGGGCAGTTTTCTTCGCTGCCGTCTTCTTTGCAACCTTGCGCACAACACCCTCGGTGCTGTCTTCGCCGGTGGTGGTCGAGTCGTTCGCTGCCACGGAAGCCCTTTCACTCGTATTGCATGGTGCACTGAAATGGCCGCCCTATAAGGCCACATTCCGAAGAGGAATTGGGGTGCACCAGGTTGCGGCATACCCGCAACCGATGGTTTAGGAGGGGCGTTGAGACCCCTGCTGTGCTAATCGACCGCCCATTATAACTCAAATATCAGCACGGCGTTGCAACCATCCCTGGTACGAAGCGGTTGCTTTCTAGCGGGTACTAGGGCTTGATGCCATCTTGTACGGCCATTGCAGCGCCGATAATGCCCGCCTGATTGCGCAGCTTCGCCGGGATAACTTCCTCTTCGACAGTCAGCAGCGGAACCCACTTGTCGGCCTTGCGAGAAATACCGCCGCCGACGATAAACGTCTTCGGGCTGAACAGAGCGCTGTAGGCGTGCAGAACCTCGTCCACGCGCGCGGCCCACTTCTTATAGGACAACTCCTCGCGATCCTTCGCCGCGGAGCTGGCATACCACTCGACGTCACCGTTCTCGTCGTGGGGCAGGTGGCCGAGCTCGGAGTTGGGGAACAGGTTTCCATCACACAGCATGGCCGAGCCGATGCCGGTTCCGAAAGTGAGCATCAGCACCGCGCCTTCCTTTGCGCTTTCCTCGCCGTACTTGACCTCGGCCAGTCCGGCTGCGTCGGCGTCATTAAGAACAGCGATCTCCCGCTCGCCGAGGTGGCGCTTGAACAGCTCCTGCATATCGGTATCGATCCACGACTTGTCGATGTTCGCCGCGGAGCGAGCCTTCTGGTCCTTAACTACGGCGGGCACCGTGACACCCACCGGACCGTCCCATTCGGCCATGTCCATCAGCTTGCGCACGACCTCCGCCACTGCATCCGGGGTGGAGGGCTTCGGGGTGAGGATCTTAAAACGCTCGGTGACCAGCTCGCCGGTGTTGAGGTCTACTACGGCGCCTTTCACACCGGATCCACCGATGTCTACGCCGAAACTCAGGTTCTGCTCTGCCTTGTCCTCAGTCATGCCCATAACACTACCTTGAAGATATTGGGCTGCGCTCGGCATCGGGGTCTAGCAGTCTGCCCCGTGGAAGGTGGCTGTGAAGAGTGATCAGGAATGGCAAGGTGGAGAGCATGGAAAACACGGGTTCAGCAAGTATGAGCGCTAAGGCGCGTGAGGTAGCGACGATTTTCCAGCAGGCAGAATCCAACCAGGCGCCCCTGCGAGTGTTCGACGAGGTGTCGACGGCGGGGGAGGCTGGGGCGTCCACAAGAGAAAAAACCCTTAGCCCTGCCGACCTGGAGGCAGTAGCCCTCGAGGTGGCGCGCGAGGCGGCCGTCCTTATTCGACGCCGTCGTGGCGAACTCGCCGACGAGCACGGTCACGTCGGCGTGGTGGGGACGAAGACCTCCGAGGTGGATCCGGTGACGGAGGTAGACCAGGCCAGCGAGAAAGTCATTACAGAGCAGCTGCTGCAGCGGGTACCCGGATCCCGCGTGCTCGGTGAGGAAAGCGGCCTGAGTAGCGAGGACAGTGCCCCGGGGGAGGTTCTATGGATCGTTGATCCGATTGATGGAACAGTGAACTTCCTCTACGGGGTTCCGGCCTATGCCGTGAGCATCGCCGCAGTGGTGGACGAGCAGCCAGTAGCAGGCGTGGTGGTGGACGTGACAGGCCAGGTTGCCTACGTGGCGCATGCGGGCGGGCCGGCGCGGCGCTTGCAGGACATTGCCGATAAGGCCGCGGCCGTTACTCTGCGCGTGGAACCGGCGGAGCAGGAGGTAGCGCCTGGTGGAGCACTGGGGAAGGCGCTGGTTGCAACCGGCTTTTCGTACGTGGCTGAGGATCGCCGCCGCCAGGCGGAGCGGCTGACCCGCCTGCTGCCGCAAGTCCGCGACATTCGACGGATCGGCTCGGCCGCATTGGACCTGTGCCGTGTGGCAAGTGGGGAAGTAGATGCCTACTTTGAACACGGGTTGGGCCCGTGGGACCACGCTGCGGGGTGCCTGATTGCCGCGCGTGCCGGAGCCATTAGCGTGGCCCCGGATTATGACGTGACGAAGGAGGCGAAGGCGCTTGTATTGGCAGTGAAGCCGGGGGTGGCTGCGGAGCTGGCTGAACTGCTGGTGGAATAGCCGCGGGGGGAGCCATTTACCCCTATCGGGCGCCAGTGCGCGCGTGAAGGTGACAAGGGGCGTGCATGTGCTCTAGGATCCGCGAACAGTGAGACGAGTTAAGGCAATTTTCAGCCAGCCCTGCTGGCTGTTTTGCACTCCATCTGATCGACACAACCGACGTGAGTAAGGACCCAATATGGCCACTGACTACGACGCGCCGCGCCGACGTTCCGAAGACGACATCGAGACCGACTCCCTGGAAGGCCTGAAGGCCGCAGAGAAGGCTGAACCGGCCGTTTCCGATACGGATGATGGAGAGATCGTCGAGCCCTTCGACGTACCCATGGCGGATCTTTCCGGCGAGGAGCTGTCCGGCTCTGTAATCCCGCGCCAGAGCGACGAGTTCACCTGCAGCGTGTGCTTCCTGGTGCAGCACCGCAGCTGCATTGCAGAAACCGTCGCCGACGGCGAGTACATCTGCAAGGACTGCGCTTAAGCTGCGTTAGTAGATCGGGCGACCAAGCTGCTCCAGAACCTCCTGAGGTTCCTTAGTGGAGATCAGCCAGTAGGGGGTTGGGTCGTCCGGATCGTCCAGGACGAGCATCGCCATCGTCGGGATCCAGTTCTTGTGCACAACATAGGCGGCCGGATCCAGCTGGCGGCCCATAGCGGCGCGCTTGGCGGTAGGGGGAATAACTAGGCTGCGGCTGACCACACTTGCGGGGAGTCTTGCCGGGCCGACATGCAACCAACGCTCGCCGGAGCTATCTTCCGTGACCTCCACCTTCGTGCGGGAGAAGTAAATAAGCGCCCACACTGCCAGCGCGCCGGAAACCACGAGGGCGACGTAGAAGGCCCACATCGGACGGCCCATTTGCGCCTGCCACGCAATGATTGCGACTACGCCCGCGGCGAACAGCCACCACACTAGGGGTACGCGCTGGTGCTCCGAATACAGCAGCTTTTCCTGCTGAGTGTCCGATGCCAATTGAATATCTCCTGATAGATCTGTTCGCTTTGCGTGCTGCCTAGTAATTCTAGCCCGTGGGGGTTCGGACATCGTAACTTCGGTTGGGTACTTGTAGTCTTGGTGACCGTGACCCTTAAGCAAAATGGACAAACCGGAAATGACGCCCCGCTGCGTATCGTTCGCCTGGACAAGGAGCTGCCCTTGCCGCGCCGCGCCCACCCGACGGATGCCGGCATAGACCTCTACACGGCCCAGGATGTGACCATTGCCCCTGGGCACCGGGAGCTGGTCGGCACAGGCATCGCCATCGCATTGCCTGTAGGCACAGTGGGGCTGGTGCACCCGCGTAGTGGGCTCGCACTGAAGAAGGGGCTTTCCATCGTTAACGCCCCGGGGACGATCGATGCGGACTACCGCGGGGAGATCAAGGTATGCCTGATCAACCTGGATCCTGAGCAGCCCATTGAATTGGCGCGCGGGGAGCGGATTGCACAGCTGCTGGTGCAGGAAGTCAGCCTGTGCGACGTCGAAGAGGTCGAGAGCGTAGAGCAACTGGGGGAGACCGTGCGGGGCGAGTCCGGCTATGGCTCCACTGGGGTTTAGACTCGCAACGCTTAGCTGCACTCGAAGTAACTTAAGAAGCCAACAGAAGACGGAGTTTTGGGATGTTTGGGCGTAAGAATAAAAACGACAAGAACCCGGCCGAGGAAGTCGCTCAGCCGCAGCAGGATCAGCCGGAGAACGACTTTGGCCCGTTTGACGGCGACACGGTGAACTTCCAGGACTTCGACTTCTCGGATTTTGCCGCGGGAGCTTTGGATCTGGGCTCCATGCTCATTCCGGTGCCGCACGGCGGTGAGGTCAAGGTGGATATGGGGCCGGAGGGGCCGCAGATGATTCACCTGGAGATCGACGGTGGGCGCATTACCCCGATTGCCTTCGCTGCACCGCGAAACGGTGACCTGTGGGCCGAATCTGTCGAGGAGACGGTCGCGGGCATGACGAAGGACGGCCTGGACGTTCACGTCGAGGACGGCCCGTGGGGCCAGGAGATCTGCGCGGTAGCCGGTGAGGGACAGATGCGCCTGATCGGCGTGAACGGTCCACGTTGGATGTTCCGGGCGACGCTGGCCGGAGAGAAGTCCAAGGCGGACGAGTTGGCCAAGGTGGGCCGGGAGATCATCGCACGTACCTTTATCCGCCGCGGCAGCGACCCAATTCCGGCCGGCCAGCCTTTGCCGGTGTTGATGCCGCAGGCCATGGCGGATGCTTTGCAGGAGCAGCTGCAGGAGCTGGCCCACCGCCAGAATGCCGAATCCCAGGGAGCTACCCGGAATCTGGGCGAGGATCTGCAGTAATGGCAGGAAAGACAGAGCCGCAACAGGGCGGCGATGCAGCCCAGGCCACCCTGCTGGAGCAAATGGGAGGCCTGTCCGGACTGGTCTCCTCCACGTTGCCCGTGCTGGTTCTGGTGCCGGTAAACAGCCAGTGGGGTCTGGGACCCGCGCTGATTTCTGCGCTGGCGGTTGCAGTGTTGATTCTGGTGTGGCGCGTAGCGCGCAAGGAGAACCTGCAGCCGGCGATCTCCGGCTTCCTCGCGGTCGCGCTGTGCGCAGCGATCGCCTGGATCATGGGGGATGCAAAGGGCTATTTCGCCTACGGCATCTGGTACTCGCTGGTGGCGGGCATCGCATCCATTATTTCGATCTTTGTTCGCTGGCCGCTGGTCGGCGCGGTATGGCGCGGCATCAATGGTGATGATCACCGCTGGCGCACGAACCGCCGAGCAGTGCGGGCCTTCAACATCGCCACCCTTGCGTGGGCCGTGGTGTTCTTCGCCCGCTTTGCCGTTCAGCAGTGGCTCTATGCTGGCGATAAGACTGACGCCCTCGGGTACACCCGCATCGCAATGGGATGGCCCCTGACGCTGGTAGCAGTGGCGGTCACCGTTTGGGCAGTGAAGGCAGCGAACCGAGCGGAGGGGCGGCACTCGGAGAAGCCGGGCGAAGACACGCAAGACCTACAGCAGGTCGAGGCGGAAAGCATGGAAGAAGGTATCGAAGAGGTGGAGACCGATGGGCGTCACTAAGAAGGAAGAAGTAGTGATCGACCTGGCGGGTCCGGCGAACGGCGGCACCGTGATCGGCCGACTGGACGGGCAAATCGTGTTCGTGCGCGGTGGACTGCCGGGCGAGAAGGATGTGACGGTGGCGCTGGATCCGGCGCGGAACTCGAAGTCTAAGAAAGGTTTCCGCAACGGCGAGGCTGTAGCCATCGGACAGCCGAGCCCCCACCGTGTGTCCCCGGCATGCCCGGCAGCGCAGGCTGGGGCTGGGTGTTGCGACCTGGATTTCGTGGACGCAGCCGGGTCGCTGGACTATAAGAAGCAAGTGGTGCTGGATCAGCTGGCTCGCGTGGGCAAGATCGATGCCGAATCCCTACAGAATGTCACCATCGATACCGAGAGCCTGCAGCCCTTCGCGGGCTCGCGCACGCGCGTGCGTCTGGCAGTGGACGGGGAGGGCAACGTCGGCCAGCGGGCACGCGGCTCGCACCAGGTGGTGCCCGTAGAGCACCCCTGTGCGCAGTGGAGCGAGGCGCTGCGAGAAGGGCTGGCCGAAGAAATCGAGCAGCTGCGAGCGGCCGGGAACTTGGTACCCAACACCGAGATCGCCGTTGCCGTGGCAGATGACGGCACTCGCAAGATGGTGCAGCTGCGGGGTAAAGCCACGGATGGTGCGGGCGAGATCCCCACCGTTTCCCGCACCGTGCACTTTGGGGTCGGCCTCGACCAGGAGTTCAACGTGCAGTGGGAAAGCCAGGTGCAGGACTTCTGGCAGGCGCACCGTGTAGCGCCGGAGTTCTACTCCGCCTGGATTGCCCGCCACATCCCGCCGGTGGCGCAGGGGCAGAAGGCTGAGGGGGCAAAGGCTAAGCAGTCGATTGCGTGGGATCTGTACGGCGGCGCTGGAGTATTCAGCGCGCCGCTATCCCGCAAGGCCGACCGAGTGGTCTGCGTAGACGTGGCCGGTAGCGCCAGCGAGGCAGGGGCACAGGCCCTGGCGGCAGCTGGCATCGACAATGTCGAGTTTGTCGGTGGCGATGTGGCGGGTCTGGTTCCCCAACTGCCAAGCGGAGGATCCGTGCACGCGGTGGTTCTGGACCCGCCGCGCACGGGCGCGGGCACGCAGACGGTTGCCGATATTGCCAAGGCCCGCCCGCGGCACGTCGTTCACGTGGGATGCGACCCGGCCACCGCCGCCCGCGACCTTTCAGCTTGGATCGACAACGGATACGCAATTAAGGAGCTGTGCGTGGTGGATGCCTTCGGCCTTAACCACCACGTAGAGCTGCTGGCATATCTGGTTCCAGACCGCCGCGGTCGCGCAGGCTCTTAAACCCCGGTAGGGGATTCTTTCAAAACACTTGAGCGCAGTTAGAATGGACAGACAAAACATTCGGCGCGAGACATGAGGACGGAGAAGAGTAGTTTCACATGGGAATTCTCGATAAGGTGTCTTCGCCCGCTGACCTCAAGGGGCTGGACGCAGACCAGCTAGAGCAGCTGGCCGCGGAGATCCGCGAGTTTCTTATCCAGAAGGTCTCCGCAACCGGCGGCCACCTGGGACCGAACCTGGGCGTTGTAGAGCTGACGATCGCCATGCACCGGGTATTCGACTCGCCTTCGGACCCGCTGATTTTCGACACCGGCCACCAGTCTTATGTGCACAAGATCTTGACGGGTCGCCGGGACCTTTTCGACACGCTGCGTCAAAAGGACGGGCTCTCCGGCTACCCGGATCGGGCGGAGTCTCCCCACGACTGGACTGAATCCTCCCACGCTTCCGCCTCGCTGTCCTACGCAGATGGTCTGGCCAAGGCCTTCGAGCTGACCGGACAGGTTCACCGCCACGTCGTCGCCCTAGTCGGCGACGGCGCGCTGACCGGCGGCATGACGTGGGAGGCGCTGAACAACATCGCCGCCGCGAAGAAGCGCAGCCTGGTCATCGTCGTCAATGACAACGGCCGCTCCTATTCGCCCACGATCGGCGGCCTGGCCGAGAACCTGGCAGCGCTGCGCCTGCAGCCGATGTACGACCGGGTGATGGATACCGGCAAGTACGCCCTGGGTCGAATGGGCTGGGTGGGCGACCGTGCCTTCCAGGTGATTCACGGCCTCAAGGAGGGCGTGAAGCACACCGTCATCCCGCATGAGATGTTCCCGGAGCTGGGCCTGAAGTACATTGGCCCCGTCGATGGCCACGACCTCAAGCAGGTCGAGAACGCTCTGCGCTACGCCAAGGACTACGGCGGCCCCGTGATCGTCCATACCGTCACGCAGAAGGGCAAGGGCTTCGACCCCGCCGAGCAGGACGAGGCCGACCAGATGCATTCCACCGGCGTGATCGACCCGATCACCGGTGAGTCGATGGCGAAGAAGACCGAGGGCGCGATCAGCTGGACCAAGGTGTTCTCCAACCACCTGATCGACATTGCCAACGAGCGGGAGGACATCGTCGCCATCACCGCCGCCATGGCTGGCCCGACCGGCCTGGCCGACTTTGCTAAGGTCCACCCCAGCCGCACCTATGACGTCGGCATCGCCGAGCAGCACGCGGTGACCTCCGCCGCCGGCCTGGCTCTCGGCGGCCTGCACCCGGTGGTGGCCGTCTACTCGACGTTCCTCAACCGCGCGTTCGACCAGCTGTTGATGGACGTCGCCCTGCTGAAGCTGGGCGTCACCATCGTCCTCGACCGCGCCGGCATCACGGGCTCCGACGGCGCCAGCCACAACGGCATGTGGGACCTGTCGATCACTGGCATCGTCCCCGGCATCCACGTCGCCGCCCCGCGCGACGCGCGCACACTGGAGCTGGCCCTCGACCGCGCAGTGGCCATCGACGATGCTCCGACCGTCGTGCGCTTCCCTAAGGGCAACGCCCCCGCCGACATCCCCGCCGTGCGCGAGGAGGCCGATTACGACGTCCTGTTCGAGCAGGGCGGAGAGCAGGCCGACGGTCGCGTACTCATTGTCTCGTTCGGAGCTCTTACGGACCAGGCTCTGGAGGCTGCGCAAGCTCTTTGTGACGCCAACTTCTCCGCCACCGTCGTGGATCCCCACTGGGTAGTTCCCACTGCGGATAGCTTGCTGGAGCTCGCCCGCGACTTCGACCTCATCGTGACGATCGAGGACAACGGCGTGCACGGCGGAGCGGGTAGCCGTCTGCACTACGACCTGTCCCAGGCAGGCATCGACGTGCCCGTCCGCAACCTGGGCGTACCGCAAGAGTTCCTGGCTCATGCCTCGCGCGGCGAGGTGCTCGAGGAGCTGGGCCTGGACGTGGAGACCGTCGCCCGGACCGTCGTGGGTTACGCGGAGAAGCTCTAGCCTGCGTAGACTGCCGCGACGGCAGGGGTGACAGCGTCGAGCAATAACTCCACCTGCCACGGTCGCAGCCCCAGGGCGGACCACTTTTCGCCGAGCAGTTCCTCCCACTCCGCGATCGGGTCATCGGCCCCATCTAGCGCGCTTGAGTCTTCGGCCTGCCAGCAGGACCAGGCAGCTTGGCGCAGATTTTTCCTGGTAACAACCGTGTCGAGGCGGATCTGCAGGCGATCCGCTACGTCATCGGCCGCGGAGAGAATCGCTTCGGAGTAGGCAGCCGCACGGGGGTATTCCTCCGGCCAGACCTTATGATCCGGGATGCCGCGCGTGGGGTTTCGCGGCGGCAGGAACTGTTGGGTTTCGAGGTCTTGGGTCTCGGACGTGAGGGCGTCCGAAAGAAGCTCGGCCATGTGCCTGCGAGCCCGAGGTTTCATGCGCGCCCGCGAGTGATGCAGGCAGGAGTTCAACTGCCGCAGCGCACCGGCGCGGTCGCGATCGGCACGGCCGGCGATGTCCACGAGGTCACGGCTGCGCAGGATGGCCTCCGGGGAGATGTCGCCGCGGCGGGCCATGGTGTCGCGGGATTCCCAGAGGTCGTGGGCGATCCGGCGGGGCAGGGCGCCGCGCAGAGAACTCAAGCCTTTCAGACTCGTCCAGTCGTTCGCGGACAGGGGAGAGGCGGATGCCAGCACGTGTGCGCACTCCTGGACATACCACTCGGTGCGACCCGCCTCGGTGAGGTCATCGAGGCAGTGTTCCAGTAGCTCCAGCAGCCATTCGACGTCCAGGGCGGCGTAGTTCAGCATCGCGTCGGTCAGCGGCCTGCGCGACCAGTCCGCGTTGCCTTTATCCTTGGGCACCTCAATGTCGAAGTAGGCCTCCAGCATGCCGGAAAGGCCGATGCGCTCGGCCCCGAGGATCTGCCCGGCAATCTGCGTGTCGTGCAGTACCTGTGGGTGCCAATCCAAGGCCAGCAGACATGGAAGGTCGGTGTGCGCGGCGTGGAGCACCCATTCGGCTTCGTTCACGACCTTGGCCATGCGACGGGTGGCTTGGGGTTCGGCCTCCGGATCAATCAGAAAGGTGCCGGAGCCGTGGCGACGCAGCTGGATCAGGAACGCGCGATCGTCGTAGCGGTAGGCAGAGGCGCGCTCCGTGTCGATGGCGATGGGGCCGTGGCCTGCGGCGAGTGCGCGGGCGGCTGCGTCGATGTGCTGCGGGGTATCCCGCAGTACCGGGGTGCCGGCGGCGGGGACAGAGACAAAACTCACGGCTCTAACGATACGTCAGCCCGCCGGTTACCTCGCCCCGGAGCCTCCCACCTGTACTAGAAGTTGTTTTACTAGGAGTCGTTGGCGGCCGCGGTGCCCGCGGGGCGGGCACCGAAAGCCAGGCTGGTCACACCCTCGGGCGGCAGGCCGGCGACGTTAGCCAGCACCTCCGCGAAGGCTTGGACGTGGCCCGTGAGGTCGGAACCGGTGGCGGTCCAGGAGGCGCGCATCTCCAGTTGGAAGGCGCGCGGTGGGCCGCCGATCTCTCCGTAGCGGACGGAAGCAGTAGAAGTCACCGTGCCGCCGAGGTCGGTGTATTCACAACTCGGGGAATCCAGCTGCTCCTTGAGCCAGTCCCATGCCACGTCCGGCAGCAGCGGGTCGGAGGCCACGGCGGCATCCATGTCCGCTTGGATGTAGGCGACCATGCGCATACGCTTGCCCTTCCATTGCTCTTCGCCCTGCGGGTCGTGGAGCAGGATCAGGCGGCCGAAGGCATCGCCGGCGGGGGTTCCGGTGCTGTCGTCGCTGTCCTCGTCGGCGGGCAGCACCTCGAGGCCGATGGCGTGGCTGAGGGGTGCGAGGTTGCGGGGCGGCCGGATGTCTCCGACGCTGATGCCGCGACGCACTTGTGCTTCCGACATGGAGCGCACCGCTTCGTGGAAGTACTCTGGGATCTCAGTCTCTTGGCTCACAAGGCCTAAACCTAGCCTTTAAGGTTTGTCGTGTTTGTGAGGCGCGCCGAGGGCGCTGGCATAATGGCATCTATGACGAGTGAGCCTATTGATTGCCCCATCCAAGCTGATACCGCTGCCGCCGAAGCGCGGCGTCGCGCCCACAAGGATGCGCCGTTCCTCGCCGCAGCGCGCGGAGAAACCCCTAGTCGCCGCCCGGTGTGGATGATGCGCCAAGCCGGACGCTCGCTACCGGAGTACCGCGAGATCCGTAAAGACTACGGAATGCTGGAATCCTGCTTTAACCCGGAGCTGCTCGCGGAGATCACCCTGCAGCCGGTTCGCCGGCACGACGCGGACGCGGCGATTCTGTTCTCCGACATCGTGGTGCCGCTCAAGGCCGCAGGAGTGGATCTGGATATTGTGGCCGGCCGCGGTCCCGTCGTACAGCACCCCGTGCGCACGGCAGAGGAGGTAGCTGCGCTGCCGATCGTGGAGAGCAGTCAGCTCGATAGCATCGTCGAAGGCATCGGCGGTGTGCTGGAGGGGCTGCGCGACGACCAGGTCCTCATCGGTTTCGCAGGCGCGCCCTTTACCCTCGCCTCCTATCTCGTTGAGGGTGGCCCCTCGAAGAACCACGAGGTCACGAAGGCCCTGATGTACTCGCAGCCGGATGTGTGGCATGCCCTGATGCGCCAATTGACGCCCACTATTATCCGCTTCCTGCAGGTTCAGGTAGAGGCTGGTGTGGATGCCCTGCAGTTGTTTGACTCCTGGGCCGGCTATCTGACGGCGCGGGATTACCGCGAGTTCGTCCGCCCGTACTCCACCGAGATTTTCAATGCGATGCGCGCCTACGGCGTGCCGATGATCCACTTTGGCGTGGGCACCGGGGAGCTGTTGGGCGACATGGCTCTGGCCGGCCCCGACGTGGTGGGCGTGGATTGGCGCGTGCCGCTGGATTCCGCCGCCACCCGCGTATCCGCCGCGTTGCAAGAGGCTAACCCGACGGCGGAGCCGACCACCCGCGCCAAGGCGCTGCAGGGCAACCTGGATCCGGCTGTGCTGTTCGCTGGTTCGGACGTTGTAGAGGCGCAGATCGCCCGCATCTGTGCCGAGGCCGACCGCGCCATCGAGCGCGGCCAGGCCCGCGGACACATCTTCAACCTGGGGCACGGGGTTTTGCCGAACACCGATCCCGATGCCATCACCCGCGCCTTCGAGGAGGTTCACAAGCGATGAAGGCCAACCAGTTTTCCTGCCACTTCGAGAAGCTTGACACGTCCGGTCTGGAGGAGCTGCGCGTCGCCGTGATCGGCGGCGGCATCGCGGGTCTGGCCGCGGCCTGGGAGCTGCGTCGCCAGTTGGGGCCGGGCGCCCGCATTTTGCTGACTGAGGCCTACGACCGCCTGGGCGGAAAGCTAAAGACGGTGAACTATGCCAACGGTCCGGTGGATATGGGAGCGGAGGCCTACATGGGCTTCCGCCAGGATTTCACTGAACTGGTTGAGTCCGTTGGGCTGGGGGACCAGCTGTGTGTGCCCTCTGGCCTGCCAAGCGGTTTCTATGTGGACGGTGCGCTGGTGGATATTCCGCGGCGCACGTTGATGGGCATCCCTTCCCGCGGCGCGGACGTTGCCGAGGTGGTGGGGCAAGACGGTGCTGCGCGCATCGACGCCGAGCGTAACGGGCATCCCATGACCTGGACGCCGGGACAGGACACGTCAGTCGGACAGTTGGTAGAAGCCCGCCTGGGCCGCATTGTGGTCGACCGCTTGGTCTCCCCGCTGCTGGGCGGCGTGTATTCCTGCAACGCTTTTGACCTGGGAGTGCGCGCCACGCTTCCGCAGCTGGCGGCGGAGCTGGATCGCCGTGGCGCGGAGGGCCAACCGTTCTTCCTGGTGGATGCCATCGAGCACCTTCTTTCCCAGCGCCCCGAGCCCAAGGAGGGGGAGAATCCGAAGCCCGTCTTTCGCAGCTTGCGCGGGGGTTACGCCAGCCTGGTAGACGCGCTGGTGCGCCACGCAAATCCGGAGCTCCTGCGCAACACCGCAGTGGAATCCATCGGCCGCACTCGAGGCGGCTACTACATCGATCCCATCGGCGAGTTCGATGCCGTCATCGTCGCCACCCCGGCGCCCACTGGGTCGGCCATCCTGCAGTACATGGCTCCCACCGCCGCGGACGTGCTGGGTGAGATCGACCTCGCCAGCAGCGTAGTCGTCGGCATGCGCATGGCTTCTGCACACGGCATCCCGGAGCGTTCGGGCGTTCTTTTGGGAAGTGACGCCCCCACGGAGGCGAAGGCTTTCACGTTCTCGTCTCGTAAGTGGCCGCACCTGGCCGAACGCGGGGGAGCCATTGTGCGGGCTAGCTTCGGCAGCTTTGGCAACCCGTGGCACCTGGAGGTAGATAACCGTGCCCTGCTGAGCTTCGCGGTCGAGGATCTGGAGCGCATCACCGGCGAGCGGAAGACCCCGGAGGAGTATTTCGTCCAGCGCTGGTGGGGCGGCCTGCCGCGCTATGGCGTGGGCTACATGGACGCAATGTCCAAGGCTTACGACGAGGTGTTGGACATTCGCGGGCTAGCGCTGGCCGGTTCGATGCTCAACGGTGTGGGCGTGCCCGCAACCGCCGCTTCGGGCGTGGAGGCCGCGCGGGAAATCATCCGCGAGATGGCGTGATCCACCCCACGCCTAGCTCCTCAGGAGGGTGATCTCGCGTAGATTGGATTTGGTATAAGCCGTTAACGGCTGCCATAGAACCTATGAATGGAACTCAGAAAGGCTAAAGAGGCTAAACACCATGACTGAACTGAACGCGCAGGAAATCAAGCGTCTCAACGCCGTCGTTCGCTTCGCCACCTACTCGGTCTTCAAGATCGAGCCGGGCGTGCTGGGGGATCGCGCGGAGGTAGCTGCTGATTTTCAGGCATTCATTGATTCCTTTGAGGATGAGGATCTGGTTATCCGCGGTGTCTACGACCTGTCCGCACTGCGCGCCGAGGCCGACGTCATGATCTGGTGGCACGCGGAGAAGATGCAGGATCTGCAGGTGGCCTACCGCCGCTTCCTCAAGGAAACCAAGCTGGGGCAGGCCTGCGAGCCGGTATGGTCCAACACCTGCCTGCACCGCCCGAGTGAATTCAACAAGGCTCACCTGCCGTCCTTCATCATGGACGAGGAGCCGGGCGATTGGATCTGCGTCTACCCGTTCGTTCGCAGCTACGAGTGGTACACCATGGATCGCGCGGAGCGCTCCCGCCTGCTGCGCGAGCACGGCAAGGCCGCCCTGGGCTTCGACGAGGTTCGTGCTAACACCGTTCCCGCCTTCGCACTGGGTGACTACGAGTGGATCCTGGCCTTTGAGTCCCCGACCCTGGAGCGCATCGTCGAGCTGATGTACAAGATGCGCTACACGGAGGCTCGCCACCACGTGCGCGAGGAAATCCCGTTCTTCACCGGTCGCCGCGTTAACGGCGACAAGGAGGAGCTGGCTAGCTTCGTGGAGTCGCTGGCCTAGCAGCATCCGGCCCTAACTGGGCTCTAGCTGGCCGGATCCTCGGCCGGCTGCAGCGTCAAAGCAATGCTGTTGATGCAATAGCGCAAATCAGTGGGCGTGGGATAACCCTCGCCCTCGAAAACATGGCCCAGGTGGCCTTCGCACTGCGCACACAGAACCTCGATGCGGCGCATGCCGAGGGAATCGTCGACGCGGGTAATCACCGCGTCCGAATCCTTCGGGTCGAAAAAGCTCGGCCAGCCGCAGTGCGAGTGGAACTTCTCGGTCGAGCGGAACAGTTCCGCGCCGCAGCCCTTGCAGGCGTACACACCCTCGGTTTCGGTGTCCGTGTACTCGCCCTTAAAGGGGGCCTCGGTTCCGGCCCGGCGGAGCACGGCGAACTCCTCAGGGGTCAGGCGCTCGCGCCATTGTTCGTCAGTGAGCTCGCGGAAATCAGCGGTGGGGTTCAACTCAGTCATCAGTTGCTTCTCCTGTCTTTGCCTTATCCCGGTAGAAAAGACCGTTCGTGTGTACATCGCCTAGCGGGTGGACGTTGTGGCGTCGATCCCTAAAGAACCACATCGTAGAGACCACCGCAGCGGCGACCAGCAACAGTGACCAACCAATAGTGCCGCGCGTATATTCCGCCACCCGGCCGTAGTTGACCCACCGGTCCGAGAACCACGAATCGTGGCTGAAGAAGAAGTACACTCCCAGCCACGCCACGGGGCTGTGCATCACGGAGCGGGAGGAAAGAACCGTGAAGAGGATCGGCAGCAGCAGCATCGAGTAGTACATCTGGCCCAGGCTGCTAATCAGGAACACGCCCGTCAGAAGCACGCCGGCGGTGGTGGCGGACCACATCACCGGATCGCGGTCGCGGAAGCGCAGCAGCATCGCCAGCGCCACGAGCACGCAGATGGCGGCCAAAATGCGCCACAGCCAGATCGTCCAATCCGGGAAGCCGAAGTACACGCCCACGCCGGGGATCGACGAATTCGCGAAATCCCGCACCCCGCCGAGGTAGGGCAGCAGCTTGTCGAAGTAATCGCCCGCGTTTGTGGTGAGCGGCCAGGCGATGACGTTCATGGCGACCGGGATCGCCAGTCCAGTGGCGATGGTGGACAGCTGGCGGCGCATCAGGGGAATGAAGAGCAACGGCAGGAACTGCGGCTTGATCGTGATGGCCAGCCCGATGACGATACCCGCCAACACCCCTCGGTTGTTGATGAGCAGCCACAGGAACAGCGCCTCGGCCAGCAACAGCACGCCGTTGATGTTGCCGAACCCAAGGGTGTTGGCGATCGACTCGGAGCTGAAGAGGAAGAAGATGCCGACGGGCAGAACCCAGGAGCGCAGGGAGTAATCAAAGAGCTTCGTGAGCACCACGACCGCCAGCACCGCCGCAACACCATTGCCGACCACGTACACGGCCCGCGCCAGGTCGACGTTCGTCAGCAACGACAGGGGGCTCAGCAGCAGCGTGGCGCCGGGGGAGTAGAGGTAGTGCGGATCCGTGGAGGAGTAGTCCTGGTCGTAGATCGCCTCCTGGGCTCGGAACTTGTACAGCGCTGAGATGACCGTGCCGAAGTCGTCGGTGAGTCGCGAGTTCCAAGGGTGAAGGAAAACGCGATGGATAAAGGTCATTACAGCCAGCGGCCACAACACCCAGCAGAGGATCTGGGAGGTGTTCACGCGGCTTTCTGCACGTGTAGAGGAAGATTTCTCGGCGTTCATCGCCGACTAATTTTAGCCCCCGAATCTCCCCGGGAGTGCTGCCACGCCGCTGGTAAGGCATGAAAAAAGGGGGCTTGGCGCCCCCAAAAAAATTTTGGAGCGGATGACGAGGCTCGAACTCGCGACCCTCACCTTGGCAAGGTGATGCGCTACCAACTGCGCTACATCCGCGTGCGAAAGGTTTTTAAGCCTTCGCAGGTGGATCCTGCAATGGGATCCTGTGCGCGATACTGGGATCGAACCAGTGACCTCTTCCGTGTCAGGGAAGCGCTCTCCCGCTGAGCTAAACGCGCCTATAGTTCACTATGTGTAAAAGAATGTGGAGGTGGAAACGGGAATCGAACCCGTGTACACGGTTTTGCAGACCGTTGCCTAAGCCACTCAGCCATTCCACCGCGGCAAGAGATTCTTGCTCGTGGCCCACTTTAGTGAACCGTGGAGCGGATGACGAGACTCGAACTCGCGACCCTCACCTTGGCAAGGTGATGCGCTACCAACTGCGCTACATCCGCGTGCGAAAGGTTTGATCCTTCGCAGGTGGATCCGAAGCGGATCCTGTGCGCGATACTGGGATCGAACCAGTGACCTCTTCCGTGTCAGGGAAGCGCTCTCCCGCTGAGCTAAACGCGCTAAAACAACAACCCAAGCCCCGAAACTAGCTCGGGATATTGCTTGAGCGTGGAGCGGATGACGAGACTCGAACTCGCGACCCTCACCTTGGCAAGGTGATGCGCTACCAACTGCGCTACATCCGCATAAGCAACCTTGAACGCTTAAAAGCGATTCTTCGTCGCTGCGACAACAAACACTAGCCTGTTAGTCACCTAGTTCACAAATCCCCAGGTAGATAAGGGCTTCGGAAGGCTGCCCTCGCGCCGATTAAACACCGTTGAACTACAATCTTGCAATTCAGCAATATGGCACGAAGGCGGCTAGAAAGTGGCACCTGCCTACGGGTTTTGGTCTTGCTTAGCGCCTAGTGGTACCTTTCCCTCTTGTAAGGTTCCATAGCTCAGTGGAAGAGCGTTCCGCTCACACCGGAAAGGTCGCTGGTTCGAACCCAGTTGGAACCACAATTCACCGCCTGGCGTTCTCGCTGGGCGGTTTTCTTTTCCCCCCCCCAGGTGCCCCCGTCGGGGTCGGGCTGGGAACTCTTTGCCCGCGGCGCCCGACTACTTCCACAGCGCTGGAAAACTTCGCAGCATTGAGGCCAATCTTTTCGGCGCTATGGTGTTAGCAGTGTCGTGACAGAAAGGTTCACCGTTTACATGCCTCGCCGTTTTTCTTCTTTTGGACGCCCCTTCGCCCGCATCCTCGCGGCATCTGGAATGGTTGCCGCCGTTTCCGTGGGTTTCGGTGCTCCAGCCTCTGCCCATGACGTCGTGGTGAAATCCACCCCGGAGGCCAATTCCACGGTCGACCACCTGCCTGAAAAGATCGTCCTGAACTTCTCGGGCGAGCCGCAGGAGGGCTTCAACACCATCGCGCTGTCGCACGATGGTGAGGTGCTTTTCCGCGATGAGCCGACGGCCGATGGCCGAGAGCTTTCCGTGGATGTTCCGGCTGATGTGCAGGAGAAGAAGGACGGTGGCGAGTACACCGTCGGCTACCAGATCACTAGCTCCGACGGTCACTCCACCCGTGGCAGCCTGAAGTTCAATCTGGCTTCCGCGGATGGCGGCGAAGGTAACGGCAGCGGCGGAAGCCAGTCCGAAGGGGGCTCCGAGGAGGGGGCACAGGGGGAGCAGTCCCTGAGTGTTCCTTCTTGGTTATTGCCTTTGGGCGGTATCGTCGTAGTTGTGGGTGCTTTGGCAATCGCCATCGCACGCTTTCGCGACTTGAAGGACGACTAGCCGACAGTAGGGTAGAGCGTTCCTCATGTCCGATTAGTTGACGATTACCTGATCAGGAGATTTCCCGTGAAGAAGTTCCGCTCTGCAACTGCTGCCGCTCTGGCTCTGACCACTGCCCTCGCACTGTCCGCATGCACCCCTCCTAACGAGAATGACGGCGACCAGCGCGAGGACACCGCAACCACCGGCCCGGCTAGCCCGAGCATCCAGTCCACCGAGGAAGCAGCTACCGACTCGTCCGAGTCCGAGGCTGAAGCGACCGACGCTACCGATGCGGACGAGACCGACGCTTCCGTAGAGACTGAGATGGACGGCGCTGAAGTGGCTACCGATAACGCCGAGGCAACCGCCACCGGCGCAGCATCCGCGTCGGGTGCCACCAACTAGCACGCGAACTACTAGGAATCGCGTACAGCGTGTTCGGGGGAATAAGCCCCCGGACACGGGAAAATGGTTGGGAAGCCCGCACGCCTTTTAATTGAAAGGTTCGTTATGTCCCTGACCTCCCTGAATAACACCAAGAAGCGCGCCGCAGCCGTGGCTGCCGTCGCGTTGAGCAGTGCGCTGTTCCTTTCCGCATGCTCGGACGATGGGGAAGGCAAGAACGACGCTTCCACCTCGGCGGAGACTACGCAGTCCGCTGAGTCCGCAGAGTCCGCTGACGACAAGGCTGCGGACGAGCAGGCTTTGGAGTTCAACGACTCCTATGTCACCGCCAAGCCTGCCGACAAGAACATGACGTCTGTGTTCGGCACCCTGCACAACACCACCGACAAGGACATCACTATCACCGAGGTGAAGGGTGACATTGACGGTGCGAAGTACGAGCTGCACGAGGTCAACGACGACGGCGAGATGCAGCAGATCTCCAGCCTGACTATCCCCGCGGGCGAGGATAGCGTGCTGGAGCCGGGCGGAAACCACATCATGATCATGGAAGTTTCCGACGAGATCGCTGCCGGCGATTCCCTGTCCTTCACCCTGGTCGACGAGGATGGCAAGGAGTACAAGCTGGAGAACGTTCCGGTGCGTGTTCAGCAGTCCACCCACGAGCACTACGGTGACGAAGATGGCGGCAACATGGAGGGCATGGACGGCATGGACGGCATGCAGCACGGCGAAGAGCACGGACACGAGCACTAATACCCATGCCTGACTCCGCACGTTTTCGTTCTTCCATTTCTGACGCCCCCACCCCCGAGCCCCCCGAAGGTGTGAAGTTCACCCGCCGTGGATTCTTCGCGGGACTAGGAATGACCGGCGCCGCATCCGTCCTGGCAGCTTGCAGCACGGCAGAAGACTCTGCTGGTACAGCTGGCAATAGTGGTGCTGGCGATGGGGCGTCAATAAGAAAGATTGATTTCGATGGCCCGCACCAGGCGGGTATCCGGGAAGACTCGCAGAACCACGCGCTGTTGGTGGCTTTTAACCTCAAGAGGGACGGGCTACCGCGCGGGGGGCTGAAGAAGAACCTGGAGCGCCTGATGCGCATCTGGACCGGTGATGCGCGTTCCCTAACCCAGGGGCAGGTTGCCCTGGCGGACCTGGAACACGAGCTATCTATAGCCCCGCAGAACCTGACGGTGACTGCGGGGTGGGGACCCAAGTTGATCAAGGATGCGGACTTGATTGGCGCGGCTCCTTCCTGGGTGAAGAAGAACCTCAATGGGCTGCCGAAGTTCAAGGGAGACAAACTCGACCCGGACTTTGGTGGCGCCGACGTGGTCCTGCAGATCTGTGGCGACGACCTCACTGCCGTGAGTCATGCCGCGCGCGTGCTGACCCGCGGCGGTCGTGATTATGCGACGCCGAAGTGGACCCAGCGCGGATTCGTGGATTCGCCGACAGGCGAAACCCCGCGCAACCTGTTGGGCTTCAAGGACGGCACCGCCATTCCCCGCACCGACGAAGAATACGACGAATCTATCTGGGACGACCAGGGCGGCAGTGCCATGGTGGTTCGCCGGGTTGTGTTCGACATGCCGGGGTGGGAGCAGCTGGATCGCAAGTCCCGCGAGGTCGTGTTCGGCCGACACGCAGACACCGGCGCGCCACTGGGCGCGAAGGACGAGTTCGACCCGGTGGATCTGAACAAGACCGGCGATGATGGTTTGCCGATGATCGACGAGCGCAGCCACGTGGGCATCTCCGCGGGCGAGGGCACCCATATGCGGCGCCGCGCCTACAACTGGGACAACGAAGTCACGCCTCTGGGCAACAGCGGGCTGATTTTCATCTGCTTCCAGGCCGACCCGGACGAGGCATTCACGCCTCTGCAGAAGCGCCTCGCGGAGAAGGACCGGCTGAATACGTGGATCACCCACGTCGGTTCAGCGGTGTTCTGGGTACTGCCCGGCACGCAAAACGGGGCGTACTGGGGGCAAGAGATCCTGGAGGGGTAGAATCTACGGGCGTTGAGGACCGTCACCAGGTATGTGACCGTCACTAAAGCCCGAGAAGGAGCACGATCCACAAGTGAGTACCCCCGAAATCACCCCAGTCGCCGTTACTTTCCGCGTTCCGGCTGGCACCCCGGCCGGAGCCGCCATGCGCGAGCTGGGTCTTCCCAACAAGGGTCCGGAAGCCATCGTTTGTGTGAAGGAGACCGAGGGGGAGGACGCCGGCCAGCTGCGTGACCTTTCCTGGGCGCCTGAGCAGGACGTGGACGTCGTCGCCGTTCCGGCTAACACCGATGAGGGGCGCGGCGTAATCCGCCACTCCTGCGCCCACGTGCTCGCACAGGCAGTGCAGAAGGAATTCCCCGGCACCAAGCTGGGAATCGGCCCGGCCATCGACAATGGCTTCTACTACGACTTCCAGGTTGCAGAGCCCTTCACCCCGGAGGATCTGAACAAGCTGGAAAAGACGATGAAGAAGATCATCAAGTCCGGCCAGAAGTTCGAGCGCAAGGCTTATGCCGACGCAGAGCAGGCTCGCGCGGAGTACGTAGACGAGCCCTTCAAGACCGAACTGATTGCCGACAAGGGCAATGTGGATCCGGACTCCGACGAAGCCACCGAGGTCGGAACCGGCGAACTGACCGCCTACAGCAACGTGAACCCGCGCACCGGGGAGGTCGAGTGGTACGACCTCTGCCGCGGCCCGCACGTGCCGACCACCCGCTACATCCCAGCTTTCGCCCTAACCCGTTCCTCCGCCGCCTACTGGCGCGGTGACCAGTCCAAGGCCGGACTGCAGCGCATCTACGGCACGGCTTGGGAGTCGAAGGAAGCCCTGGCGGAATACCAGACGATGATGGCGGAGGCCGAGAAGCGCGACCACCGACGCCTGGGCCAGGAGCTGGACCTGTTCAGCTTCCCCGACGAGATCGGCTCCGGCTTCCCGGTATTCCACCCGGACGGCGGCATTGTGCGCCTGGAGATGGAGGAACACTCCCGCAAGCGCCACATTGCCTCCGGTTACAGCTTCGTCAACACCCCGCACATTACGAAGGGCGACCTGTTCCAGAAGTCCGGTCACCTGGACTTTTACGCCGACGGCATGTTCCCGCCCATGCAGCTGGACGGGGAGACCGATGACGAGGGCAACGTTACCAAGCCAGCGCAGGACTACTACGCCAAGCCCATGAACTGCCCGATGCACAACCTGATCTTCGCCTCGCGCGGACGCTCCTACCGTGAGCTTCCCCTGCGCCTGTTCGAGTTCGGCACCGTGTACCGCTACGAGAAGTCCGGCGTGATTCACGGCCTGACCCGTGCGCGTGGCTTCACCCAGGACGACGCGCACATCTACTGCACCGAGGATCAGCTGGAGCAGGAGCTGACCACCGTGCTGGAGTTCATCATCTCCCTGCTGCGCGACTACGGATTGGATGACTTCTACCTGGAGCTATCCACCAAGGATCCGAACAAGTTCGTGGGCACCGACGAGATCTGGGAGCGTTCCACGCAGATCCTGGAGCGTGTGGCCACCAAGTCCGGCCTGGAGCTGGTTCCGGATCCGGCGGGCGCGGCCTTCTACGGCCCGAAGATCTCTGTCCAGGCTCGCGACGCCATTGGGCGTACCTGGCAGATGTCCACCGTGCAGTTGGACTTCAACCTGCCGGAGCGGTTCAACCTGGAGTACACCGCGCCGGATGGCTCCAAGCAGCGCCCGATCATGATTCACCGTGCGCTCTTCGGCTCCATCGAGCGCTTCTTCGGCGTGCTGCTGGAGCACTACGCCGGTGCGTTCCCTGCATGGCTGGCCCCGCATCAGGTCGTGGGCATCCCGGTCGCTGACGAGTTCAACGAGTACCTGGAAAACTTCGCTGCGGACCTGCGCGCCCAGGGCATCCGCGCGGAGGTCGATACCTCCGACGACCGCATGCAGAAGAAGATCCGCAACCACACCACCGGCAAGGTGCCTTTCATGCTGCTGGTCGGTGGGCGCGATGTGGAGGCGAACGCGGTGAGCTTCCGCTTCCTGGACGGCACCCAGGTCAATGGCGTGCCGCGCGCGGATGCGCTGCGCATCATCTCCACCTGGATCGCTGAGCGCCGCAACGACCAGCCGAGCTCGGAGCTGGTTCAGCCGCTGGTGGAGGCTTAACACCGCAGTGGAGCAGCAACAGGAACCGGAACAGCAGTCCGAAGCGTATGTGGACTTAGGCGTGGGCTCCCAACCCGACCTGCAAGGCGGGCTGGAGCGACTGTGGGCGCCCTACCGCTCCCAGTACATCGCCAAATCCAAGCGATCTGCCGACCCCTTCGCCACGCTGCCGGAGCTTTCGGACGAAGAGGCGCTGATTGTCGCCCGCGGCAAGTCCGTCTACTGCGTGCTGAACCTGTACCCGTATAACCCCGGCCATATGCTGGTGGTTCCTTATCGCCAAGTGGCCGATTACACGGAGCTCAGCGACGCAGAAACCGCAGAGCTGGCGGAGTTTACGAAGTTTGCGCTGAAGGCACTGCGGGCGGTTTCCAAGCCCGATGCGGTGAACGTTGGCCTCAATTTGGGCAAGGCCTCCGGAGGCTCCATTCCGACACACCTGCACCAACATATAGTGCCCAGGTGGGCCGGTGATGCTAACTTCATGACAGTCATGACGGGCACCAAGGTGTTGCCACAGACGCTGCGGGAGACCCGTGCGCTGCTGGCGGAGGCCTGGGAAAGCGTTACCCGTTCCACCGACTAGCGGTTCAGACCATTAGGGAGAATAACTTCAGCGATGCTTAGCGTGCACGGCCGTGGCCCCGCCGCGGTCATCATTGAACCGATTGCCCGGGTGCTGCACAAGATGGGGATTACCCCCAACGCAGTGACCGTTTTCGGCACCCTGCTGGCGATCGGTTTCGCGCTCTGGCTGATTCCCTCTGGTCATCACTTCGCCGCCGCCGTACTGATCGGCCTTACGGTCGCCACCGACATGGTGGACGGCACGATGGCCCGCATGCGCGGCGGCGGCACCCGCTTCGGCGCCACGCTAGACGCCACCTGTGATCGCCTCAGCGACGGTGCCATTTTCGGCGCCCTGGTGCTCTGGTTCGGCCTGCAGGAGCCCGCGAACGTGGTGATGATGAGCGTCTGCCTGGTCATCCTCGTCGCCAGCCAGGTCACCAGCTACGTGAAAGCCCGCGCGGAGGCCTCGGGCATCAAGGTCGTGGGCGGGCTCATCGAGCGGCCGGAACGCCTCATCATCTCCCTGGTCGCCGTCGGTATCGGCGGCCTCGGCGTGCCGCACGTTCTGGCGTGGGGGCTGTGGATTCTCGCCGCTGGTTCGCTGTACACGGTCGTCGAGCGGCTGGTGATTGTTGCTCGTTCGGACGCCGCGTCCCAGACCATCGCCGCCCCCGAAGGGGCCCGCGAGTTCCCCGCCGAGGGGAGTGAGTGTTAATGGGCGAGCGGCTGTCTGCCGCGGCGTATATCGCCGGTTGGAAGATAACCTCCAAGCTGCCGAAGCCGGTGGGGAAAGCATTGTTCGAATGGGGCGCGGACGTGGCGTCCAAAAAGGGCAAAGGGCCAGAACAGCTGCGCCGCAACCTCGCCCGCATCGTCGGGCCGGAGAACGTCACGCGCGACCTGGTGCGCCGCTCCATGCGCAGCTACATGCGCTACTGGCGCGAGGCCTTCCAGCTGCCGGCGATGGCCGGACGCGAGCTGGCGGAGGAGCTCAACCGCAATTTCGTACCGGGCTCGCTGGAGCTGCTGCACGCGAGCGCCGAGTCCGGCCGGGGCACCGTCATCGCCTTGCCACACGCGGGCAACTGGGACATGGCCGGGGTGTGGCTGGTGCACCACTACGGGACCTTCACCACCGTCGCGGAGCGCCTGAAGCCGGAGATCCTGTTCGAGGCGTTCGTGGAGTACCGCGAGTCGCTGGGATTTGAAATCATCGCGCTGACGGGCGCGGACGTGCCTCCCCTGGAGCGGATGGAGGAAGTGCTGCGCGGTGGCGGGACCGTGTGCCTGATGGGGGAGCGCGACCTGACTGGCCACGGGGTAGAGGTGGAGTTCTTCGGGGAGAAGACCTCTATGCCCGCGGGTGCGGCCTTGCTGGCGCAGCGCACCGGAGCGAACCTGTTCACCGCGCGCGTGGCCTTTCGAGGCGGTTCGACGGATCCTCGTCCCGAGCGGCGGGGCACGCCGGAGACCTGGGAGCACGAGGTCACGCCCGTAGATGTGGAGGGGCGGAGCCTGCAGCAGATCGTCCAGCAGATGGCGGACAACTTCGCCCGCGGCATCGCCATGGATCCGCAGGATTGGCACATGCTGCAGCCGCTGTGGTTCTCGGACCTATCGGAGGCGCGCCGCAAGCGCCTGGGGTTGGGTGAAGACAACCAGACGGAAGGGCAGGGCCAATGAGGGTAGGAATGGTCTGCCCGTACTCCTTCGACGAACCGGGCGGCGTACAGATCCACGCCATCGACCTGTGCACGGAGCTGCGCAAGCGCGGCCACGAAGTCAGCCTGATCGGCCCCGGCAAATCCACCGAGGGCCTGCCGGATTTTGTGGAGCTCGGCGGATCCAGCATTCCGATCCGCTACAACGGCTCGGTCGCACGCCTGAGCTTCGGCCCACGGACGAAGAGGCACTTGAAGCAGTGGATCCGCGACAATCAGTTCGACCTTTTGCACATCCACGAGCCGAACTCCCCGTCCTATTCGATGATGGCCATGGCCGTGGCGGAAGGGCCGATCGTGGCGACGTATCACGCCTCGGCCAGCGAGTCGAAGATCCTTAAAGTGGCGCTGCCTTTCCTGCGCCCGTACCTGGAGCGCATCCACGGTGGCATCGCGGTTTCCGAGGAGGCCCGCCGCTGGCAGGTGGAGAACCTGGCGGGCGACCCGGTGCTGATCCCCAACGGCGTGGAGACCTCCGTCTACCGGAACGCTGAGCCTCTGGCCGGGCTGGGTACGCTCGAGCAGCCCCGGCCGCGTCCGCGCCTGATGTTCTTGGGCCGTTTCGAGGAACCCCGCAAGGGCCTGCAGATTCTGCTGGAGGCAATGCCGCGGATCGTCGCGGAAGTGCCGGATGTGGAGCTGCTGATCGCCGGTGGCGGCGACATCGACGCCCTGGTTGAGCGCGTGCGGAAGCTCGGACTGTCCGTCTGTGTGGGGTTGGGACCCAGCGCGAAGCCTAGTGACGCCCACGTGCGCGTTCTCGGGCGCGTCAGCGACGCGGACAAGGCCAGCGCGCTGAGCGCAAGCGATGTCTACGTGGCCCCGAATACGGGCGGCGAGAGCTTCGGCATCGTCCTGGTGGAGGGCATGGCGGCTGGGGCGGCGGTGCTGGCCAGCGACATTCCCGCCTTTGAGGCCGTCGGCCAGCACGGAAGGTCTGCGCGCCTGTTCCGCAATGGTTCGGCCGAGGACCTGGCCGAGAAGGCTATCGGCCTGCTGCGCGACGATGAGGGGCGCGGCAGGCTCATCGCGGCCGGGGCGCAGCGCGCCGTCGATTTCGATTGGCAGACGGTGACCGACCAGGTGGAGCAGGTGTATGACACGGTGACGGTCAAGGGGCGAAAGGTGACACTGGCATGATCACGATTCCCGTGTGGGGCTTCATTGTCGCGGTGGTTTTGATCCTCGCGATCGTTGCGGGCGTGTGGGCTTCAGGGATGGCCAGCCGGCTGAACCGGTTGCACATCCGCACGGACTCCGCGCGCGTAAGTCTGGAGGGGGCGCTGCACTCCCGCTCGAGCGTGGTCGCAACGCTGCAGCCGGAGCTAGGGCAGGACGTGGCGCACGTGAACCGCGTAGCACTGCGGGCCACCGACATGGGTGCGCGCAGCGAGGCGGAGAACGAGTTGCTGAGCGAGTTGGATTCGCAGGTGTGGACCAACCCGAACTTCCTGGAGGCCTCGGCGAAGGTAGACCTGGCGGCCCGCTTCTACAACGACGCGGTCTCTGATACCTTGAGCGTGCGTTCCCGCCCGCTGGTGCGCGTCCTGCGATTGGCCGGCCGGGCGCCGCTGCCGGAGTATTACGAAGCCCTTCTGTCCAGTCCCGCACCCAGCGAAGATTCCGCCGACAACGGGGGCTCCGCGGAGGGCTAGTTTTAATCCAATCCCGATAGTGGGATTGGAAAGTAGACAGGTTAGACTAGAGCCGATCTAAAACTCTTCATAGATGGGAAGTTAAGCATCGTGACCAATAATTCTTCAGCTGCGAACACCGGTACCGCTCGCGTGAAGCGCGGCCTGGCCGACATGCTCAAGGGCGGCGTGATCATGGACGTCGTTACCCCGGAGCAGGCAAAGATCGCCGAGGATGCCGGCGCCACCGCCGTGATGGCGCTGGAGCGCGTGCCCGCCGATATTCGCGCCGAAGGTGGCGTTTCCCGCATGTCCGACCCGGACATGATTGAGGGCATCATCAATGCCGTCTCGATCCCTGTTATGGCCAAGGCCCGCATTGGCCACTTCGTCGAGGCACAGGTTCTGCAGTCCCTGGGCGTGGACTTCATCGACGAGTCCGAGGTGCTCACCCCGGCCGACTACAAGAACCACATCGACAAGTTCGACTTCGAGGTGCCCTTCGTCTGCGGTGCTACCAACCTGGGCGAGGCCCTGCGCCGCGTTAACGAGGGTGCGGCCATGATCCGCTCCAAGGGCGAGGCCGGCACTGGTGACGTCTCGAACGCCGTCACCCACATGCGCACCATCCGGGCGGAGATCAACCGCCTGACCTCCATGGCAGAGGATGAGCTGTACGTGGCCGCCAAGGAGCTGCAGGCTCCCTACGAGCTGGTGCGCGAGGTTGCTGCCAACGGCAAGCTGCCTGTCGTGCTGTTCACCGCCGGCGGCATCGCTACCCCGGCCGACGCTGCGATGATGATGCAGCTGGGCGCCGAGGGTGTCTTCGTCGGCTCCGGCATCTTCAAGTCCGGCAACCCGGAGCAGCGCGCCCGCGCCATCGTGCAGGCCACCCAGAACTACGACGACCCGGCGACCATCGCCAAGGTCTCCCGCGGCCTGGGCGAGGCCATGGTTGGCATCAACGTCGACGAGATCCCGCAGCCGCACCGTCTCGCGGAGCGCGGCTGGTAATGTCTCCGCACCGTCCGAAGATCCTGGATGTCCTGGATCTAGAGCGCATCGACCGCGACATCTTCCGCGGCAGCCCGCTGCCGTCGAAGCTGGCGCGCACGTACGGCGGCCAGGTTGCCGCGCAGGCTTTGGTCGCGGCCACCCGCACCGTCAGCGAGGACTTCGCCGTGCACTCCCTGCACGGCTACTTCGTTGGCCCGGGCAACCCCGATGCGTCGACGGTGTTCTTGGTCGACCGCGTGCGCGACGGTCGATCCTTCGTCTCCCGTTCGGTGAAAGTGGTGCAGGACGGCAAGGCGATCTTCAGCATGCAGGCCAGCTTCCACATCCGCGACGACCACGGCCCGCAGCACTCCGACGAGATGCGTGCGGTGCCGGACCCGGAGTCCATCGCGGTGGATACCGAGTCGCTGACCCGCGTCCAGCGCCTGTTCCGCGACGAGTGGGCCGACTGGGACGTGCGCATCGTCCCGCCGGAGGACTACGAGCACAACAAGTACACGGCCTCCCAGCAGGTGGTGTGGTTCCGCACGAAGTCCAAGCTGCCGGACATCGACACCCTGCACGTCTGCACCCTGGCCTACATGTCGGACATGACTCTGCTGTCGTCCGCGCTGGTGCCGCACCGCCCGGCGGAGTTCCAGGAGGCCTCGCTGGACCACGCCATGTGGTTCCTGCGCCCCTTCCGCGCCGACGAGTGGCTGTTGTATGACCAGGTTTCCCCGTCCGCCCACGGCGGCCGTGCGCTGACGCACGGGCGGATTTTCAACCAGCAGGGCGACCTGGTGGCCGTGGTCACCCAGGAGGGGCTCACCCGCACCCTGCGCGACGGCGCCCAATCGGTGCCACTGAAGGAGCAGTAGGCCGATGATCATTGGCGTGTTGAGCGTGCAAGGCGGGTTCGTCGAGCACATGCGCAGCATCGAACGCCTGGGCCACGAGGCCCGCGCCGTTCGCCGTCCCGAACACCTCGAAGGCCTCGACGGGCTGATCATGCCCGGCGGCGAGTCCACCACGATGTCTAAGCTGCTGGAGCTCGGCGGAATGCTGGAGCCTCTGCGGACGCTGGTTGCCGACGGCCTTCCCGTGTTCGGAACGTGCGCCGGGCTGATTCTGTTGGCCGATCGGGTCTTGGACACTCGTAGTGACGCCCACAGCTTGCACGCCATGGACATCACAGTGCGGCGCAACGCCTTCGGCCGCCAGGTGGACTCCTTCGAGACCCAGTTGCCGTTCGGGGATATCGACACGCCCGTAGAGGCCGTGTTTATTCGCGCTCCCAAAGTGGAGGAAGTGGGCGACGGGGTAGAGGTTGTGTCCACTTTGCCGGACGGCACGGTCGTCGGCGTGCGGCAAGGCAACGCGCTGGGATGCAGCTTCCACCCGGAGCTTTCCGAGGATGACCGCGTGCACGAGTACTTCCTGCGAATGGTCGAGCAATACGGCGTGGAATAGCTGCCGCATAGCTTCGGCGGTTGGGGCGTAGGGGCGTCATAAAGAAAAAAGCGACGTACGTGACGGCGGCTACACCGTGGGGGTCTAGTATGGAAGCGATACAAACGAACCCGACTACCGAAAGAGGATCATGGCCGGCCACTCCAAATGGGCAACTACCAAGCACAAGAAGGCTGCCAACGACGCAAAGCGTGGCAAGGAATTCGCCAAGCTGATTAAGAACATCGAAGTGGCGGCCCGCACCGGTGGTGGCGACCCCAGCGCAAACCCGACGCTGCAGGACGCGATCACCAAGGCCAAGAAGTCCTCGGTGCCCAACGACAACATCGAGCGCGCCCGCAAGCGTGGCTCCGGCGAAGAAGCCGGCGGTGCTAACTGGGAAACCGTGATGTACGAAGGCTACGGCCCCAATGGCGTGGCTATGCTCATCGAGTGCCTGACCGATAACCGAAACCGCGCCACCACCGACGTGCGCACCGCCATGAACAAGAACGGCGGCAACATGGCGGATGCGGGCTCCGTTTCCTACCTGTTCACCCGCAAGGGCGTGGCAGTGCTGGACAAGGGCGAGAACACCGAGGACGACATCCTGCTCGCCGTGCTGGACGCCGGCGCGGAAGAGGTCAACGACATCGGCGAGAAGTTCGAGGTCGTGTGCGAGTCCTCCGATATCAACGCGGTGCGCGATGCGCTGAAGGAAGCCGAGATCGACTACGACTCCATCGAACTCGACTTCCGTGCGTCCATGGAGGTTCCGGCGGATGCCACCACCGCGAAGAAGGTGTTCAACCTGATCGACGCGCTGGAGGATTCCGACGACGTGCAGAACGTGTTCACCAACATGAATGTGCCGGATGACGTGCTGGCGGAGCTCGACAGCGAATAATTAAAACACGTGTGCTATTCTTGGCTACACGATGAACACTCCACATAATTCCGCCTGGGGCAGCCCCGTCGGCGGCCCGACCTCGCTGGCCGGGCTGCGCGTCATGGGGATAGACCCCGGGCTGACGCGCTGCGGACTATCCGTGGTGCAGGCGGGGAAGGGGAGGGCCGTGTACCCCGTGGCCGTAGGAGTGGTGCGCACTCCGTCGGACATGCCGGTGGAGCAGCGCCTCGACAAACTCTTCAACGCGGTGGAGGAGTGGTTCGACGACTATCAGCCACACGTGGTGGCGCTGGAGCGCGTGTTCGAACGCTCGAATGTTTCCACGGTGATGAACACCGCCCACGCCTCCGGCGTGTTGATGCTGGCCGCCGCCAAGCGCGGGGTAGATGTGCACATGTACACACCCAGCGAGGTGAAAAAGTCCATCAGCGGCAACGGGCGGGCGGACAAAGCGCAGATGACGCGCATGATCACCCGCATCCTGGGGCTAAGCGAAGCACCCAAGCCGCCGGATGCGGCCGATGCGCTGGCGCTGGCCGTGTGCCATTGCTGGCGGGCGCCACTGAACCATCTAGTAAAGGGGAAACCATGATCGCATCGCTGCGCGGAACCGTGATTGATAAGGGCCTGGACTACGTCATCATCGAGTGCGCGGGCGTGGGTTACCAGTGCACCGGTACCGCCACCACTATTTCGGAGCTGCCGAGGGGCGAGGAAGTCTTCGTGACTACCGCGATGGTGGTGCGCGAGGACTCGCAGACGCTGTACGTGTTCAAGGACGCAGACGAAAAGCGCGCCTTCGCCACCCTGCAGTCCGTCTCCGGCGTGGGCGCCCGGCTGGCTTTGGCGATCCTGTCGGTTATCAGCCCGCAGGAGCTCGCCCGAGCGGTATCCAACGGCGACCACAAGACCCTGCAGAAGGCCCCCGGAGTGGGCAAGCGCCTGGCCGAACGCATGGCTGTGGATCTGAAGGGCAAGGTGGCGGATCTGGGAGAGATCGCGGATACCGGTGCTGCGGGCGCGGTTGGCGCGGCCGGCGTTGCAGGTGACGGCCAGGCCGTGGCGACGGACGTGCGGGAACAGGTCCTCGAGGCGCTCGTGGGTCTCGGGTTCACGGAGTCCAAGGCAGGTACCACCATCGACGCTGTACTGTCCCAATGGTCCGCCCCGCAAGCCCCGGACGCTTCCGGGCTGCTGCGCGCCTCGCTGGCGGCTATTAAATAGGCACAGGCAAGCCCAAGTACGCTGCTGAAGAATAGGGGAGACTGGAGACCATGAGCGACACCGAGCGCACAGAGTTTGAACTTCCACCGGGCGTGGGGCCAGGCGCCGCACCCGGCGGCCAAGGCTTCTCCCAGAACGCGGACCTGGACCCGCAGCAGTCCGCCGGGGAATCGGACATTGATACTTCGCTGCGCCCCAAGTCACTGGATGAGTTCATCGGTCAGCCGAAGGTGCGCACGCAGCTGGACCTGGTGTTGGGCGGCGCGCGCTCCCGCGGGGTAGCCCCCGACCACGTGCTGTTGGCCGGCCCGCCCGGGTTGGGCAAGACCACCATGGCGATGATCATCGCCCAGGAGCTCGGCAGTTCCCTGCGCATGACCTCCGGCCCCGCCCTCGAGCGGGCGGGCGATCTGGCCGCCATGCTCTCCAACCTGATGGAGGGCGACGTGCTGTTTATCGACGAGATCCACCGCATGGCCCGCCCCGCCGAGGAGATGCTCTACATGGCGATGGAGGACTTCCGCATCGACGTCATCGTCGGCAAGGGCCCCGGCGCCACCTCCATCCCCATTGAGATCGCCCCGTTCACCCTGGTGGGCGCCACCACCCGTGCGGGCATGCTCACCGGGCCGCTGCGCGACCGCTTCGGCTTCACCGCCCAGATGGAGTTCTACGACACCGCCGATCTAACCCGGGTCGTCACGCGCGCTGCGGGAATCTTGGGAGTTGAAATTACTGGTGACGCCGCAGCGGAGATCGCATCCCGTTCCCGCGGAACCCCGCGCATCGCCAACCGACTGCTGCGCCGGGTGCGCGACTTCGCGGACGTGAATGCCGACGGAAAGATCACCGTCGAGGTGGCGCGTGCCGCGCTGCTGGTCTTCGACGTGGACGAATCTGGTCTGGATAGGCTCGACCGGGCGGTCATCGAAGCCCTGGTGAAAGGCCACGGTGGTGGCCCTGTGGGCGTCAACACCCTTGCGCTGGCGGTAGGCGAAGAACCGTCAACGGTCGAGGAAGTCTGCGAGCCCTACCTCGTGCGCGCCGGAATGGTCAGCCGCACCCCGCGTGGGCGCGTAGCGACGGCGGCGGCGTGGCGGCACATCGGTTTGGAACCGCCTGAGGGCACAATCGGGCTATAGCGGGGTAAAGAGGATGTGGAACGGGCATATGGCAAAATTGTCACTATGCCATTTGAAATTATTCTCATTGTCCTTGTCCTACTTGTGTTCGTCGGCTTGCCGCTGGTCCAGATCCGCAAGCAGAACAAGCGGATTCAGCAGATCCGCCAGTTTCAGGATCAGCTGGGTCCGGGCATGGTTGTCAAGACGACCTCCGGCCTCCACGGCCGTGTGGTCCACGTGGGGGATACGACCGTCGACCTGGAGATCGCGACAGGCGTGGTGACCACCTGGGAGAGGGTTTCCATCCTGGAGACCGTCGACTCTGTGGAGCCGGGCTCGCAGCAAGAGACGCAGCTGACCGAAGAAAAAGAAGACTAACTAGCTGGTTCGGTATTCCGTTTGTCCGAACCCAGGCGTTAGTATCACGGGGTTAGATTTTTTAGTACACCGGCCGCGCGTGTTTGCGGCTGGATTGCAGGAGACTTAAAGCGGTGGCAAAGAAGAAAAAGAGAACTGCTGCACAGGGCGGCTTCGCGTGGCCGAAGCGGGCGCTCGCCGCATTCGTGGTGGTCGTCCTCATCGTGCTGGGCTTGATCATGTTTACGGGAAACAAATCCTTCGAGCCCAAGCTGGGTATCGACCTGCAGGGCGGTACCCGAGTGACGTTGGTTCCGCAGGGGGATACGCCCACGCCGGATCAGCTGAGCCAGGCGCGCACGATTCTGGAAAACCGCGTGAACGGCATGGGTGTTTCCGGTGCCTCCGTGGTGACGGATGGCAACAACCTGGTCATTACCGTTCCCGGATCGGACGCGGGCGAGGCGCGCTCGTTGGGCAAGACCTCGCAGCTGCTGTTCCGCCCCGAATCGCAGCCGGGGCAGCCCACCAAGGACTTCCCACAGGCCCTGAAGAAGATGGCGAACCGTTGGGTGGAGAACGGAATTATCACCCCAGATTTCGCCAACGAGCGCCTTGGGCAAATGGTTAAGGCATTCCCGCAGCTCGGCCTGGAGGATGCGCCGAAGGAACTGAAGGTCTCCGCCAAGCCACCGGCGGAGCCAAAGGATTCTGTCGAGGAGCAGGAGCGCCGCGACAAGCAGGTCGAGGTACTAAAGGCAGACCGCCAGAGCATGGACGGAAACAAGCAGCAGGCAGCCGGTGCGCTGCTGGACTGTGAAGCTAACGATCCCATGGCAGGCTCCGATGATGCGGATAAGCCTCTGGTCACCTGTAGCGACCAGGGCCCCATGGTTCTAGGCCCGGCGCCGCTGCTGAAGGGCGAGACCGACGAGAAGAACGGCGAGCGCCTGACCGGCGAGATGATCGACACGAACTCGCAGATCACCGGCGGCCTCCAGCCGAACTCGGCGCAGATGGCCATCACCTTTAAGTTCAAGACCGGTGAGCAGACCCCGGGTGGCGAGACCTGGTACGCACTCGGCCAAGAGATGATGGGCAAGCGAGTGGCCATCACCCTGGACTCCAAGGTGATCTCCGCGCCTGAGATCCAGTCGCCGACGCCCCCGGGCGAGGTCTCCCAGATCACGGGTAGTTTCTCCGAAAAGGAAGCCCAGGACCTGGCTAATAACCTGCGCTATGGCGCGCTGCCGTTGAGCTTCGTCGGTGAGAACGGCGAGCCGGGTGGCACTACCACCACGATCTCCCCATCGCTGGGTGCCGCTTCCCTGAAGGCCGGCATCATTGCCGGTCTGGTGGGCCTGGTTCTGGTCGGCCTGTACGCGCTGGCCTACTACCGCGGCCTGGGTGTCGTGGCCATTGTGTCCCTCGTTGCGGCGTTCGCCCTGGTGTACGGATTCATCGTTCTGCTGGGGCGTTGGATTGGCTACAGTCTGGATCTGGCGGGCATCGCCGGCCTGATCATCGGCCTGGGCACCACGGCCGACTCCTTCGTGATTTACTTCGAGAGGATCAAGGACGAGATCAAGAATGGTGCTACGTTCCGCTCTGCAGTGCCACGCGCCTGGCAGCGAGCTCGCAGCACGATCGTCACCGGTAACATCGTCTCCCTGATCGCCGCCGTGATCCTGTACTTCCTGGCTGTCGGCGACGTCAAGGGCTTCGCATTCACCCTGGGTCTGACGACCGTGTTCGACCTGGTCGTGGCGTTCCTGCTGACCGCCCCGCTGTTGATCCTGATGTCCCGCCGACCGCAATTCGCCTCGCCGAAGCTCAACGGACTGGGCGCGGCCTACCGCGTTGCGGAGCGCAAGTACGGGCGGAAGCCCCACGAGCACGCGGTGCGTGCTAAGTCGGCCAAGAAGGCTGATAAGGCCGAGAAGGCCGACAAGGCAGACGTGGCCGAGAAGGCCGAAGATCCGGATGAGGCGGAAGATAAGGCGTCCACAAAGGCAGACACCCCGGCCACCGACGACAAGGAGGGGAAGTAAATGAGTAACCCCGAAACCCTAAGCGTGAAAGAGTCCGAGGCCGTGGAGTCCGCGGAGCTTTCGGCGGCCGAAGCCACCCCGGTCGACGCGCCCGATACCGAGGCGTCCGGCTTCTTCGAGAAGCTCTATAACGGCAACGGTGGGTTCCCCATCGTGCAAAACCGCGGTCGCCTCTATGGCATCCTCGTTGCGGTGGTCGTGGCGTGTCTGCTGTCCATCCTCGTACGCGGCTTCACTCTAGGCATCGACTTCGAGGGCGGCACCCGTATGACCATGCCGCCTGCGGGCGGGGCCACCGAATCTAGCGTTTCGGAGGTCTTCGAGGAGGCCACCGGCATCGCTCCGCAGTCCACTCAGACCGTCGGTAGCGGCGATGCCGAGTCCATCGAAATCACCTCCGAGCGCCTGAGCGAGGAGCAGATCCGCGAGGCCCGTTCGGCGCTGTTCAACGAGTATCACCCGAAGAACAACGTCGGCGAAGTCACTCAGGATGCGATCAGTGACTCCACAGTCTCCGAGTCGTGGGGTAGCAGCATCACCAAGAAGATGCTCATCGCCCTGGGCGTGTTCCTGCTGACGGTGTTCCTCTACATCGCGATCCGCATGGAGCGCGACATGGCCGCCGCGGCCATCATCTGTCTGTTGATCGACCTCACAGTTGTCTCCGGCATTTACGCACTGGTCGGCTTCGAGGTTTCGCCGGCGACCGTGATCGGCCTGCTGACGATTCTGGCGTACTCGCTCTACGACACGGTAGTAGTGTTCGACAAGGTGCAGGAAAACACGTCCGGCCTGTTTGGTTCCACGCGCGCCACCTATGCCGAGGAAACGAACCTGGCCATTAACCAGACGATCATGCGCTCGATCAACACCTCCATCTTCTCCCTGGTACCGATCGCCTCGCTGCTGATCGTTGCCGTCGGCATCATGGGTGTGGGCACGCTGAAGGACCTGGCGCTTGTGCAGTTCATCGGTGTGATCGCCGGTACGTTTAGCTCCATCTTCTTTGCCGCGCCGCTGCTGGTGACGTTCAAGATGCGCCAGCAGAAGTACAAGCAGCACGAGGCCCGCGTGGAGCGCGCCCGTTCCCTCGCTACGTCGCAGGAGGGGTCTTCCGATGAGGACGCCGCAGTGGAGACCGCCGAAGATGCCAACGAAAAGGTAGGAGTTTCCGCCGCAGACGCGGGTGCAGGCGCGGATGCAGATGAGGCGAAGAAGGCCGGAAAGCGCAGCGTATCCAGCCCGAATTCCCGCCTGGCAGACGATTCCACGGAGGACTTCAAGCGCGAGACCCACAACGAAGACGCCGGAAGGTCCTGGCGCCCGGGCATGTAGCCCGGAGAGGCCCGCAGGCTCTTTTCGTTTAGATGTGTTGGAGGAAGGAAGGCGACCAGTGATCCGCAAGCAGGATGCAGTACGGTCCACCGCAGCCTTGGCGCTATCCGCAGCCCTGGCTGCAGCCGGTCTGGCCGGCTGTTCGGAGGATTCCCCGCTGAGCAGCCCGCCGGAGCAGTTCGGATACGTGCTGACCAGCGACCTGGTGACCTCCAACGCGGGCACAGCGGTGGGCGTGGCGACGGATGCCGCGAAAATTTCCGCTCGCCTCTACCCGGGAGCCTTCATCGCGGGGCCGCGCGGACAGAACCTGCCGAATGGCGACTTGGTGACGGCCAAGCCGGCCCCCGGGAATCCTCGACAGGTGGACTACACCATCAACGAGAAGGCCACCTACTCGGATTCCAAGCCGGTAGTCTGCGACGACTTTTTGCTGAGCTTGCAGGCCAGCTCTCGCCCGGACCTTTTCGGCTCCGACATGCCGCTGTTCGGCCAGGTGGAGAAGATTGACTGCGCAGCGGGCGCGAAACAGTTCAGCGTGCACTTCGCCGATAAGCGCGGTGAACGCTACCGGGAACTGTTTGGGCCCGGCACGGTGCTGCCTTCCCACACTGTGGCCGAGAAGGCCGGGGTGGAGGATGTCGTATCCGCCGTCGACACTAAGGACGAACAAGCACTGACGGAGCTGGGTAAGGCCTGGCAGGATGTGTTCACCTTCTCGAAGACTGATCCATCCCAGGTGCCGACCTCCGGGCCGTACAAGATTTCCGCGCGGAAAGATGATGGCTCGCTGAAGCTGGAGAAGAATCCTGAATGGAGCGGGGTGGAGCCCGCCCAATCCCCGGTGTACCTCTGGCCGCAGGGAGCGGACGTTAAGAAGCTGGGGGAGCACAACCAGCTTTCCGTGGTGGATACCAATCGCGGTGCCGGGGAGACTCCTGGCAAGGTGGCTGAGGAGCTGGGCCTCAACGGTGATGAGTTCCGCGTGGTTGAGAGCAACTCTGAGCGCGTGGATACCTTGCGTGTCTCCGACCTTGGCCCGCTGCAGAATCCCGACTCCCGCAAGGCTCTAAATGCTTGCATCGACCGGGAGGCGATCGCCAAGGCCGTAGAGGAGGAGACCGGAGCGGCCGTCCAGCCGACCGGCCTGCGAGTGGTCGGCTCCGAGCACCCGCTGCGCGGCTACCTGGACGACATCAACGATCGGAATATCAAGGTCAATGTCGATGAGGCCCGATCGCAGCTGAACGGAATGACTATCCGCGTGGGCTTCCTCGATTCGGTGCCGCGGTATAAGAAGATTGTTGACGCCCTTAAGTCCCAGTGCGCGGAGGCGGGGGTAAACATTGAACCTGTGCCCCGCTCGGCCGATGACTACGGCCTGCTGGGCGTGGATTACGACGTAGCCCTCGACACCCGTTCGGCCAACGGTCGGAACTCAGCGGTGAACGCCACGCCGGGCGCCGGGCTCAAGGAGATCAGGGGGGCGGAGACGGCGTTGGCCGACGACGCCATGACTTTGCCGCTGGTGACCGAGCCGCGCACCATCCTTGCCGAGGTTCATGCGGCTAACGTGCTGGATAGCTCCTCGGATACGGGGGTGAGCTGGAACATGGATCGCTGGGTGGAGTCCGACGAGCCTGTGGCGACCGGCCGTGCCTCCGACGAAGGCAACGACGGGGCGGAGGGAACTTCCGCTAGCGAGTCCCCCGCAGCTCCCGAAGATGAAGAGCCCAGCAAGTAAGCCCCACCTGTAAGGCTGGCCGGGGCGTTAAGGTAGGAAATGCCCGTGCTGCCGCAGATCCCTCGCAGTCCTAAGAGAGAAAGAGACCTAAGAGCTTGACTTCCGCCGACAACGCCGACCACGCTGACTATTCCGGCAAAGACAGCAATCCCCAGCGCGCAGAGACCGCGGCAAGCGCGCTGCGCCGAAGCATCCGGGTAGTCCCGGACTTTCCCTCACGAGGCATCGTTTTCGAAGACCTCACCCCCGTGCTGGCAGACCCGCACTCCTTCAAGCTTTTGGTGCAGGATCTAGCGGAGCACTGCCGCAATTTCGACATCGACTTGATCGGCGGGTTGGATGCCCGTGGCTTCCTGCTGGGAAGCGCCGTCGCCTACGAGCTGGGCGTGGGTATCCTGGCAGTTCGAAAAGGCGGCAAACTGCCGCCTCCTGTCCACCATGTGGACTACGCTTTGGAGTACGGCACGGCCTCACTAGAGATCCCGGCTGACAACGCGATCCCGCTGCAGGGCAAGAACGTCTTCCTCATCGACGACGTGCTAGCCACCGGCGGTACTCTCGCCGCCTCGCGCGAGCTGTTGGAAAACGCCGGGGCAAGGGTCTGCGGACTCGGCGTGGTGCTAGAAGTATCCGCGTTGGACGGTCGCGATCGTCTGAAGGATCTTCCGCTCTACGTGGTCGACCAGGCCGTCTGATACCCCCAGGGGTCATTGGCGCAGGTGGCGTCAATAAAAAGAAGAGAAGAAACAGGCAGGACTTGAAGCGGCTATGAGCAACGAAAAGGGTTCGCTGTGGATGGCGGCTCGCATTGCGCGAAGCCTCACCGGCACCGGTAAGCCAAAGATCAACCCCGTACTGGGGCCGCTCATTTCCGTGCACAGGCGCTTTCACCCGCGCGCTGACCTCGCCCTGCTGAACCGCGCCTATGCCACCGCCGAGAAGCTGCACGAGGGCGTGAAGCGCAAGTCTGGCGAGCCCTACATCACGCACCCGCTGGCGGTGGCGACGATTGCTGCGGAGATCGGCATGGACACAACCACCGTGGTCGCAGCGCTGCTGCACGACACGGTGGAAGATACTGATTACTCCCTGGATGAACTTTCCCGCGACTTCGGCAGCGAGGTCGCCCGCTTGGTGGACGGCGTGACGAAGCTGGACAAGGTGGTGCTGGGCTCCGCGGCGGAGGCGGAGACCATCCGCAAGATGATCGTCGCCATGGCGGAGGACCCGCGCGTGCTAGTGATTAAGGTGTCTGATCGCCTGCACAATATGCGCACCATGCGCTTCCTGCCGCCGGAAAAGCAGGCGAAGAAGGCACGCGAGACCCTCGAGGTGATTGCCCCGCTGGCCCACCGCCTGGGCATGGCAACCGTGAAGTGGGAGCTGGAAGATCTGGCTTTCGCCATCCTGTATCCGAAGAAGTACGACGAGATCGTGCGCCTGGTTGCCGACCGCGCCCCGAAGCGCGACCAGTACCTGGCGAAGGTGAAGCAGGAGATCGAGCTGGCTATGTCGCGCAGCTCGCTGCACGCCACCGTGGAGGGTCGCCCGAAGCACTACTGGTCGATCTACCAGAAGATGATCGTCCGCGGCCGCGACTTCGACGAGATCTTTGACCTGGTGGGCGTGCGCATTCTGGTGGATAGCGTGCAGGATTGCTACGCGGCCGTCGGTGCCATCCACACCCTCTATCAGCCGATGCCGGGGCGGTTCAAGGACTATATTTCCTCCCCGCGCTTCGGGGTGTACCAGTCGCTGCACACCACCGTGATCGGCCCGGACACTAAGCCGCTGGAAGTGCAGATCCGCACCCACGAGATGCACCACAACGCCGAGTATGGCATTGCGGCGCACTGGCGGTACAAGGAAACCCGCGGCAACAATAACAGCGAGTCCGCAGAGGTGGATCAGATGGCGTGGATGCGCCAGCTGCTGGATTGGCAGAAGGAGGCCGCGGATCCGAACGAGTTCCTGGACTCGCTGCGCTACGACCTGTCCACCAACCAGATCTTCGTGTTCACGCCGAAGGGCGATGCCATCACCCTGCCGAACGGCTCCACGCCGATCGACTTTGCCTATGCGGTGCACACTGAGATCGGGCACCGCTGCATCGGTGCGAAGGTCAACGGCAAGCTGGTGGCACTGGAATCCAAGCTGAATACCGGCGACAAGGTGGAGGTCTTTACCTCCAAGGACCAGAACTCCGGGCCGTCGAAGGACTGGATGAATATCGTCGTTTCGCCGCGCGCGAAGGCGAAGATTCGGCAGTGGTTTGCCAAGGAGCGCCGCGAGGAAGCTGCGGAGAAGGGGCGCGACCTGCTGGCTGCCGAAGCGCAGCGGGGTGGCCTGGCGGTGCACCGCCTGTTCACGCATGAATCCCTGCGGCTGCTGGCCAGCGACATGAACTACCAGGATGTCGAGGCGCTCTATACGGCCATTGGGCGGGGAGAGGTCACCGCCGGGCACGTCTGCCACCGCCTGGTTGAGGGGATGGAGCCGGAATCCGAGGCAGATGACGTCCTGCAGTCGGGTTCGGCGACCTCGAAGATTGCGAACACCCCGCAGGAAGGCCGCGGCGATGGCTCCGGCATTCTGGTGCAGGGGGAGGCCGACTTCTCCGCGAAGCTGGCGAAGTGCTGCACCCCGGTGCCGGGCGATAAGATCTTCGGCTTCATCACCAAGGGCGGGGGAGTAAGCGTGCACCGCACGGACTGCACCAATTCTGAGAAGCTGCACCAGGAGCCGCAGCGGATCATCGAGGTCTCGTGGGCCAGCAGCTTCCACAATGCGGTGTTTATGGTCACGATCCAGATCGAGGGTCTGGATCGCAACGGTTTGCTCTCTGAGGTGACGCGCGTGGTCTCTGACCAGAAGGTGCCGATCATCGCTACGAACTCGCACACCGCGGGCGATAGGGTGGCGACGATCCGCTTCACCTTCGAGGTGTCGGACACGAAGCAGCTGGGCTACATGATGAACCAGCTGCGCAACGTCGAAGGCGTCTACGATGTCTACCGCGTCACGACGGGCGGCTAGCTGCGTGGCTAGCCCAGAAGACTAGCCCAGCACCGCGGACTCGATGTTGATGTCCTCGGACGGGGAGGCATCGCCCTCAGGCGCCTTTTCCATCAGCTTATCCAGCACCTTCAGGCCGGCCTCGTCGATGGTGCCGAAGACGTTGTAGCTCGGCGGCAGGGTGGTGTCGCCGGTGACCAGGAAGAACTGGCTGCCGTTGGTATCCGGGCCACTGTTGGCCATCGCCAGGGTGCCGCGCTTGTAGTTGACCGGGGCGTCGGCCTGGCCTTCGTCCACGCCGTTGCTCGGGAACTCATCCGCGAAGCTGTAGCCCGGGCCGCCTGCGCCGGTGCCCTCGGGGTCGCCGCACTGCAGGATCGTCATGGAATCGGACTTCACGGAACGGTGGCACTTGGTGGAGTCGTAGAACTTCTTCTCCACCAGGTGCTTGAAGGAGTTGGTGGAGCACGGGGACTTGTCGTTGGCCAGCTCCAGGCCGACCTTCTGGCCGTTCATGGTCAGGGTGACCTTCTCGGTTCCCTTGGCGGTCACGTCCTTGCCGTTGGGCAGTCCTGCGTCGCTGAGCTCGCCTTCCGGATCCTTCTTGTACTCGCACTTCACCGTGTCACCGTAGGGCTCCTTGGGGCCTGCCGGCAGCGCCACGGGCTTCACATCCGGCTCTTCGGACTGCTGCTGCTCGCTCTCGGCGACCTGATCTTCTTCCTCGTCGGAGGTGTAGGTGGCGGCGAACCAGATGCCGCCGACGATGACCACCAGCACGGCGAGGGTTGCTGCGACCACGCCCAGCGGTGCGATCTTGGCCTTGCGCTCGCGGGACTTCAGAGCTTTCTCTAGCTCCGACAGCGCCTGGTCGCGCTGAGCCGCGTTCGGGTAGTTGTTGTCAGACACGTTTTTCTAGGACCTTTCTTGTGCTAGATACGGAGATCCATTATGCCCTATATACTGGCCGATTCGGGTGAAGGGGCACGGGCTCGTTGCTGTTTTCGCTAGGGTTTAGTGGCATGAGCACAGACGCAACCCTCCTGCCGGATACGACGCAGATCCTTTCTTTTCCCGCCGGTCCTTTCGAAACCAATTGCTATGTGGTGATTGATGGTTCTGACGCCACCAGCGGGGAAAACTCCCCGGCGGTCGTTATAGACCCGGGAATGGGTGCCTTCGAGAACATCCAGAGGCTCGCCGAGGAGCACAAGTTCTTCGTAGAGAAGGTCGTTCTGACTCACGGGCACATCGACCACATCCGCGACGCGGGAGCCTTCGGAGTGCCGGTGTACGTGCACGAGTTGGATCGCTTCATGCTGGAGATGGATCAGGCGGCCAGCCCGCTGGCGCAGCCTTTTGACGTGGCCAACATGCCCGCGATTGAGGACATTCGCCACCTGGGGGATTCCATCAGCATCGGTGGCGCGGAGTTCGAGATTCACCACATGCCGGGCCACTCGCCGGGGCATGTCATGTTCCGCGTGAATGGGCTGATCTTCGGCGGGGATGTGCTGTTCCGCGGGGGAGTGGGCCGCACAGACCTTCCGGGGTGCTCGCCCGAGGACATGATGCTGAGCCTTAAGAAGCTCACCACCGACTTCGCCGACGAGGACATTGTGCTGCCGGGCCACGGCCCGCACACGACCATCGGGGAAGAAAAACGCACCAATAGCTTCCTGGCGGCAGTGCAATAGCCGTTTAGTAGACTGTTCACTTGTGACTGAGAGCGAGAAGAAGCAACAGAAGTCCCAGAAGACTAAGGCTGAGAAGTTTAAGGCGCTAAGCGCGCCGAAGGGCGTGCCGGACTACGTGCCGCCAACATCGCCGGAATTCAAGGCGGTCAAGGATGCGTTCACCTCCGCCGCGCACGCCGCAGGCTACGAGCACGTGGAGCTGCCGATCTTCGAGGAGACCTCTCTGTTCGCCCGTGGCGTTGGCGAATCCACCGACGTTGTGTCGAAGGAGATGTACACCTTCGCCGACCGGGGCGGCCGTTCGGTAACCCTGCGGCCGGAGGGCACGGCGGGCGTCATGCGTGCCGTCATTGAGCACAACCTGGATCGCGGGCAGCTCCCCGTCAAGCTGGTCTACAACGGCCCCTTCTTCCGCTACGAGCGCCCCCAGGCCGGCCGCTACCGCCAGCTGCAGCAGGTGGGCGTGGAAGCCATCGGCGTGGACGATCCGGCGCTGGACGCCGAGGTTATCGCACTGGCGCACCGCTGCTTTAGCTCCATTGGGTTGAATGGTTTCCGCCTGGAGCTAACCAGCCTGGGCGACTGGGACGACCGCCCCGCCTACCGGCAGAAGCTGCAGGACTTCCTGGCCACGCTACCGTTGGACGAGGAGACGCAGCGCCGTGCGCAGCTGAACCCGCTGCGTGTCCTGGACGATAAGCGACCCGAGATGCAGGAGATGCTGGCCGAGGCTCCCTTGATGTTGGATCACCTCAGCGATTCCTCCCGCGAGCACTTCGAGACCGTGACCGGGCTGCTGGACGACCTGGGCGTGGGCTACACCATCAACCCGCGGATGGTGCGCGGCCTGGACTACTACACGAAGACCTGCTTTGAGTTCGTCCACGACGGCCTGGGCGCGCAGTCCGGCATCGGCGGCGGTGGCCGCTACGACGGCCTGATGGCTCAGCTGGGCGGGCAGGATCTTTCCGGAATCGGCTTCGGGCTGGGAGTTGATAGGGCACTGCTGGCGCTCGAGGCGGAGGAGAAGAGGGCGTCAACAGGAAGAAGGGTTGATGTCTACGGCGTGGCACTCGGCGCGGAGGCCAAGCGGCGCATGGTGGGCATCGTGGACGACCTGCGCGAGCGCGGGGTCGCCGCCGATATGTCCTACGGCGACCGCGGGTTGAAGGGAGCCATGAAGGGCGCCGACCGTGCCGGTGCACTGTATGCCCTGGTGCTGGGGGATAAGGAGCTGGCTGAGGGCACGGTGACGGTGAAGGATCTCGGCGCTCACGAACAGCACGAGGTGGATCTGGCTGCCGTCGTAGAGCTGCTGGCGGAGAAGACGGAGAAGCCGGCAGAGAGGACGACAGGCGCTTAGTAGAACGGCTTTGCCGAACTGGCTGCGCCCATACCTGCCGCCGCAGCGTTAAGAGCGCTGCAGGCGGGGCACCGCGGGGCTACCTGCGCGGGGCTTAGCGCTGGAAGTCCTGGTGGCAGGACTTCATGGTGCCGCCCTGGTAGCCGCGCATGAACCAGTCCACGCGCATTTCGGAAGACCCGTGGGTCCACTTGTCGGGATCTACTTCCTGTCCGGAGCTGGACTGGATGGCGTCATCGCCAATAGAACGAGCAGTCGCAATAGCCTGCTCGACCTGCTCCTGGGTTAGGGGCTCCAACAGAGCGTCCTCACCCTTGTCGGCGTTCTGGGCCCATACGCCGGCGTAGCAATCGGCCTGGACCTCCATCTTCACCGCGTTGGAATCCTCACCCGGGTTGTCGTAGTCGCTCAACCCCAGGTTGCCTTCCAGGTTCTGGATGTGGTGGCCGAACTCGTGGGCGGTGACGTACATCTGGGCGAACGGTCCGTTGGATCCGCCCATCTGCTTCAGCTCGTCGAAGAACGGGACGGACAGGTAGACCGTCTCGTCGCCGGGGCAGTAGAACGGCCCGGTGCTAGCTAGGTTCGCGGAGCCACAGCGGGTGCTGGTCTGCCCCTCGGCAAGCACCAGCCCCGGCTCCCTGTAATCGGTCCCAGCCTCGTCCGGCAGTGCCGAGTTCCAGAACTGGTCGACCGACTTCGCCGTGGCCAGCACACGGCAATCGTCGTTGTTGTTGGCGTCCTCGGCCGTCTGGCAGTGCTCGAAGCCCTCGCCGCCCTGACTGCTATTGACGCCCGCACGTTGATCGGCGCCGTTGTTTCCGCCCAACATCCCCATTCCACCGTTGAAGAAGAACACGAGAATGGCGGCAACGATGATTCCGGGAATGCCAAAGCGGCGGGCGAGAGCGCCAAAGAGCAGCCCCGTAAAGAGGCCGCCGCCTCCACCCTGATTGCCACCCCCGCCGCCGAAGCCGAATCCGCCCCCGCCGGAGCCGGTGCCTCCGCGCTGTCCACGGTCGGAATAATTGTTGAGATTGTTGTTAAAAGTCACAAGTGAATCGTGCCATACCCGGGCGACGTACACACCCCATTGCGGACAAGGTAAGCTGTAAGGCCGAAAAGGCTAAAAATCGAGGAAGGACTATAGGAACGTGCTGCGCACACACCTGGCGGGCGAACTGCGCCCAGAGAATATTGGTGATGAAGTGACCCTGACCGGCTGGGTTGGTCGTCGACGCGACCACGGTGGCGTCATTTTCATCGACCTGCGCGACCGCAGCGGCGTGGCACAAGTCGTCTTCCGCGAGTCCGAGGTGGCGGAGCGTGCGCACGACCTGCGCAGCGAGTACTGCCTGAAGGTAACCGGCGTGGTCGAGGCTCGCCCGGAGGGATCCGAGAACCCGAACCTGGCCTCTGGCGGCATCGAGGTCAACGTGTCCGCCCTGGAGGTTCTGAACGAGGCGGCGGCGCTGCCGTTCCAGATCGACGATCCGTCCTCCTCCGGCGAGGTGGGCGAGGAAACCCGCCTGAAGTACCGCTACCTGGATCTGCGCCGCAAGACCCAGGGCGATGCGCTGCGCCTCCGCTCCCGTGTTAACCAGGCTGCCCGCGGGGTTCTGGCCGAGCACGACTTCACGGAGATCGAAACCCCGACGCTGACCCGCTCCACCCCGGAGGGCGCCCGCGACTTCCTGGTGCCCGCACGCCTGCGCCCGGGCACGTTCTACGCCCTGCCGCAGTCCCCGCAGCTGTTCAAGCAGCTGCTGATGGTGGCTGGCATGGAGCGCTACTACCAGATCGCCCGCTGCTACCGCGACGAGGACTTCCGCGCCGACCGCCAGCCTGAGTTCACCCAGCTGGACGTCGAAATGTCCTTCGTGGACCAGGAAGACGTGATCTCCCTGGCAGAGGAGATCCTGGTGGCCATCTGGAAGGAGATCGGCTACGAGATCTCCACCCCGATCCCGCGCATGACCTACGCCGATGCCATGAAGTACTACGGCTCCGACAAGCCGGATCTGCGCTTCGACATCCAGATCACCGAGTGCACCGACTTCTTCAAGAACACCACCTTCCGCGTATTCCAGAACGAGTACGTCGGTGCCGTGGTCATGGACGGTGGCGCTGACCAGCCCCGCCGCCAGCTGGATGCCTGGCAGGAGTGGGCCAAGCAGCGCGGTGCGAAGGGCCTGGCCTACATTCTGGTGGGCGAGGACGGCGAGCTGTCCGGCCCGGTTGCCAAGAACATTACTGACGAAGAGCGCGCGGGCATTGCCGAGCACGTCGGCGCCAAGCCGGGCGACTGCATCTTCTTCGCCGCAGGCGAGACCAAGCCGTCCCGCGCCCTGCTGGGTGCTGCCCGCGGCGAGATCGCTAACAAGCTGGGCCTGATCAAGGAAGGAGACTGGGCCTTCACCTGGGTTGTTGACGCCCCACTGTTCGAGCCGGCTGCGGATGCCGCCGCGTCTGGCGACGTGGCCCTGGGCCACTCCGCGTGGACTGCCGTGCACCACGCCTTTACCTCCCCGAAGCCGGAGTACCTGGATAACTTCGACGAGAACCCGGGCGAGGCGCTGGCCTACGCCTACGACATCGTGTGTAACGGCAACGAGATCGGCGGCGGTTCTATTCGTATCCACCAGCCGGATGTGCAGGAGCGCGTGTTCAAGGTCATGGGCATCACCGAGGAGGAGGCCCGCGAGAAGTTCGGCTTCCTGCTGGATGCGTTTGCCTTCGGTGCCCCGCCGCACGGTGGTATCGCGTTCGGTTGGGACCGCATCGTCTCCCTGCTGGGCGGCTTCGATTCCATCCGCGACGTCATCGCCTTCCCGAAGTCCGGCGGCGGCGTGGATCCGCTGACCGACGCCCCGGGCGAGATCTCCGCGGAGCAGCGTAAGGAATCCGGTATCGATTTCAAGCCGAAGAAGGGCCAGAAGGGCCAGAAGGAAAAGTAGGCGAGTAGTAGTGCAATCAGTCGAGTCCACTGTCGAGGCGGCAACCCAGGTTTTGGCGAACCGCTTCGGAGGTTCACCCGAACTCAGCGATCCGCAGGATCTGGGTGGCAGTGGCTCCTCGATGGTTCTGCGCTGCCGGATTTCCGCCGACCCCTTCCTGCAGGAACGCACGGTGGTTATCAAGCAGCTGCCGCCGGAAAGCGAAGGGGACGCGGCCGCCGCGAACGCTGATGGCAGCGACGGTGCCGGCGATGCAGGGGAGTTCGGTCCGGATGCCCTCGGCATGCTCCGCGAGGTCGTGGCCTACCAGTACACCAATACTCTGGCGGAGACGGTACGCCCCGGCCCTGTACTGCTGGCTTATGACATCGACCAGCGCCTGCTGATTCTGTCGGACGCGGGCGACGGCACGAGCTTTACCGACGTGCTTACGCTCCAGGATTCCAAGTCCCGCATCGGAGCCCTGCGTAAGCTCGGCCGTTCGCTGGGCAAAATGCACGCCGCCACGTTCGGTGGCGCGCAGTCTTACTCCACCCTGATGCGCCGCCAGTGCCAGCGCCACCACATCAGCCCCGAGGCGATCGAAGAGTCCGACATCAACGTCGGCGAGCTCATCCAGTCGGGCGTGGACCTCATGATTTCCAACGGCCTGACCATCGACCCGGTGGTACAGCGCTACGCCACCAAGGCCGTCGAGCGCCAGAACAAGTCCGAGTTTCTGGTCTTCACCCCCTTCGACCTGGCGCCCGACAACGTCATGCTCACGGACAACATCGTGCTGCTGGACTACGAGTGGGCCGGTTTCCGGGACGCGGCCTTCGACGTCGCCTGCGTGGTGGCGGGGTTCCCCCAGGACAATTCCACCCCGGCTTTGGACGAGCCGGAGACCACGGAGTTCCTCGCCGCCTGGCGGGCGGAGGCCCAGCAGATCTGGCCTGCAATCTCCGACGACGAGGTCTTCCACGACTGGGTCATGTCTGCCCTCATCGGCTGGGCATTCCTGTCGTTGATCATGATGTACTACGGCCGGCTTTCCGTGGCCAAGCACTCCTCGTTCGTCTTCGGTGAAGAATCCGACAACCAGGAGGTTTCGCGCTCGATCCGCCACATGTCGGAGGAGCAGCTCGAGGACCTGGCCACGACGGTGGAGGCCATCGAGCGCTTCTCCCGCCGCCGCGACTCCCAAGACTTCGAGGCGATTGGTGGCTTCGCCCGAGTCCTTTTGAAGGTGCTGTCGCAGCTGGGAGCCTTCCCGAACGAGCGCGACGAGTAGCGCCCACAGCCTAAAGCCGATGGACGATCTGTTTTCTCAAGGTCAGCAGGGCAGCGGCGCCGACGCGCACTCGGCTGAGGCCTATTTTCACCCCGGCTCCCACGCCCCACTGGCGGTTCGCATGCGCCCCCGCAGCCTCGATGAGGTGGTGGGGCAGGACAAGGTTCTCGGCCCGGGCTCGCCGCTGCGCCGCCTGATCGAAGGCCACGGCGATACCTCCGTCATCCTCTATGGCCCGCCCGGCACCGGAAAAACCACCATCGCCAGCCTCATCTCCCAGGCTTCCGGCCGCCGCTTCGAGGCCTTGAGCGCCCTGAACTCCGGCGTCAAGGAAGTCCGCGCGATCATCGAGCAGGCCCGCAAGCGCCTGGTCATGGGCGAGCACACCGTGCTGTTCATCGACGAGGTACACCGATTCTCCAAAACCCAGCAGGACGCGCTGCTCTCCGCCGTCGAAAACCGCACCGTGCTGCTGGTCGCCGCCACCACCGAGAACCCCTCGTTCTCTGTGGTCTCGCCGCTCTTGTCGCGGTCGTTGCTTGTCCAACTTTCTTCTCTTAGTGACGCCGACATCCGCACCGTACTGCAGCGCGCCCTCGACGACGAGCGCGGATACGCTGGCCGACTGCGGGTGACCCCCGAGGCCATGGACCAGCTTGTCGCCATGGCTGCAGGGGACGCCCGCCGTAGCCTGACGTACCTGGAGGCCGCGGCCGAGGGAGTCGAGCCGGAAGGGGAGGACGGCGTGGCGGAGCTGGTGGCGTCACAAGTAAAAAAGTCCCTTAACAAGGCAGTGGCGCGATACGACCGCGACGGCGACCAGCACTACGACATCACCAGTGCCTTCATTAAATCCATCCGCGGCTCGGATCCGGACGCCGCGCTGCACTACCTAGCCCGCATGCTGGAAGGCGGCGAAGATCCGCGCTTCATCGCCCGCAGGCTGGTGATCCACGCCAGCGAGGACATCGGCATGGCCGACCCGCAGGCGCTGCAAGTGGCGGTGGCGGCGTATCACGCGGTGAGCTTCATCGGCATGCCGGAGGCTCGGCTCAACCTGGCGCAGGCCACGATCCACCTGGCGACCGCGCCGAAGTCCAACGGGGTGATCGCGGCGATCAACTCCGCCATTGGGGACGTGCAGGCAGGCAAGGGCGGGGCAGTGCCGGCTCACCTGCGCGACGGCCACTACCAAGGGGCGAAGGCGCTGGGTAACGCGGTGGGATACGTCTATCCGCACGATGACCCCAAGGGCGTGGTGCCGCAGCAGTACCTGCCGGACGATCTGAAGGACGCGGTGTACTACCGGCCGACAACCCACGGCCACGAAAAGACCATTGCCGCGCGCTTGAGTAGCCTTAGGGCTATCGTTCGCTCCTTCCTGACCCGGGGGTAGAATGTACGCATTCCATTTACAGTCGACATAGAACTCTACGAGGTAAAGCCACCGTGCAAACGCATGAGATCCGCCAGCGCTTCATCGAGCACTTCACCAAGGCCGGGCACACCGAGGTACCCAGCGCATCGCTGATCCTGGACGACCCGAACCTTCTGTTCGTGAACGCCGGCATGGTTCCGTTCAAGCCCTACTTCCTGGGCCAGCAGAACCCACCGTTTGAAAACGGCACGGCGACCTCCATCCAGAAGTGCGTGCGCACCCTGGACATCGACGAGGTCGGCATCACCACCCGCCACAACACGTTCTTCCAGATGGCGGGCAACTTCTCCTTTGGTGCGTACTTCAAGGAAGGCGCGATCACGCACGCTTGGACGCTGCTGACCGACCCGGTGGAAGAAGGCGGCCTGGGCCTGGATCCGGAGCGCCTGTGGGTCACCGTCTTTACCGACGACGATGAGGCGGCGGAGATCTGGAACAAGAAGATCGGCGTACCCGAGCACAAGATCCAGCGCCTCGGCATGGAGGATAACTACTGGTCCATGGGCATTCCCGGCCCGTGTGGACCCTGCTCGGAGATCTACTACGACCGCGGCCCGGAGCACGGCCAGGAGGGCGGCCCGATCGTCGACGACACCCGCTACATCGAGATCTGGAACCTCGTGTTCATGGAGAACGAGCGCGGTGAGGGCCTGGGCAAGGGCAACTTCGAGATCGTCGGCAAGCTGCCGAAGAAGAACATCGATACCGGCCTGGGCATCGAGCGTGTCGCCTGCATCCTGCAGGACGTGGACAACGTGTACGAGACCGACCTGCTGCGCCCCGTCATTGACGTGGCCCAGGAGGTCACCGGCGCCAAGTACGGCGCAGACCAGGCCAACGACGTGCGCTTCCGCGTGATCGCCGACCACTCCCGCACCGGCTTGATGCTGATGTTGGACGGCGTGACCCCCGGCAACGAGGGACGCGGCTACATTCTGCGCCGCCTGCTGCGCCGCATCATCCGCTCCGCCCGCCTGCTGGGCGCAACGGGGGAGACCCTAGAGAAGTTCATGGACACCGTGCGGGAGACCATGACGCCCTCCTACCCAGAAATCGCCGAGAACTACGAGCGCATTCGCGCCGTGGCTCTGGCCGAGGAGAAGTCCTTCCTGAAGACCCTGGAATCCGGCTCCCAGATGTTCGACAACTGGGCCCACGGCGCCAAGGAGCGCGGCGAGGGCACCGTCCCGGGCGACGTTGCTTTCTCCCTGCACGACACCCACGGCTTCCCGATCGACCTGACCCAGGAGATGGCCGCCGAGGCCGGCCTGAAGGTGGACATTGACGGCTTCCACGACCTGATGGCGGAGCAGAAGGCTCGTGCAAAGGCCGATAACAACGCCAAGAAGCTGGGCCACGTGGATCAGACGATCTACCGCCCGTTCGTGGATAACCACCCGACCGTGTTCACCGGCTACGAGAACCTGGCTGACGAGGCCTCCGTGCTGGGCATCATCCGCGACGGCGCGCTGGTGGAGACTGTCCCGGAGGGCGCTGCCGCTCAGGTGATCTTGGACCGCACCCCGTTCTACGCTGAGGCCGGCGGCCAGATGGCCGATCGCGGCGAGATGACCACCACCTCGGGCGCTGCCCGCGTGGAGGACGTGCAGAAGGTCGGCAAGAAGGTCTGGGTACACCACGTGACCGTCAGTGGCGGCGAGCTGGCCGTGGGGCAGAAGGTGCAGGCCACGGTGGACAAGGCGTGGCGCCACCAGGCACGCCAGGCGCACTCCGGCACGCACCTGATCCACGCCGCCCTGCGCGAGGTGCTGGGGCCGACAGCCGTCCAGGCGGGCTCCATGAACAAGCCGGGCTACCTGCGCTTCGACTTCAACTACGGCGAGCAGCTGACCGAGCACCAGCTGAACCAGATTGAGGAGATCGCCAACGGCGCCGTGGATAGCGACTACCAGGTGAACACCATCGAGACCTCCCTGGAGGAGGCCAAGGCGATGGGCGCCATGGCTCTGTTCGGCGAGAACTACGGCTCCGAGGTGCGCGTCGTGGAGATCGGCGGACCGTTCTCCATGGAGCTGTGTGGCGGTATCCACGTGGAGCACTCCTCCCAGGTCGGCCCGATCTCCGTGCTCGGTGAGTCCTCCGTCGGCTCCGGCGTGCGCCGCATCGAGGCCTACACCGGCATGGATTCCTTCCGCTTCCTCAGCACCGAGAAGTCTCTGGTGGCCGGCCTGGCGACCAGCCTGAAGACCCCGAGCGAGGAACTGCCGGAGCGCATCGACGCGCTCACCGCCAAGCTAAAGGCCGCCGAGAAGCAGATCCAGCAGCTGCGTGCGCAGCAGCTGCAGGGGCAGGTAGGCCAGCTGGTGGAGAAGGCTGAGACTATCGGCGAGGTCAAGATCCTGGCCGAGCAGCTGCCGGAAGGCGTGGCCGCAGGCGACCTGCGCACCCTCGCCATGGATGCGAAGAACCGTCTGGGCTCCGAGCCCGCCGTCGTGGTATTCGCCTCCGTGGACGGCGCGAAGGTTCCTTTCGTCGCCGCTGCGAACGATGCCGCTGTGGACAAGGGCATCAAGGCCGGCGAGCTCGTCAAGGCCTTCGGGGAGAAGGTCTCCGGTCGCGGTGGCGGTAAGCCGGCCATGGCACAGGGCTCTGGTTCGGACGCCGCCGGCATCTCCGCCGGTATCGAGGCCGTCAAGAGCGCGCTGCGCGGATAGTCGGCCGGGGAGTTTTCGCTGATGCAGACCGAAAAACCAGACCCAGCCACCGACCCGGGCCGCGGCCGGAGGCTCGGCCTCGACGTGGGCACCGTGCGCATTGGGGTGGCGATCTCGGACCCGGACTGCATCCTGGCCACTCCGGTGGAGACCGTCCAGGCCACCGCAGACGACGCGGATGTGCGGCGCGTCGCGGAGATCTGCCGGGAGAATTTCGTGGTGGAGATCGTAGTTGGTCTGCCGGTCGCGCTGCGCGGGAACCATACACAAAGCACCCTTAATGCCGAGGAATTTGCCCGCTTAGTTAAAGAAGAATTGCCGGATATTCCGCTGCGCATGGTGGACGAAAGAATGTCTACGATGGCCGCTACGCATGCGTTTCACGCCTCCGGCGTCAATAGTAAAAAAGGCAGAAAAAAGATCGACCAGGCAGCAGCAGTACATATTCTGCAGGGGTGGTTAGACACGCGGCGGCGCGCGCTTTCCTAAAATTTACCAATTCGTGAGAAAATGACCGGCGACGCTTAACATCGTTGGGCTCAGCTCGTATTTGACGTTATAGAGCAAACCCAAGAGCACACTCAAGACTAAACCCTGTACGAAAGGCCACACGGATCTATGGGATCGACCCGTAACATGCAGCCGAAGTTTAGACGGCGCCGTCAGATGGCGGCCGCGCTGGCTATCGCTCTGGTCGTTCTGTTGGTTGGCACTTGCGCCTACGTCTGGTACCAGCGCGACGTTGTGGCCGTGCGTGATTACGAGGGGGAGGGCAACGGCAACGTCGTCATGGTGCGCGTGAGCCCGGGCGACTCCGTGGATAGCCTGGCCGAACAGCTGGTGGAAAAGGACGTGGTGGGCTCCCGCCGCGCCCTGATGTCAGCCGCGGAGCGCAAGGATCCCGAACTGCAGGCGGGCTACTACCCACTGCAAGAGCAGATGTCTGCCGATAAGGCTCTGGAGTGGCTGTCCAGCGATGACCGGCGCCGGGGTGTAGTCGATATTCCCAACGGTCTGACCCTCCAAGACGTCAAGGTGGTCGACGGCGATAACCGCAAGGGCATCTTCACTCTGGTCTCCGAGCAGACCTGCCAGGACGAGCACACCTGTGTGTCTGTCGAAGACCTGCAGAAGGCCGCGGCCCAGACCCCGCCGGAACAGCTGGAGATCGCGGACTGGGCTTTGGACAAGGTGAACGCGCGCGGCGATGACCCGAAGCGCATCGAGGGCCTGATTTCCCCGGGCGTGCACCTATTCGACCCGACCAGTAGTCCGGAGGAGATCCTGAAGTCTCTGCTGAAGACCTCCAAGGAGCAGTACGAGAACACCGGACTGCTGTCTTCTGCAGAGAAGGTGGGCTTAAGCCCCTATGACATGCTGGTGGCGGCTTCCCTGGTGGAGCGCGAGGCTCCGGAGGGCGACTTCGACAAGGTTGCGCGCGTGATCCTGAACCGCCTGGACGTAAACCAAAAGCTCGAGTTTGACTCGACGGTGAACTACGACCTGAGCGAGGTTGAGGTCGCCACCACCGACGAGGATCGTAAGCGCCCGACCCCGTGGAACACTTATGCCAAGGAGGGGCTGCCGGACACCCCGATCTCCTCGCCTGGCCTGCAGGCTCTGCACGCGATCGAGAACCCAGCCGAAGGCGACTGGCTGTACTTCGTTACCGTAGACCGCGACGGCCGCACCGTCTTCAACCGCGACTTTGACGCGCACGAGCGGGCAATCGAGGAATCCCGCCGCAACGGTGTGCTGGATTCGAACCGCTAGAACTTAAGCCAAGATCAAGAGCAAACCTAAGAGCAAAGGGTGAATTAGTATGTCCGCCGCAGGCCACGTGCTGTCGGTAGATGAGTTCCTGGAAACGCCCGGCATGCGCTGCGCGGTGCTGGGCAGCCCGATCGAACACTCGCTGTCCCCGCAACTGCACAACGCCGGATACGGCGCGCTGGGGCTGAAGATGGATTACTACCGCGTGGAGGCGGGGGAAGCGCGCGACATTCGCCGTCTGTTGAGCGAGTCCGGCGATCAGGTCCGCGGCTTCTCCGTGACGATGCCCGGCAAGCAGGCGGCCTTGGAGTTGGCGGATTTGGCGACGAACCGAGCCCAGGAGATCGGCTCCGCCAACACGTTGGTGCCGCAGGGCGATGGCCAATGGCTGGCCGACAATACCGACGTGGACGGCGTGACCCGCTGCCTGGAGCACCTCTACGGCGGAGACACTTCCGCTCTGCAGGACGGTAAAGCGGTGATCGTCGGCAACGGAGGCACTGCCCGCCCGGCCGTTGCAGCACTGGCGGCCGCCGGGGTCACCGAGGTGACGGTGCTGGCTCGCTCCGAACGCGCCCTGAACCTGCAGGCCGTGGTGGAAACCCTGGGCATGGATTTTTCTTGGTCCCGCTTCGAGGAGGCCGACATCGCTGGGATCTGTGCCGATGCCGCCGCCGTGATTTCCACGATCCCAGCCCACGCCGCCGAGGTTTTGGCCGAGGGGCTGTGCGCCGCCGCGGGCATCGTGGACGTGATTTACGACCCTTATCCCACGCCGTTGCTTTCTGCGGCTCAGGCGAAGTCGATCCCGCACGCCGACGGTCTGCGCATGTTGGCGGGCCAGGCCGAGGAACAGTTCCGCCTGTTCACGGGCCATCCTGCCCCGGAAGGACTCATGCTAGATACCGTGCTGCGAGCCAAGGGGCAAGCCTAGTTTCTCGCCCCTGTGGATAACTTTCCGCTCTCCACAGGCCGGACTTTCTCGAAGCCGCGCGCACGGGGGCCTGTCCGCGCGCCTGGTTAACCTTCTGAAGCGTGAATGCAACCTCGCTTCTTTCCTGGTGGCCGCTGCTGCCTTTCCTGCCGTGGGCTATCGCCCTTTTTCTTATTGACGCCCGCACCTCCCGCCTGCCGAACTATTTGACTCTTCCCGCCATACCCGCTGCCGGGCTCGTGCCCTTAGCCATACCGGGCGCAAACCACTGGGCTCTACTCGGCGGGGTGGCCTGGTGGGCGGTGGCCTTCGGGCTTCCGCTGCTGCACCCTCGGCTGATGGCGGGTGGCGGGGATGCAAAGCTCGCGCTTACGACGGGAACACTGGCCGCTATTGTGGCTCCGTTGGGCGCCGTGGCCGCGCTGGGATTGAGCGGTGTGATGCACTGCTTCCTTCGCGGAGGGCAAAGAGCAGGCCGCGATAGGGCCAGCCCCCACGGCCCGGCGATGTTGGTGGCGACGGGGGCGGTGGTGGTGGCGTCATTAATCTTCCGTTAATAATCCGGGACGTCATTGAAGCTAAGGCTGCATATGGCCTGTATCATGCTCTTTATGCTTCGTTGGACTACTGCAGGTGAATCGCACGGCCAGGCCCTCATTTCGATGATCGAGAACCTCCCGGCCGGTTTGTCGGTAACTCGGGAAGACGTTTCTTATCAGCTGGCTCGCCGCCGTCTGGGCTACGGCCGCGGAGCTCGCATGAAGTTCGAAGCCGACGAAGTGACCTTCGTCGGCGGCGTGCGCCACGGCAAGACCCTCGGCAGCCCGGTGGCCGTGATGATCGGCAACACCGAGTGGCCGAAGTGGACCACGATCATGTCCGCCGACCCGATCGACGAGTCGGATCCGGAGGTTGCCAAGGAGATGGCCAGCGGTCGCGGTGCGAAGCTGACCCGCCCGCGACCGGGCCACGCCGATTTCTCTGGCATGGTGAAGTACGACCACGAGGAGGCTCGCCCCATTCTGGAGCGCTCCTCCGCCCGCGAGACCGCCGCCCGCGTGGCCGCTGGAACTTTTGCCCGCGCGCTGCTGCGCGAGGTGCTGGGCGTGGAGGTCCTCTCGCACGTCATCAGCATCGGCCGCTCGGAGCCCTATGAGGGGCCGAGCCCGGCATTCTCCGACCTGGAGGGCATCGACGCCTCGCCGGTGCGCGCCTTCGATTCCGCAGCGGAAGAGTCCATGATCGACGAGATCAAAGCCGCCAAGAAGTCCGGCGATACCCTCGGCGGCATCGTCGAGGTCGTTGTTAAGGGCCTGCCGATCGGCCTGGGCTCCCACGTCTCCGGTGACGAGCGACTGGATGCCCAGCTGGCTGCCGCCCTCATGGGCATTCAGGCGATCAAGGGTGTGGAGATCGGCGATGGCTTCGAGGAGGCCCGCCGCCGTGGCTCGGAGGCGCACGACGAGATGGAGGCGGCTGCAGGCGGTGGCGTACACCGCCTGAGCAACCGTGCCGGTGGCCTGGAAGGCGGCATGACCAACGGCGAGGAGTTGCGCGTCCGCGCCGCCATGAAGCCGATCAGCACAGTCCCGCGCGCGCTGAAGACAGTGGATATGGCCACTGGCGAGGCCGCTACGGGCATCCACCAGCGCTCCGACGTGTGCGCCGTGCCGGCTGCCGGTGTGGTGGCCGAGACCATGGTCGCCCTGGTGCTGGCCCGCGCCGTGCTGAAGAAGTTCGGCGGAGACTCCGTAGAGGAGACTAAGCGCAACGTGCAGTCCTACCTGGAGTACGTAGATACCCGCCTCGACTGGTCCGCTGCGGCCAGCGACGTGGCCGACGGGGAAGTGGCGGACGGAGAAATCCGATGAGCCCCCGCGCAGTGCTGGTGGGGCTGCCGGGCTCCGGCAAGACAACCATCGGTAAGCGCCTGGCCAACGCCCTAAACCTGCAGCTCGTGGACACCGACCACATGCTCGAGGAGAAGCTCGGCAAGACCTGTAACCAGATCATGGGCGAGCTCGGGGAGCCGGGTTTCCGCGAGCAAGAGGCCATCGTGGTGGCTGAAGCCCTGCAGACCGACGGAATCGTCTCTCTCGGAGGCGGGGCAGTGGTCACCGAAAGCACCCGGGAACTGCTCGCCGACCAGACGGTGGTCTACCTCAACGTCTCCATCGACGAGGGCGTGCGGCGCACGTCCGGCTCTAACACCCGCCCGCTGCTGAACGTCGCCGACCCGCGGAGCAAGTACGCACAGCTCTTTGCGCAGCGCTCTGCGTACTACGAGGAAGTCTCCAACTTCATGGTGCGCTGCGACGGCAAGGAGCCGCGCCGCGTGGTCACCGACATCCTGATGTTCATCGAAGAGGTGCGCCTGGAGCGCCTCAACGACCGCGATGCTTCCCACCCAACCCGGACCCTTTAGTCCGGGTCCAATATTCCGGCCCCGTAATCAGAACTCACATAAGGATCCTCTCCAACCATGACCAACGCACAGTCCGCAGGCTTTCAGCAGCAGCGCATCAAGGTGGCCTCCCAGTCGCCCTACGAGGTGGTCATCGACCGCGGCATCGACTTCGCCACCGAGGAGATCCTAAAGGCCGCGGGGACCACCGCCAACTACCTGATCATTCACCAGCCCGCGCTCACAGACCGCGCCACCGAGCTGTCCAAGCGACTGACCGCAGCTGGATTCGCCGCGCACACCCACCAGATCGAGGACGCCGAGTCGGCGAAGACGGCCCAGTCCGCCGCCGAGTGCTGGGATGTTTGCGCGCAAGTTGGCCTGACCCGCGCCGATACCATCATCGGCCTGGGCGGCGGCGCCGCCACGGACCTGGCCGGCTTCATCGCCGCCACTTGGATGCGCGGAATCAAGGTCGTGCACTATCCCACCACCTTGCTAGCCATGGTGGATGCCGCCGTCGGTGGCAAGACCGGAATCAACACTCCCGCAGGCAAGAACCTGGTGGGCGCTTTCCACGAGCCCAGCGCGGTCATCGTTGACCTGGAGGTTCTGGAGACCCTGCCGGAGGCCGAGATGGTTGCCGGCTCGGCAGAGATCGTCAAGGCCGGCTTTATTGCGGACACGGGAATCCTGGACATCTACGAGGCCGACCCGCAGGCCGCACTGGATCCGCACGGCAGCCTGCCGGAGCTGATCGCCCGAGCCATCCAGGTGAAGGCCGACGTGGTGGCGGTGGATCTGAAGGAATCCAGCCTGCGCGAGATTCTCAACTACGGCCACACCTACGGCCACGCGGTCGAGCACCACGAGGACTACCGCTGGCGCCACGGCCAGGCGGTTGCCGTGGGCATGATCTTCGAGGCGGAGCTGGCCAAGGCGGCTGGGTTGCTGAGCGAGGCAGACGTTCGGCGTCACCGCGACATCCTAAACTCGGTAGGCTTGGCGACCAGCTATGACGGCGCCGAGCTCGACGAGCTGCTGGCGGCGATGGGGCGCGACAAGAAGAACAAGGGCGGCAAGATTCGCTTCGTGGTGCTCGAGCAGATCGGCAAGCCCACCCGCCTGGAAGGCCCCAGCGAGGAGCTGCTGCGCGCGGCCTACGCCGCTAGCGTGGAAGCATAAAAGGGCCGACAGCCAACTACAGACAACCAACTAGGAGGATCCAGCGATGAATGCAGCACAGCCGCAGGCGCCGAAGGTGTGCGTGATCAACGGCCCGAACCTCAACCGCCTGGGCAAGCGCCAGCCGGAGGTCTACGGCACCACCACGCTGGCCGACGTAGAGGATCTGCTGGCCCGCGAGGCGGCCTCCCTGGGCATCGAGGTCGACTTCTTCCAGTCCAACCACGAGGGCGAGCTGTTGGATCGCGTGCACCGCGCTGCCGACGAGGGCGCCGCGGTAATCATCAACCCCGGCGGCTTTACCCACACATCCGTCGCGCTGCGCGACGCGCTGGCGGAGATCGCCGACGGCGCGGGCTTCGTGGAGGTGCACATCTCGAACGTGCACGCGCGCGAGGAGTTCCGCCACCACAGCTACCTAAGCCCCCTGGCCAGCGGAGTAATCGCCGGCCTGGGCATCTACGGATACGTCGCCGCCCTGCGGTTCTTCGCACAGTAGTCACCGTTAGTTACTGTTGAAGGGAAGTTGGAGAGTTCATGTCTGAAAAATTTTTTGACGCCTACCGCACCCGCCGCAACAAGGCCACCGCAAAGATCCAGGATTCCGAGCACGCAGCCTTGCTGATCAGCGACTTGAAGAATGTCCGCTACCTGACCGGCTTTTCTGGATCGAACGCACTACTGGTGATCCGCGAGGACGGCCAGCACCTGCTGCTGACGGACGGGCGCTACGATACGCAGATCCGCGTCGAGACCGGCGAGCCGGACGATGTGACCATCGAAATCGGCGGCAAGCTGTTTGACCGCGCGGCCGAGTTTGCGGGGAAGGGCTTCGCCGTAGAACCCAGCCTGGGCTACGGCCAGGCCCGGGCGTTGGGGAACCCGCCGGTGCTTTCCTCGGTGGTGGAGGATCTGCGCCTGGTCAAGGACGAGCTGGAGGTCGAGGCTTTGGCCGCCGCCGGTGAGCTGGCCGATAGCGTGTGGCGCTCGTTCATTGAGGACGATGGAATCCGCGAGGGCATCACGGAGATCCAGGCGGCGGCCGAGTTGGAGTTTCAGCTGCGCACCGCCGGCGCCGACGGGCTGAGCTTCGACACGATCCTGGCCAGTGGCTTGAACGCCACCAAGCCGCACGCGGGAGTCTCCCGCGACAGAATCGTTCCCGGCCTGGTCACCGTGGACTTCGGCGTGTACCTGGACGGGTACGCCTCCGACCAGACCCGCACGGTCTGCGTGGGCGAGCCCGACGAGCTGTCCCGCGAACTCTACGACGTGGTCTACCGCGCCCAGAAGGCCGGTGAGGCGATCCTGGCCCCGGGTGTGGCGCTGCGTAACGTGGACGCAGCCTGCCGCGACGTCATTACTGAGGCCGGCTATGGGGACTTCTTCGTGCACTCCACGGGACACGGCGTGGGGCTTGATGTGCATGAGGCCCCGCGGGCAGCGGCGGGCGTCAATCCCGAAGAAGAGCTAGTAGAAGGCATGACGGTAACGGTCGAGCCGGGCATCTACATCCCCGGCAAGACGGGCCTGCGCATCGAGAACACGTACGTCATCACCAACGACGGGGCGCGTAGCTTCAACGCCTCGCCGACGGAACTCATCGTCGTTTAGGTTTGGCCGGCTGCTAGACTGTAGCAGCCAAAAAATTTTTAATACTCGCAATCGCAATCTCAATAAGGAGACCATTCGTGGCAACCACCGCTGACTTCAAGAACGGCCTTGTACTCAAGGTTGATGGCAAGCTGCAGCAGATCGTCGAATTCCAGCACGTCAAGCCGGGCAAGGGCCCCGCTTTCGTGCGCACGAAGCTCAAGGATGTCGTCTCCGGAAAGACCATCGACAAGACCTGGAACGCAGGCGTGAAGGTAGAGACCGCTACCGTTGACCGCCGCGACATGACCTACCTGTACAACGACGGCACCAGCTTCGTCCTGATGGACGAGAAGACCTACGACCAGATCGAGCTGGCTCCGCACCTGATGGGCGAAGGCGCGAAGTTCCTGCTGGAGAACACCAGCGTCCAGGTTTCCTTCCACGAGGGCGAGCCGCTGTTCGCTGAGCTGCCGGTATCCGTGGAGCTGAAGATCGAGCACACCGACCCGGGCCTGCAGGGCGACCGCTCCACCGGCGGCTCCAAGCCCGCCACCCTGGAGACCGGCGCCGAGATTCAGGTGCCGCTGTTCCTCGAGACCGGCAACGTCGTTAAGGTGGACACCCGCACCGGCGAGTACCTGTCCCGCGTAAACAACTAGGTCAGCGACTGTTTTTCACCCATGACTGAGGAACACACAGCTGGAAGCAACTCAGCTAACGCAGCAAAGGCGGCTAAAGCGGCTTCCTTCAAGCGCCACGGCTCGCGCTACAAGGCCCGCCGTCGCGCCGTAGACATCCTGTTCGAGGCCGAGTTCCGCGACATCGACCCGGTGGAGATCGTCGAGGAGCGCATCTCGCTGGCCAAGGATTCCGCGAACCAGGTCAAGCCCGTGCCGGAGTACACCCAGCAGATCGTGCCCGGCGTGGCGACGAACCTGGACGCACTCGACGAGGCCATTGCGCTGCACCTGTCCAGCGATTGGCGGCTGGATCGCCTTCCCGCCGTCGACCGCGCGGTGCTGCGGGTGGCGGCGTGGGAGCTGAAGTTCAACGACGACGTGCCGCCGCAGGTTGCCGTGGTTGAGGGAGTGGAGCTGGCCAGCGAGTACTCCCACGACAAGGCGCCCAGCTACATCCACGCGGTGCTGGACGGCATCAATAAGGAACTGCAACTGCAGGCGGACATGAAGATCGCCGACGCGGCCGCCGCTCAGAGGGCCGAGCAGTCCGACGAGTTGGACGGACTGCTCGACGGGGTCGTCAAAGAATCCGGCGAAGCGTGATAGACTTCTAGTCGTCAAAAGTAGACATCCTTTAACGGACCGCACAGAGAGGCGGGAAAGGAGGTCACGATGAACTCGACGGCTGGGGAAGCTGGCGTCACCTTACTCGACGCGGATCAAGTTTCCCGTACTGTCGCGCGCATCGCGCACCAGATTATTGAAAAGACGGCGCTGGATGGGGAAGACTCCCGGCGCGTAGTTCTACTCGGCATTCCATCGGGGGGAGTGCCGCTTGCGGCCCGCCTGGCCGAGAAGATTCAGCACTTCACGGGGGTAGAGGCGTTCCAGGGTTCCCTGGACATCACCCTGTACCGCGACGACCTGCGCAACACCACCCACCGCGCGCTGAAACCCACCAAGGTTCCCGCGGAGGGGATTGATGACGCCATCGTCGTCCTGGTCGACGACGTCCTCTACAGTGGCCGTTCCATCCGTGCGGCACTCGATGCACTCACGGACATCGGCCGGCCGTATGCCGTGCAGGTGGCGGTGCTGATCGATCGCGGTCACCGCAAGCTGCCGATCCGCGCGGACTACGTGGGCAAGAACATTCCGACTGCCGCCGACGAGGACGTGACGGTGAACCTCGCGGAGCTGGACGGGGTAGACAACGTGGTTCTGACCCGCAGGCCAGGCACTGGGGAAGGGAGCAACTAAGCCATGAAGCACCTGATTAGCATTGCCGATCTGAACAAGTCCGAGATCTTAGGCCTGATGGACGAGGCCGACCGCTTCGCCGAGGCCCTCGAAGGCCGCGAGATGAAGAAGCTGCCCACGCTGCGCGGCCGCACAATCTTCACCCTGTTCTACGAGAACTCCACTCGTACGCGCTCTTCCTTCGAGACCGCGGGCAAGTGGATGAGCGCGGACGTCATCAACATATCCGCCTCCAGCTCGTCGGTGAAGAAGGGCGAGTCACTGCGCGATACAGCGCTGACCCTGAAGGCCGTGGGCGCCGACGCGATCATCATGCGCCACCCGTCCTCCGGCGCGGCTCGCCAGGTAGCCGGTTGGCTGGACGATACGGCCATCATCAACGCAGGTGACGGTTCCAACCAGCACCCCACCCAGGCTCTTTTGGACGCCACCACGATGCGCAACCGCATCGGGGAGATTAGCGGCAAAAAGGTAGTGATCGTCGGGGATATCCTGCACTCCCGCGTGGCCCGCTCGAATGCGCAGCTGCTCACGACCCTCGGAGCGGAGGTGGTGTTCGTGGCACCCCCGACGCTGGTGCCGCTGGGTATTGAGCACTGGGGTGCGGAACCGGACAGCGTGCGCGTGAGCTACGACTTCGACAGCGAGATCGCCGATGCAGACGTGGTGATGATGCTGCGTGTGCAGGCCGAGCGCATGCACGGCGGCTTCTTCCCCTCGCACCGCGAGTACGCCACCCGCTACGGCCTTTCCCAGGCACGCGCGGAGCGTATGAAGGAAGGCGCGATCATCATGCACCCGGGCCCGATGTTGCGCGGCATGGAGATCAACTACGACGTTGCGGACGCCCCGCAGACCGTGGTGTTGAACCAGGTAACCGCGGGCGTGCACGTGCGCATGGCGGTGCTGTTCACCCTGCTGGTTGGGGAAGAGGGCTAGGCGCACATGGCACAGACGGATAAGAATACTTTCGATAAAGGAGCTTTGACGATGACCTCCGAGTACCCGGCCACCGGCGAGCTGGCGGGCCACCCCACCGGCGCCGAGAACGCAGTGCTGCTGCGTGGCGTTTTGCTCTACGGCGAGGGGGAGAAGCAGGACGTGCTGATCCAGGACGGCGTGATCGCCGAGATCGGCGCTGACCTGGCCGACTCGGCTCCACAGGGCGCGGAGGTGCTGGACCTGGACGGCCAGGTGCTGCTGCCTGGCCTGGTGGACATGCACGTTCACCTGCGCGAGCCGGGCCGCGAGGATACCGAGACCATTGCCACCGGCTCCGCGGCCGCCGCCCAGGGCGGCTTCACGGCTGTGTTCACCATGGCGAACACGGCACCGGTCACCGACAACCCCGCCATCGCGGAGATGGTGTGGTTCAAGGGCCAGAACACGAACCTGTGCGATGTGCACCCGGTCGGCTCGATCTCCAAGGGGCTGGAGGGCAAGGAGCTCACGGAATTCGGCATGATGGCCGATTCCGATGCGAAGGTGCGCATGTTCTCCGACGATGGCAAGTGCGTCGACGACCCCCGCCTTATGCGCCGCGCCATCGAATACTCCAAGGGCATGGACGTGCTGCTGGCTCAGCACTGTGAGGAGCCCCGCCTGACGGAGGGCGCCGTGGCCCACGAGGGCGAGACCGCCGCCCGCCTGGGGCTGGGTGGCTGGCCGCGCGTGGCCGAGGAATCCATCGTCGCCCGCGATGCAATCATGGCCCGCGACTACGGTGGCCGCCTGCACATTTGCCACGCCTCCACCGAGGGAACTGTGGAGCTCCTGCGCTGGGCTAAGAACCAGGACATCCCGCTCTCCGCGGAAGTCACCCCGCACCACCTGCTTCTCACCGACGCGCGGCTGGAGACCTACGACGGCGTGAACCGCGTGAACCCGCCGCTGCGCGAGCAGCGCGACGTGGAGGCCCTACGCGCCGCCCTGATCGACGGTACCGTCGACTGCGTGGCCACCGACCACGCCCCGCACGGCTCCGAGGACAAGTGCTGCGAGTTCGACCAGGCACGCCCCGGCATGCTGGGCATCGAGACCTCGCTGGCGCTGATCGCCAAGATCTTCGTCATCGACGGCGACGAGGACTGGCGCTTCGTCGCCAAGGTCATGTCCGAGCGCCCGGCGGAGATCACCAAGCTGCCCGGCCACGGACGCCCGATCGCGGTAGGGGAGCCGGCGAACCTGTGCGCGGTGGACCTGAACCAGAAGTGGACGGCGCACGGAAAGGACATGGCCTCCAAGGCCAACAACACCCCGTACGAGGGCATGGAGATGCCGGTCAAGGTGACCACCACGCTGTTGCGAGGCAAGGTGACCTGCAAGAACGGATCAGCGGTGAAGTAAGCACCCACGAGTGGGCGTCACTAAAAAGAACCAAACACAACAGCTAAGAGTTAAGGAAACAAGCACAATGAGCTACACGCCAGCAGCACTGGTTCTCGCCGACGGAAAGATCTTCCGCGGCCGCGCATTCGGCGCGACGGGCCGCACCCTGGGCGAGGCGGTGTTCACCACCGCCATGACCGGCTACCAGGAGACCATGACCGACCCCTCCTACCACCGTCAGATCGTGGTGGCGACGGCCCCGCAGATCGGCAACACGGGTTGGAACGACGAGGATTCCGAGTCTCGCGGCGACAAGATCTGGGTCGCCGGCCTGGTTATCCGAGACCTGTCCCGCTCCGTGAGCAACTGGCGCGCCGACCGCAGCCTGACCGACGAGATGGAAGCCCAGGGAATCATTGGCATCCAGAACGTCGACACCCGTGCCATCGTGCGCCACCTGCGCGACAAGGGCTCCGTCGCGGCGGGCATTTTTAGCGGTGACGCCCTCACCTCCGACGAGGATATGCTCAGCCAGGTGCAGGCCCAGCCCTCCATGGCGGGTGCGGATCTTTCCGCCGACGTCAGCACCGACGAGCTGTACGTGGTGGAGCCGGAAGGGGAGACCAAGCACACCGTCATCGCCTACGACATGGGTATTAAGACGAACACCCCGCGCGAGTTCTCCAAGCGCGGCGTGCGCAGCGTGGTCGTGCCTTCCAACACCACCTTCGAGGAGGTGCAGAAGCTGATGGCCGAGTACAACGCCACCGGCGTGTTCATCTCGAACGGCCCGGGCGACCCGGCGACGGCCGACGCGACGGTGGAGGAGCTGAGGAAGATCCTGGAGGCCAAGATTCCTTTCTTCGGCATCTGCTTCGGCAACCAGCTGCTCGGCCGTGCGCTGGGCATGGAGACCTACAAGCTGAAGTTCGGCCACCGTGGCACCAACGTGCCGGTCCTGGATCACCAGACCGGTCGGATCGACATCACCGCGCAGAACCACGGCTTCGCCCTGAAGGGCAAGGCGCTGGAGAAGTTCGACACCCCGTTCGGCGAGGCGCAGGTGACGCACACCTGCCTGAACGACGACGTGGTCGAGGGCGTGGCACTGCTGGACGGCAGCGCATTCTCCGTCCAATACCACCCGGAATCGGCAGCCGGCCCGCACGACGCAAACCCGCTGTTCGATAAGTTCTTCGCGAATCTCGAGAAGAACAGCTAACGCAACAGAGCAAAGCAACAGAGCCAAGCAAAAGCTAGTAACACCGAATTAAAGGGAAAACCAATGCCACGTCGCGAAGACATCAACCACGTACTCGTCATCGGCTCCGGCCCGATCGTCATCGGCCAGGCCTGCGAGTTCGACTACTCCGGTACTCAGGCCTGCCGAGTCCTGAAGGAAGAGGGCCTGCGCGTTACGCTGATCAACTCCAACCCGGCGACCATCATGACCGACCCGGAGTTTGCCGATAACACCTACATCGAACCGATCGCCCCGAAGTACATCGAGAAGATCTTCCAGGAGCAGCGGGCCGCCGGCCACAAGGTCGACGCGGTCCTGGCGACTCTGGGCGGCCAGACCGCACTGAACGCTGCGATCCAGTTGGACCGACTGGGCATCCTCGACAAGTACGGCGTGGAGCTGATCGGCGCGGACATCGACGCCATCGAGCGCGGTGAGGATCGCCAGAAGTTCAAGGACATCGTGGCGAAGATCGGCGGCGATTCCGCCCGCTCCCGCGTGTGCCACAACATGGACGAGGTTCACGAGACGGTCGCCGAGCTGGGCCTGCCGGTCGTCGTGCGCCCGTCGTTCACCATGGGTGGCCTGGGTTCCGGCCTGGCCTTCAACGAGAAGGACCTGGAGCGCATCGCCGGCGGTGGCCTGGCTGCCTCCCCGGAGGCCAACGTTCTGATCGAGGAGTCCATCCTCGGTTGGAAGGAGTTCGAGCTAGAGCTGATGCGCGACGGCAAGGATAACGTCGTGATCGTCTGCTCCATTGAGAACGTGGACGCGCTGGGCGTGCACACCGGCGACTCCATGACCGTCGCCCCGAGCATGACCCTGACCGACCGCGAGTACCAGGTGATGCGCGACCAGGGCATCGCCATCCTGCGCGAGGTCGGCGTGGATACCGGCGGCTGTAACATCCAGTTCGCCGTGAACCCGAAGGACGGGCGCATCATCACCATCGAGATGAACCCGCGCGTGTCCCGCTCTTCGGCCCTGGCCTCCAAGGCCACCGGCTTCCCGATTGCGAAGCTGGCCGCCAAGCTGGCCATCGGCTACACCTTGGATGAGGTCCGCAACGACATCACCGAGGTCACCCCAGCCGCCTTCGAGCCGACCCTGGACTACGTGATCGTCAAGGCCCCGCGTTTCGCCTTCGAGAAGTTCCCGGGTGCCGACGACACGCTGACCACCACCATGAAGTCCGTCGGCGAGGCCATGGCCGTCGGCCGCAACTACATCACGGGCCTGAACAAGGTCATGCGTTCCCTGGAGACCAAGCAGGCCGGATTCTGGACCGTGCCGGACGAGGAGTTCGCCGGCGAGCGCGCCACCGACAAGCAGGCCGTGCTGGAGGACCTGAAGCGCCCGACCGAGGGCCGCATGTACGACGTGGAGCTGGCCCTGCGCCTCGGCGCCACCGTCGAGGAGGTCTACGCGGCCTCCGGCATTGACCCCTGGTTCCTGCACGAGCTCGCCGGTCTGGTGGAGTTCCGCAGCCGTCTTATTGACGCCCCAGTCTTGGACGTCGACCTTCTCCGCGAGGCGAAGTACATGGGTCTGTCGGACAAGCAGATTGCAGCACTGCGCCCGGAGCTGGCGGGCGAGGACGGCGTGCGCGCCCTTCGCTGGGCCCAGGGCATCCGCCCGGTCTTCAAGACTGTGGACACCTGCGCCGCGGAGTTCGAGGCGAAGACCCCGTACCACTACAGCTCCTACGAGCTGGATCCGGCCGCCGAGTCCGAGGTTGCCCCGCAGCCGGACAAGAAGAAGGTGCTGATCCTGGGCTCCGGCCCGAACCGCATTGGCCAGGGCATCGAGTTCGACTACTCCTGCGTGCACGCCGCCCTGGAGCTGTCTCGCGTGGGCTATGAGACCGTCATGGTCAACTGCAACCCGGAGACTGTCTCCACGGACTACGACACCGCCGACCGCCTGTACTTCGAGCCGCTGACCTTCGAGGACGTCATGGAGGTCTACCACGCAGAGGCCGAATCCGGCGAGATCGCAGGCGTGATCGTGCAGCTGGGTGGCCAGACCCCGCTGGGCCTGGCGCAGCGTCTGGCGGACGCTGGCGTGCCGGTTGTTGGCACCTCCCCGGAGGCCATCAACCTGGCCGAGGATCGTGGCGAGTTCGGCAAGGTGCTGGAGCAGGCTGCCCTGCCGGCCCCGGAGTTCGGCACCGCCACTAGCGTGGAGGAGGCACACGACGTGGCCGCCCGCATCGGCTTCCCGGTGCTGGTTCGCCCGTCCTACGTGCTGGGCGGACGCGGCATGGAGATCGTCTACGACGACGAGAGCCTGTCCAACTACATCCAGCGAGCCACTGAGATCACCAACGACCACCCGGTTCTGGTGGACCGCTTCCTGGACTCCGCAATCGAGATCGACGTGGATGCACTGTGCGACGGCGAGCACGTGTACCTGGCCGGCGTGATGGAGCACATCGAGGAGGCCGGCATCCACTCCGGCGACTCCGCCTGTGCGATCCCGCCGATGACCCTGGGCGCGGAGGACATCGACAAGGTGCGCAAGGCCACCGCCAAGCTGGCTCACGGCATCGGCGTGAAGGGTCTGATGAATGTTCAGTTCGCACTGAAGGACGACATCCTCTACGTCATCGAGGCCAACCCGCGCGCCTCCCGTACCGTGCCCTTCGTCTCTAAGGCCACGGGCGTGCAGCTGTCCAAGGCCGCCGCGCGCATCATGCTGGGCACCAGCATCCCGGACCTGATCGAGGAGGGCATCCTGCCGCACGACCGCGACGGCGGCTCCCTGCCGCAGGGCCACCCGATCGCTGTGAAGGAGGCTGTTATGCCCTTCAACCGCTTCCGCAGCCCGGAGGGCCACGTGCTGGACTCCCTGCTGAGCCCGGAGATGAAGTCCACCGGTGAGGTCATGGGCCTGGACGACGACTTCGGTACCGCCTTCGCAAAGTCCCAGGAAGCCACCGGCGACCTGCCGACCGAGGGCACCGTCTTCGTCTCGGTGGCCAACCGCGACAAGCGCACGGTGCTCCTGCCAATCCAGCGCCTGTACTCGCTGGGCTTTAAGATCCTGGCCACCCAGGGCACCGCCGCCATGCTGCGCCGCAACGGCGTGGAGTGCGAGGTCGTGGCCAAGATCTCCGACGAGCGCCGCGCCGCCGCGGAGAACACCCCGCTGGTCGATGCTAACGGCGAGCCACTGCGCACCGTGGGCGACTGGATCAAGGATGGCGACGTCGACCTGATCCTGAACACGCCGGCTGGCTCCGCCGGGGCGCGTCACGATGGTTACGACATCCGCTCTGCTGCGGTGAACATGGGCGTGCCGTGCGTGACTACCGTCCAGGGAGCCGTGGCAGCCGTCCAGGGCATCGAGGCCTTGCAGGGCGCCGAGCCGACCGTGCGCGCCATTCAGGAGGTCGATCACTCGTGACCGCGAGTGCGAGTTCGGTAGGCCGCCCAACCTTCGGCGAGCGGTTCCTGGAGCGTTCCCAGGACCACGGGCAGCTCTGTGTGGGCATGGATCCGCACGTGGGCATCCTGGAGGACTGGGGCTTAAAGGCCGACGTGGCCGGACTGGAGGCCTTCAGCAAGACCTGCGTGGAGGCCTTCGCGGACGTCGCCTGTGTGGTCAAGCCCCAGGTGGCCTTCTACGAGCAGTTCGGCTCGGCCGGCTTGACCGTGCTGGAGCGATCGATCGCGGAGCTGCGGAAGGCCGGGGTGTTGGTTATTGCCGACGCCAAACGGGGCGACATTGGCTCGACCATGGCCGGGTACGCACGGGCGTGGTTGGATCCGGAATCTCCGCTGTGCAGCGACGCTGTGACCGTATCCCCGTGGTTGGGCTTCGACTCCCTGCGCCCTGTTATCGACTTGGGTGAGCAGCACGGCAGAGGTGTGATCGTCCTGGCCGCCACATCTAACCCGGAGGCGCGGGGTCTGCAACGCTCCTACTTCGACGGCACAGACACGAACTTGGCCCAGTACATTGTGGACCGCGTGGCCGCGGAAAACTCCCAGCATCCTGGGGCTGGCAACCTCGGCGTAGTAGTCGGCGCGACTCTGGCGGAGCCGCCGCGCTTGGACGAGGTGGGCGGCATGGTTCTGATGCCGGGAGTCGGCGCCCAGGGAGGCACCATGGACGATGTGCGACGTATCGCCGGGGGAGACCAGACGGCGTCACTAGTATCGCCCAACGTTTCCCGCGGCGTACTGCGCGCAGGGCCTGTGGTTGCGGATCTGCGAAACGCAGTGGCCGAGCAGGCGGCAACTCTACGGCTCTAGCAGGGGCTTTTGCTGTTCTTCATGGATTCAGGTGTTACACTGTTACTCATTGTTTGAAACCTGGTCGCGTGGCGCCACGCCTGCACATATAGGCGGTTCGGGCGAAGCGTGTACAGTAGTCGAGAACATGAATCCGAAAAATGAATCTCGGTGTGTCAGCTTGGCATTTTCCACCGAGAGGATTTAATATCCAGCGTTGCTTGGAATACCGTTTGGTCTCTACAGCATGCTGGTTACAGACCAGAAAAACTTTCCATCCTTTAAGACGAGAAAAATTTAACGGAGGCACCCGTGGCACTTCCCCAGTTGACCGATGAGCAGCGCGCAGCAGCGCTGAAGAAGGCAGCCGAGGCACGCAAGGCACGCGCAGAACTGCGCGAGAAGCTGAAGCGTGGCGGCACCGACCTGAAGCAGGTCCTGAAGGACGCCGAGACCGACGAGACCCTGGGCAAGATGAAGGTTTCCGCCCTGCTGGTTTCCCTGCCGAAGGTTGGCAAGGTGAAGGCCAAGGAGATCATGGAGCAGCTGGAGATCGCTGAGACCCGTCGCATCCGCGGCCTGGGCGACCGTCAGCGCCGCGCCCTGCTGGAGCACTTCGGTTTCGAGGAATAGTCTTGAGCCAGGACCTGAATAGCGGACGGATCGTCGTACTGGCGGGCCCTTCTGCGGTGGGTAAGTCCACCGTCGTGCGGCGCCTGCGCACAGACGTTCCGAACCTGTTTTTCAGTGTGTCCATGACCACCCGCGACCCGCGTCCCGGCGAGGTCGATGGCGAGGACTACATCTACGTCACCCGCGAACAGTTCGAACAGAACATTGCGGCAGACAAGATGCTCGAATGGGCGGAGATCCACGGAGGCCTACAGCTTTCCGGCACGCCGCGCGAACCCATCGAAAAGGCGCTGGCTGAATCCCGTCCGGTACTCGTCGAGGTAGACCTCGAGGGCGCGCGCAACGTCAAGAAGATGCTGCCCCAGGTGCAGACCGTCTTCCTGGCTCCGCCGTCGTGGGAGGTACTGGTTGACCGTCTGACCGGTCGCGGAACCGAGACGCAGGACGTCATAGAGCGCCGCCTGCAGACCGCGAAGGTCGAGATGGCCTCGCAGTCCGAGTTTGATCACGTGGTTGTGAACGACGACGTGGATCGGGCAGTGGCGGCCATCAGCGAGATCCTTCGCTAATTGGGCGCTTAGGACACGGCAGGCACAGAAGCTCCAGCGGCGCACTCTTTCAGTCCCGCGCTTTGAAGAACTAAATAAATAATCAAACAACCCACCAAAGAAAAGGTGAATACCGTGGAAAACCAGGACGTGAATGCGAACGATAGCGTGTTCGATCCTCCTGTAGGCATCACCAATCCACCGATCGACGAGCTGCTGACGAAGGTCTCCTCCAAGTACGCCTTGGTCATCTTCGCCGCTAAGCGCGCACGTCAGATCAACGACTACTTCCAGACGGTCGACGAGGGCGTCTTCGAGTTCGTCGGACCTCTGGTGACCCCGGATGTTCACGAGAAGCCGCTGTCCATCGCCCTGCGCGAGATTAACCGGGATCTGTTGGAACACACCGAGGGTTAAACCAGCTAGGCTGATTCGTTGTGAACGTTGCATCAGCTGAATTGAACACCAAGCCGCTCCGCGTCGTCATCGGCGTAGGGGGCGGCATTGCTGCGTATAAGGCCGCTCATCTGGTCCGCTACTTCACCGAGCGCGGCCACCAGGTGCGGGTGATTCCCACCCGCTCTGCGCTGAACTTCGTGGGTGCCGCCACCTTCGAGGCTCTCTCGGGCCAGCCGGTGGCCACCGATGTTTTTGACGCCGTGGACGAGGTGCAGCACGTCCGCCTGGGGCAGGAGGCCGACCTCATCGTCGTGGCCCCGGCCACTGCAGACCTGATGGCCCGGATCGCCCATGGGCGTGCCGACGATCTGCTTACAGCTAGCTGCCTGGTTGCCACGTGCCCCGTGGTGCTGGCTCCGGCGATGCACACCGAGATGTGGCTGAACCCGGCGACCGTGGACAACGTGGCCACGCTGCGCCGCCACGGCCTGACGGTGCTGGATCCCGCGCACGGGCGGCTCACGGGCAAAGATACCGGCGCCGGGCGGTTGCCGGAGCCGGAGCAGATCGGCGAGCTGGCGCTCACCGTCCTAGCAGACCGCGAGGCCTTCACCCGCGACCTGGAGGGCAAGAAGGTCGTCATCAGTGCCGGTGGTACGCACGAGCCCCTGGATCCCGTTCGCTACCTCGGCAACGCATCCTCCGGCCGCCAGGGCTACGCGCTAGCAGAGGTTGCCGCCCAGCGCGGCGCCGAGGTCACCCTTGTTGCGGGTGTGACCGAGAACCTGCCCACTCCCATCGGCGCTGAGGTAGTGCGGGTGAAGACCGCCCGCGAGATGCAGCAGGCCGTCATGGAGCACGCGCCTACCGCCGACGTCGTGGTCATGGCCGCGGCCGTTGCCGACTACCGTCCCGCAGAGGTGGCAGGCTCAAAGATGAAGAAGGGCTCGGAGGCCGACCTGTCCACCATCCAGCTGACCGAGAACCCAGACATCCTCGCGGGCGTGGTTGAGGCGCGCAGGCAGGGAGACGTGGCGTCCACAACAAAGATCGTGGGCTTCGCGGCAGAAACCGGCGACGATAACAGCACCCCGCTCGACTTCGCCCGCAAGAAGCTCGAGAAGAAGGGCTGCGACCTGCTGATGTGCAACGCAGTGGGCGACGGCAAGGTCTTCGGACAGCCGGATAGCTCGGGCTGGATCCTGCGCCCGGACGGTGAGGTCACCGAGGTGCCGCAAGGGCCCAAGACCGGGGTCGCTGCCGCTATCTGGAAGGCCGTGTGCGAGACTCTCTAGGCAGCTACGTGACAAATACAGACAGCTTAGTCTAGTATGTGTCCATCGACTTAAAAGTCTTCAGTAATTCAAACGTATAAAAGGAAAATCCACGTGTCTTTGCGCCTGTTTAGTAGCGAGTCCGTCACCGAAGGGCACCCCGACAAGATCTGCGACGCGATCTCCGACAAGATCCTCGACGCGCTGATTGCCAAGGACCCCGAGGCGCGCGTGGCCGTTGAGACCGTCGTGACCACCGGCCTGGTGCACGTCGTCGGCGAAATCCGCACCACCACCTACGTAGAGATCCCCGCGCTGGTGCGCAAGACCCTGCTGGAGATCGGCTTCAACAGCTCCGACATGGGCTTCGACGGCTCCACCTGTGGTGTTAGCGTGGCCATCGGCGAGCAGTCCCAGGAGATCGCCCAGGGTGTCGATACCGCCCTCGAGCACCGCTCGCACGACGCGGAAGGCGGCACCGAGCTGGACGAGATCGACCGCCTCGGCGCCGGCGACCAGGGCCTGATGTTCGGCTACGCCACCAACGAGACCCCGGAGTACATGCCGCTGCCGATCGCGCTGGCACACCGCCTGTCCCGCCGCCTGACGGAGGTGCGCAAGAAGGGCATCGTCCCGCACCTGCGCCCCGACGGCAAGACCCAGGTGACCTTCGCCTACGACACGGAAGGCGCCCCGGTGCGTCTGGATACCGTCGTGGTCTCCACACAGCACGACGCCGGCATCGAGCAGGAGTGGCTGCACGAGCAGATCCACACCCACGTTGTCCAGCACGTACTGGACGAGGCTGGCTTAAGCGGCAACCTGGCGGACACCGACTACACGCTGCTGGTGAACCCCTCCGGCTCCTTCGTGCTGGGCGGCCCGATGGGCGATGCCGGCCTGACCGGCCGCAAGATCATCGTCGACACCTATGGCGGTATGGCTCGCCACGGTGGCGGAGCGTTCTCCGGCAAGGACCCGAGCAAGGTGGACCGCTCCGGCGCCTACGCCATGCGCTGGGTTGCCAAGAACATCGTCGCCGCCGGCCTGGCCGACCGCGCGGAGGTGCAGGTGGCCTACGCCATCGGGCGAGCGACCCCGGTGGGCCTGTACGTGGAGACCTTCGGCACCGAGAAGGCACCGGTCGAGGCCATCCAGGATGCCGTTCGCCAGGTGTTCGACCTGCGCCCGGCCGCGATCCTGCAGGAGCTGGACCTGAAGCGCCCGATCTACGCCCAGACCAGCGCCTATGGCCACTTCGGCCGCACCGACTTGGACCTGCCGTGGGAGCGCACCGACCGCGTGGAAGCGCTACAGAAGGCCGTCGCCGCCGCCCAGCAGTCCCAGTAGGTTTAAAGCACCGTGGACCAGCCCGTCGCCCGCGTACTGCCGATGCTCGGCGTGCCACACCTCGACCGGCTTTTCGACTACGCGGTGCCCGCAGACATGGACGCGCATGCCCAGCCGGGTGTGCGCGTCCGCGTTCGTTTCTCCGGCCGGTTGGTCGATGCGTTCGTCATCGAGCGCCGCCGCCGAAGCGACCACCCCGGCGAGCTGCGCCAGCTGGAGCGCGTGATCAGCCCCATTCAGGTTCTGCCGAAGCCCCTGTGGGAGCTCGTGAACACGCTCGCCGAGCGCTACGCTGGCGTGCGTTCGGACATTCTGCGCTCCGTCGTGCCCTCCCGCCACGCCTCGGCGGAGAACGCCGGTTTGTTCGCCGACGGCGCGGCCTGGGAGGACCTCGGAGCCAAGCTGCAGTCTGTCGAGCAGGCCGCCACCGATTCCTACGCCGCCGCCGAGGAGGCTTTGGCGCCCTACACTCACGGCGCGGCGTACCTGTCCGCGCTCGTCGAGGGCAAGGCTGCGCGTGCTTGTTTATTGACGCCCCCAGGCCGCGACATCTCCACCCTCATCTCGGCCATCACCGCCGCCGTGGCCTGGAATACGCAGGGGAGCGTGCTGGTGGTGGCTCCCAACCAACGTCTGGTGGATCGACTGGTGGCGGGGTTGAAGGAGCACATGAACCCCGCACAGGTGATGGAACTGACGGCACAGGTGGGACCGAATGCGCGCTATCGCCGCTACCTTTCGGTGCTCGCGGGCCAGGCGCGCGTGGTGGTGGGCACGCGCTCTGCGGCACTGCTGCCCGTCGTCGCACCCCGCCTGATGGTGCTGGTGGGCGAGGCCGACGACAACCTGGTGGACCCGCGCGCCCCGTACATCCACGCGCGGGAGGCGCTGGCGTTGCACGCGCAGCGCACCGGAGCGGGGCTGCTGATCGTCGGGGTGCACCGCTCGGCCGAGGTGCAGCAGTGGGTGGATAGCGGGCTAGTGTATCCGCTGCTGCCCACGCGGGAGGTACTGCACGATGCCATGCCGTGGATCCGCGGCATGGGGGAGACCGACAGCGCGACAGAGCGGGAGCTCCACGCGCCCGGGGCGCGCATCCCCTCCATGGGCTTCGAGGCGCTACGCGAGTGCGTGGATAACGGCGTGCCCGCGTTGGTGCAGGTTCCGCGGCGGGGATACGCACCCGCGCTGGCGTGTGCGAAATGCCGCACGCCCGCCCGCTGCCGGCACTGCAACGGCCCTTTGGAGTTGCCCACGAGTGCTGAGGCCGCCCCGCCGCGCTGCCGCTGGTGCGGGCTGACCGCCGGGCTATTTACTTGTTCCGCCTGCGGCAACCACAGCGTACGGCTGTCCGTAATCGGCCACGACCGGACGGTGGAGGAGCTGGGGCGGGCATTCCCCGGAGTGCCGATCATCGCCAGCGGCGGCAAACACGTGGTGGATAGCGTGCGGCTGCGCAAGAGCATCGTCGTGGCCACGCCTGGGGCGGAACCCACCGTCGAGGGCGGCCTGTACGGCGCGGCGATCCTGGTGGATCCGTGGATCCTGCTGGGAAGGCAGGACCTCCGTGCCGCGGAGACTGCGCTGCGCCACTGGATGGAGGCTGCCGCCCTCGTCGCCCCACGGAGCCAGGGCGGCAAGGTGGTCTTCGCCGGGGCAGCGAACCTGCCGACGGCTCAGCAACTGATCCGCTGGGATCCCGTCGGATCTGCGCGCGCGGAGCTGGCGCACCGGGCCGAGGCCGCCTTCCCGCCTGCCTTTAGCGTGGCCGCCATCGACGGCACCACTTCTGCCATCGAAGCGCTCGAGGCGGCGTGGGAGTTACCGGAAGGTGCGGAGACCCTGGGACCAGTGGAGCTGCCTCCCGGCGTGCGCCTGCCCGCGGGCATCGATTCCCACGATCCACAGGCCAGAAAGTCCGCGCGCCGGCTGCTGGTGCGCGTGCCCGCCGAGCAGCGGATTGCGCTTGGCCAGGCCCTGCGCAGCGCCCAATCGGTGCGGACCATCCATCGGGGCTCACGGGCGGCCCAACCGGAGGCCTTGCGGGTTGTCATGGATCCCGTGCGCATCGGTTAGGGTTAGTAACCATGACCGTGCTTAACATGCGCTACTTCGGGGACCCGGTTCTCAAGACCGTGGCGGACCCCGTCAAGCCAGAACAGATCCAGGATGCCGGAACCCGGCGGCTGGTCGAGGACATGCTGGAGACCATGGATCACTACGGGGGAGTGGGCCTGGCCGCCAACCAGATCGGCATCACCCGTCGCATCTTCGTTTTCGACTGCGACGGCGACCGCGGCCACGTGATCAACCCCACCTGGGAGGCCGTGGGCGAGGAGACACAGACCGGCGGCGAGGGCTGCCTTTCCATCCCCGACGTCCACGGGGACGTCACCCGCGCCCAGCGCGTGCGCCTGCGCGGGGTAACCGTGGACGGTGAGCAGGTGGATCGGGAGGTCACGGACCTTATGGCCCGTTGCGTGCAGCACGAAACCGACCACCTGGACGGCGTTCTGTTCATTCAGCACCTCTCGGCTGAGCAGCGCCGCGAAGCAATGAAGCAGATCCGCGAATCGGAGTGGTTTAAGCAGTGAAGATCGTCTTTGCCGGAACCCCGGAACCAGCCGCCGTGGCCCTTGAGCACCTCATCGCCGATGAGTGCATCGAGGTGGTTGCGGTGGTTACCCAGCCGGACGCCAAGCGGGGACGCGGCCGTAGCCTGCGCCCATCGAAGGTCGCGGAGGTCGCCGAGGAGGCCGCCATCCCGACCTACAAGTGGCCGAGCCTCAAGGCCGGAACTGAATCTGGTGACGAGGCCCGGGCCGTTTTGAGCGACCTCGCAGCGCAGGGGGTAACCGCATCCGCCGTCGTAGCCTACGGAAACCTGATCCCCAAGGACATCCTCGACGTCTTTGAGCACGGCTGGGTGAACCTGCACTACTCGCTGCTCCCACGCTGGCGCGGCGCCGCGCCCGTGCAGGCCGCCCTGGCGGCGGGCGACGAGACCACCGGCGCCTCCATCTTCCGCATCGAGGAAGGCCTGGACACCGGCCCCGTCGCCGCCCAGCTGACACGGACGATCGGCCTAGAGGACACCGCCGACGACCTGCTGGCCAGCCTGACCTACGCCGGCCGCGAACTGCTGGCCGATACGCTCGTCGCCATGGACGAAGGCACGGCCGAGCTTTCCCCGCAGGACGACGCGCAGGCCACCCACGCACCGAAGATTCACCCCGCGGACGCGCAGATCGACTGGTCCCAACCTGCCGAGGTAATCCAGCGCGTTGCCCGCGCCCACACCCCGGCACCCGGGGCGTGGACTTTGCTGGACGGCCAGCGATACAAGATCGGCATGCTGCTGCCTGGTAACACAGAAGAGGTCACTGGGCTTGGCGTCGGCGAAGTGGTGGCGTCACCAAAGAAGGTTTTCGTCGGCACCGGCACCGACCCACTAGAGATCACCCGCATCCAGCCGCCGGGCAAGAAGATGATGGAAGCCGCGGCGTGGGCGCGCGGGCAGCAAGAACTGCTGGCTGGCCGCCCGACGTTCAGCGCGCGGGAGACGGGGGAGTAAGGCCATGGGAGGCTTCAGGTCTCGTTCCGAATCCGCCCGCAGCGGCGAGGGACAGCGCAAGAAGGCGACGGGCTACCAGCAGCGCCGCCCCGAGCACAAGCAGCGAAAGAGCAGGTCGCGCGGCTCCGGCGACAAGGTGCGCGACGTGGTTTTCGGCGTGCTGCGCGATGTAACGGTGGACGGTGCCTTCGGCAACCTCGCGCTACCTAAGGCGCTGCGGGAGGCGGGCATCAAGGGTCGTGACGCCGCATTTGCGACCGAGCTAACCTATGGCACGCTGCGGGCGCGGGGGTTGCTCGACGCGATCATCGAAGACGCGGCCGGGCGCAAGATCGAGAAGATCGATTCCGTGGCCCTGGATGCTCTGAGGCTGGGCGCCTACCAGATCCTGCGCACGCGGGTGGAAAACCACGCCGCGGTGAACACCTCGGTGGAGTTGGTGAAGGCCTTCGGAGCAGGCCAGGCCTCCGGGTTCGTCAATGGCGTGCTGCGCGCGCTGACGCGTAAGAAGCCGGAGACGTGGATCGAGCGCGTAGCTCCCAGCGACAGCCTGGCCGACCTAGCTCTGCGCAACGCGCACCCCGAGTGGATCGCCGAGGTCTTCGCGGAAGCGCTGGGCGTGGATCCCGCGACTGATGCCGGCCGCGCCGAGCTCGAGGGCGCCCTGGCGGCCGACGACGCCCGCCCGATCGTGCACCTGGCCGCCCGCCCCGGACAGATCAGCGGCGAGGAACTGGCGCTGATCACCGGCGGCACGGAGGGCAAGTTCTCTCCCTATGCGGTGTACCTGGACGAGGGCGCCCCAGGCGAAATCGCCCCTGTACGCGAGGGGATGGCCAGCGTGCAGGACGAAGGCTCCCAGCTGATCGGCCTGGCGACCACGCGCGTTCCCGTCGCCGACAACCTGCCCGCCCGTTGGCTGGACCTGTGCGCCGGCCCCGGCGGCAAGACCGCATTCATCGCCTCGGTGGCCATGTCGGAGCAGGCCACCGTGGATGCAATCGAGATCGCAGACCACCGCGCCAAGCTGATTGAGCAGACGACCCGCGACCTGCCCGTGCGCGTGCACGTCGGCGACGGCCGGAAGCTGGAGGCCATCGGCGGCCTGAATGCCCCGGAGGGCGGCTTTGCGCGCGTGCTCATCGACGCGCCGTGCTCCGGACTGGGCGCGCTGCGCCGCCGCCCGGAGGCCCGCTGGACCAAGGATCCGCAGGACATCGCCCCGCTGGTCACGCTGCAGCGAGAGCTGCTGGTCAGCGGCCTTGCAGCCACCGCCCCCGGCGGCGTGGTGATCTACTCCACCTGCTCGCCGCACCCCAAGGAAACCTCGGAGGTCGTCCGCTCCGTCGCCGCCCGCACGGGCGCGGAGATCCTGGATGTCACCGAGTTTCTACCCGAACTGGCAGAGACGAACACCGCCCAGACCGCACCGTTCGTGCAGCTCTGGCCACACATCCACGGCACGGACGCGATGTTCTTCGCCGCCCTGCGCCCCGCCAGCACAAACACGAGCACAAGCACTAGCCAAGAGTGAGGAAGCCCAACCCATGTCCGATTCCCGCACCCCGCTGATCGCCCCGTCCATCCTCGCCGCCGACTTCGCCAATCTGGCCCAAGAGGTTGCCCGCGTGCCAAACGCCGACTGGTTGCACATCGACGTGATGGACAATCACTTCGTCCCGAACCTCTCCTTCGGCCTGCCCGTGGCCAAGTCCCTGCTGCCGCACACGGACCAGCACCTGGACGTCCACCTGATGATCGAGAACCCGGAGAAGTGGGCGGAGGACTACGCCGACGACTTCCAGTCCGTGACTTTCCACTTGGAGGCCGTTGCGGACGTCGATACCGCCATCGCTCTGGCCGATAAGCTGCGCGGTCACGGCACGATGGCGGGCATCTCCATCAAGCCCAACACCCCGGTGGAACCGCTGCTGGACCACCTGGATCGCTTCGACCTCGTGCTCGTCATGAGCGTGGAGCCCGGCTTCGGCGGCCAGAAGTTCATGCCGGAGGTGCTGGATAAGGTCCGCGCGCTGCGCAGCCGAATCGATGCCGACGGCCTGGATACCCTCATCGAGATCGACGGTGGCATTGGGGCTGAGACCGCCGCCGAGTCCGCCGCAGCGGGCGTGGACGTGTTCGTCGCTGGTTCCAGCGTGTTTGGCAAGCCGGACCCCGCCGCGGCGGTCGATGAGATCCGCGCCAGCGCCAAGTAGCTCTATGGATCTTTCTCTTTTTTCTGACGCCCACAGTCTCGGCTGGCAAGCGGCCCAGCTAGCCAGCCCGAACCCGCCGGTCGGCGCGGTGATCGAGGATTCCTCCGGGCAGGTGGTGGGGCGCGGGTACACGCAGGCCCCCGGCGGCGCGCATGCGGAGGTCGTCGCCCTGCGTCAGGCCGGGGAGAAGGTCCGGGGCGGCAGGGCGATCGTCACCCTGGAGCCCTGCAACCACACCGGCCGTACCGGCCCGTGTGCAGAGGCGCTTATCCGCGCTGGTATCCGGCGGGTGGATTTCCTCTTCGCGGACCCAAACCCCACCGCCGAAGGTGGCGCCGCCACGCTCCGCGCCGCGGGCGTGGAGGTTCACGGCCCCTATTTGCCGCATCCGACGGCCAGCGACGAAGCAAAGCTGCCCGCGTGGTCGGCGATGTACAGCGTGGAGCCCTGGCTGATTTCCGAGGCCCGGCAGCGCCCGCACGTGTGCCTGAAGATGGCCTCCACGCTGGATGGACGGGTGGCAGCCGTGGATGGAAGCAGCCAGTGGATCACCGGCGAGCCAGCGCGCGTGGCGGTGCACGAGGATAGAACCCGCCGCGACGCGATCCTGGTGGGCACCGGAACCATTGCGGCGGATAACCCGCGGCTGACCGCCCGCGATGCCGACGGCCAGCCCTTCGCCGAGGAGTTGCAGCCGCTGCGAGTCATCATGGGCACCAGCGACATTACCGCGGACGCGGCGGTGTTCGCCACGCCCGGGCGCGCCCTCCACCTGCAGACCCGCGACGTGCACGAAGTGCTGGCGGAGCTCTGGAAGCGCGAGGTACGCACCCTGCTGGTGGAAGGCGGAGCTCAAGTAGCCGCAGCCTTCATGAAAGCCGACGTGGTGGACGAGGTTCAGTACTACGCGGCCCCGGCGGTATTGGGGGCGGGGGTGGCGTCACTAAGCGATAGCGAGAACCGCCTCGGCCAAACGATCGGGGACATCCGCCGCTTCGTCCCGCGTGAGCTGCAGGTTTTCGGCCAAGACCTGCGCTGGACGCTCACCGCGCCCGGGCGCACCCCCTGATACTGGGATCAACCCACAGTGGGATAATGTGTATGTAATCACATACACAAAATTTAAGGAGCGCGTATGTTCACCGGGATCATCGAGGAGGTCGGGCGGGTAGCCGCGATCGAAGAAGCCGGGGATTCTTTAAGGATGCGCTTCACGGCGCCGGGTGTGCTGGAGGACGCCAAGCGCGGCGATTCCATCGCCATCAACGGCGTGTGCCTGACCGTGGCCGAGCTTTCGCCCGAGGAATTCACTGCCGATGTGATGCAGGTGACGCTGGAATACAGCGCGCTGGGCAGCGTTTCCGTCGGCGACCGGGTGAACGTGGAACGCGCCATGGCCAGCGGCCAACGCTTCGACGGACACATCGTGCAGGGGCACGTGGACGGCACCGCGACCTTGCAGCAGCGCCGCCCCTCGGAGCACTGGGAGGTGTTCCGCTTCCAGCTGGAGGATCCCCAATTGGCCCGCTACGTGGCCAAGAAGGGATCCGTGGCGATCAACGGCACGTCGCTAACGGCTGCCGAGGTGGCGGAGGTAGCCGAAGCAGGCGGCACTGGCTCGACCGAGGCGTGGTTCGAGGTCTCCCTGATCCCGACCACCCTGGCGGACACGATGCTGGGCGATCTGAACCCGGGCGATACGGTGAATGTGGAATGCGACGTACTGGCGAAGTACGTCGAGCGGCTGGCACAGCACGGCGCGCAGGATAATCAGTAAAAGGCATAAAGGGCACCAATGAGCACGAGCGAAACTAGCGAACCCCAAGACATCAAACTGGATTCCGTAGAGCGCGCCATCGCCGACATCGCGGCGGGCAAGGCCGTGGTGGTCGTCGACGACGAGGACCGGGAGAACGAGGGCGACCTCATCTTCGCCGCGGAGCTGGCCACCCCGGAGCTGATGGCCTTCATGGTGCGCCACAGCTCCGGCTATGTGTGCGTGGGTATGGATAGCGCCGACTGCGACCGTCTGGGTCTGCCGCCGATGGTGGCCCGCAACGAGGATGTGCGCGGCACGGCCTACACCGTGACTGTGGACGCCGCCGAGGGCGTGGATACCGGCATCAGCGCCACCGACCGCGCCCGCACCGTGCGTCTGCTGGCTGATCCCAAGTCCACCGTCGCCACCTTTAACCGCCCCGGCCACGTGGTGCCGCTGCGTGCAAAGCGCGGAGGCGTGCTCGTGCGACAGGGGCACACGGAAGCAGCGGTGGACCTGGCCCGCGCGGCGAACCTGGCGCCCGCCGGCGCACTGTGCGAGATCGTCTCTGAGGAAGATCCCACGACCATGGCCCGCCTGCCGGAGCTGCGCCGCTTCGCCGACGAGCACGACCTGGCCCTGATCAGCATCGAGCAGCTGCAGGACTGGCGCCGCCACCACACCCAGACCCTCGAGCGCGCCGTGGAAACCCGCCTGCCGACCGTCCACGGCAACTTCCGGGCCATCGGCTACGTCAACATCATCGACGGCACGGAGCACGTGGCTCTGGTCAAGGGCGATGTGAGCGCCGGCAGCACTGGCAGCACCGCTAACGAGGAGCCGGTTCCGGTGCGCGTACACTCCGAGTGCCTGACCGGCGACGTCTTCGGTTCCCGCCGCTGCGACTGCGGGGACCAGCTTTCCGCCGCCCTGGACTACATCGAGGCCAAGGGTCGGGGTGTGGTCATCTACCTGCGTGGCCACGAGGGCCGGGGCATCGGCCTGCTGCCGAAGCTACGCGCCTACGTGCTGCAGGACGAGGGTCTCGATACCGTCGACGCAAACCTGGAGCAGGGACTTCCGGTGGATGCCCGCGAGTACAGCGCCGCCGCGCAGATCCTCAAGGACCTGCAGGTTCAGTCGGTCGCACTGATCTCCAACAACCCGGACAAGATCCACGACCTGGCCAGCCACGGCGTGAACGTGACCAAGCGCATCCCGGTGGAGCTGAACGCCAACGAGGACAATGTGGTGTACCTGCGCACGAAACGCGACCGCATGGGCCACCAACTCGATACCCTGGACTAGAACCCACTAAAAGAAAGAAGGAGCCCCGCAACCGTGGCACACAACGGAGTCGCCGACGTCCAGCTCAAGGCCGGTTCTGCCTATGGCATGACCGTGGCCGTCATCAGCGCATCCTGGAACGCCGACATCACCGACCAGCTGCACGAGCACTCGATCGCCGCCGCCAAGGAAGCCGGCGCGCAGGTCTCGGAGTGGCGGGTCGCCGGGGCACTGGAGCTGCCGGTTGCCGTCGCCGCGGCATGCAAGCGTTTTGACGCCGTAGTGGCGAACGGCTGCGTAATCCAGGGGGAGACCGAGCACTTCCGCGTGGTCTGCGATGCGGTCACCTACGGTCTGACGCGCGCGGGCATGGACTCGGGCACGCCCGTCGGCAACGGCGTGCTGACCGTCGATACCCATGAGCAGGCGGTGGACCGTGCGGGTGGCGTCGATGCGAAAGAGGACAAGGGGCGCGACGCAGCGGTCGCCGCGATCCACACCGCGCTGGTGCTACGCCAGATCGAGCGTGGCGTTTAGGGGCTACCACCCCGAACAGAGTAGGGTGGATTGCCGTGAGCGATAAGGAGAATTGGGAGCTGGAAGTATCCTCGCCCTTCTTGAAGAAGCTGGCGTGGATCCTGGTCGTGCTGATCATGGCGGTGCACATCTTCATGGCCATCGTCGTGGCCGTGGGAGATACCGGTGTGACGGTGACGAAGGCCGACCAATGGGGGTTCATCGGCATCGGCCTGGTCTTCTCCTTCGTGGCGCTCTCCCTGCTCCGCCCGCACGTCAAGGTGAACAGTGAGGGCGTGGAGGTGCGCAACATCGTGAACGGACAGTTCTACCCGTGGGAGATCATCCACGGGCTGTCCTTCCCGCAGGAGGCCAAGTGGGCGCGCCTGGAACTGCCCGACTTCGAGTTCGTGCCGATGATGGCGCTGAACATTTACGACAAGCAGCTGATCGCCCAGCGTGTAGAGGACTTCCGCCAGCTGGAGGACCGCTACATGCCTTTCGATGACTAGCGTTTCCTACCGCCCCGAGCCCGGCAGCATCCCCACCGACCCGGGGGTTTATACCTTTCGGGACGCCCACGAGCGCGTCATTTATGTCGGCAAGGCCAAGAACCTACGCGCCCGGCTGTCTAACTACTTCCAGGACCTCGACCAGCTGCACCCGCGCACCCGCGCGATGGTGCAGTCCGCCAACCACGTGCAGTGGACGGTGGTCTCCAGCGAGCTCGAGGCCCTGAACCTGGAGTACACCTGGATCAAGCGCTTCAACCCCCGGTTCAACGTGATGTATCGGGATGACAAGACCTATCCCATGCTGGCGATCAGCGTGAAGGAGCAGATCCCGCGCGCATTCATGTACCGCGGGCCCCGGCGCAAGGGCGTGCGTTACTTCGGTCCATACCCCAAGGCGTGGGCGATCCGGGAGACCCTCGAGTCGCTGACGCGCGTGTTTCCGATCAGAACGTGCTCGGCTGGGGTGTATAGGCGTCACGAAGCATTGGGAAGACCCTGCCTACTGGGCTACATCGATCGCTGCAGTGCCCCTTGCGTGGACAAGATCACCCCGGAGGGTCACCGCGCGCTGGTGGATCAGTTCTCCAGCTTCCTGGCGGGCAACACGGAACCCGTGCTGCGCAGGGTGCGCAAGGAGATGGAACAGGCCAGCGAAAACCTGGACTTTGAACGCGCCGCGTCCTTACGCGACCAGCTGCAGGCCATGCAGAAATCCATGGAGCGGCAGGCGGTGGTGTTCTCCGACAACACGGATGCCGACCTCATCGCCTTCGTGGCCGACGAGCTAGAGGCCGCGGTGCAGATTTTCCACGTCCGCGGCGGCCGCATTCACGGCCAGCGAGGCTGGGTGGTCGAGCGCGAAGACTTGAGCGAGGAGAAGCTGGTCGCGGACTTCATCACCCAGTTCTACGGCGAGACGGCGGAGCTGGCGAAGGCGACGGAAACCCAGGTGGGCGGCGCCTCCGGCCCGGAGGTGGACCGGGACCTGGCGCGCGCCATCAACCCGGCCGCCGCACAGGACCTGGGCGACCTGGTGGGCGACGTGCAGGTCACGCCCGTGCCCCGCGAGATCCTGGTTCACGCGATGCCGGAGGATTCCGAGGACCTGGCGGCGTGGCTGACGAGCCTGCGCGGCTCCAACGTGCAGATCCGCGTGCCGCAGCGGGGCGACAAGAAGGCGCTGATGACCACCGCGGAGACCAACGCCACGCAGGCCCTGGCGCAGCACAAGTTGAAGCGTGCGGGCGACATCACGGCACGCTCGGCGGCGCTGAAGGAGTTGCAGGAGGCGCTGTGGATGGACGAATCCCCGCTGCGCATCGAGTGCACCGACATCTCGCACATCCAGGGCACCGACGTGGTGGCCAGCCTGGTGGTCTTCGAGGACGGCCTGCCAAAGAAGGCCGACTACCGCCGGTACAAGATCCGCGACGCGGCGGGCGATGGGCACTCCGACGACGTCGCCAGCATCGCGGAAATCGTGCGCCGCCGCTTCAAGCGCTATAAGCAGGATAAGTCCGCGGTGCCCGCGGGCGATGATGCGGGCGATCTGCTGGAAGGTGAGACGGAGCTGGAAGACAGCGCCCCGGAAGGCACGGAGCCAGCAGCCGAGAAGCGCAAGTTCGCCTACCCGCCGCAGCTGTTCATCGTGGACGGCGGCCTGCCGCAGGTAAACGCCGCCCAGGAGGTGCTCGACGAGTTAGGCGTGAACGACGTCACCCTGGTGGGCATCGCCAAGCGCCTGGAAGAGATCTGGGTGCCGGGGGAGGAGTATCCGATCATCGTGCCCCGCAACTCTCCCGCGCTATACCTGGTGCAGAACCTGCGCGACGAGGCGCACCGCTTCGCCATCACGTTCCACCGCCAGCAGCGCAGCGCCCGCATGCGCCGCAGCAAACTGGACGATATTCCAGGGCTGGGACCGAAGCGCCGCAAGCAGCTGGTCAAGGAGTTTGGCTCGGTGGCGAGGGTCAAGGAAGCCAGCGTGGAGGACATTGCCGCGCTGCCGGGCTTTGGCCCCAAGTTGGCGCAACTCATTCACGACGCGCTGAATGCTGGGTAGGATCGGGGACATGAGCGCATCAACGCAGCAAGAGCCCAGTTTGATCCTTATTACGGGCATGTCTGGGGCGGGGCGTCGAGCCACTGCCGCAGCCCTGGAGGAGCTCGGGTGGTACGTCGCAGACAACCTTCCGCCCGAGCTCATTGTGCGCATGGTCGAGCTCAGTTTCTCTGAGGATTCGCCGATCGAGAAACTGGCGATCGTCACCGACGTGCGCTCCCGCGACTTCGCCGGCAACCTGACCAGCGTGCTGCATGACCTGCACACCGGGGGCCGGCGCCCGACGGTGCTGTACCTGGATGCCACCGACGAGGCGCTGATCGCCCGCTTCGACGCGGTGCGCCGCACCCACCCGCTGCAGCAGAAGGGCACGCTGCAGGACGGCATTGACCGCGAGCGCGAGATGCTGACCAGCATCCGCGAACGCGCCGACATTGTGTTGGACACGACCAACCGCAGCATCCACGATCTGCGCCGCGAGCTGGAGAAGTTCTTCGCCGCCGCCGACCACTCGAGCGTGCGCATCAACGTCCAGAGCTTCGGCTTTAAGCACGGTCCGCCGAAGGACATCGACATGTTGCTGGATGCTCGCTTCTTGCCGAACCCTTATTGGGATCCGGAGCTGCGGCCTTTTAGAGGTATTGACGCCCCCGTCTCCGACTTTGTGCTGTCTCAGCCAGGCGCGCAAACGTTCCTCGACCACATCGTCGGGCTCATCCATTCTGTGCTGCCGGGCTACCGCAAAGAGGGCAAGTTCTTCGTATCCGTGGCCATCGGCTGTACGGGTGGCCACCACCGCAGCGTGGCAATTGTCGAAGAGCTGACGCGCCGCCTGGCCGACGACGGCGTGCTGGTGAACCTGTCCCACCGGGACCTGGAACGTTAGGAAAGGGGCTGGAGACCAACCATGAGTACTTCCGAGAAGCCCGGCAAGCCCATTGCGAACATCGCCTGCCTCGGCGGCGGGCACGGGCTGTTTAACACGCTGCGTTCGGCGCGCACCATCGCCGACTACGTTTCCGCCATCGTGACAGTTGCCGACGACGGCGGATCTTCCGGCCGCATCCGCCGCGAGCTGGGCTCGCTTCCGCCGGGCGATCTGCGCATGGCGCTGGCGGCTTTGACCAAGGACAACGAGCGCGGTCGCATGTGGGAGGAAGTCCTCCAGCACCGCTTCGGCGGCTCCGGCGCGCTGAAGGGCCACGCGCTCGGCAACTTCCTCATCACAGGCCTGGCGCAGGTGATGGGCAGCGAAATGGAAGCCCTCGACGAGATCGGGCGCCTGCTGGGCATCGAGGGGCGCGTGATCCCCATGAGCAACGAGCCGCTGGATCTCGAGGCAGAAGTGCTGGGGCTCGAAGAGGATCCCCGCGAGGTCGTGGCCGTCCGTGGCCAGGTGGCCGTTGCCTCCACCCTCGGCGAGGTGCGCCGCGTGAAGCTGTACCCGGAAAACCCGCCGGCATCGAAGGAGGCCGTGGAGGCGATCCTGAACGCCGACCTGGTTTCCATGGGTCCGGGATCCTGGTTCTCTAGCGTCATCCCGCACCTGCTGGTGCCGGAGATCGTGGACGCGCTGAACCAGACGAAGGCCGTCAAGGCGCTGGTGCTCAACCTGGTCCCGGAACCGGGGGAGACCGCAGGCATGTCCTTGGAGCACCATATCCACATGGTGCGGCAGCACTGCCCAAGCCTGCAGATTGACGTTGTCATCGTCGATCTGTCAACGATGCCAGTGGCCAGCACTCGGCGTCATATCGATAGAGCCGCAGCGGCACTCGGCGCCAAAGTCATCTACCGCGACGTGCGAGAGGACGACAACCGGGGGCGCTGGACCGACCGACACAACCCGCAGAAGCTGGCGGCCGTGTTGCGCGAGGTATCAGGGGGCGTGAAGGACCTGCCCGAGCGGGAATAGTTTTCCCGGCTATAATCAGATGCTTTGAGCACTGATTGCATACGACCAATCGGGACAAGAGACACAAGAAAGGAAGCCCGTGGCACTGACGGCCGATGTGAAGGCAGAGCTAAACCGAGTTCTGGTGACCCGCCACGACGAGATGACCGCCGAGGTCGCCAGCCTGCTGCGCTACACGGCCGCCCTGCACCTGGTGGGCAAGAAGATCGTGGTGGAATCCGAGGTCGACTCGGCAGAGACCGCCCGGCGCCTGACCGACATGGTCGAGCAGCTGTACAAGATCGAGCCGGAGCACCAGATCATCGGCGCCGGCAACCTACGCCGCCGACCGCGCCACGTTCTGCGCTGGACCGAGGGCGGCATGGAGCTGGCCCGCCGCACCGAACTGATCGACCGCGTGGGCCGGCCCGTTCGTGGCCTGCCGCGCTTCATCATCGGCGGCACCTCGGAACAGTGCGTGGCGGCCTGGCGCGGCGCCTTCCTGGCTCACGGCTACATCACCGACCCGGGGCGCTCCTCGGCGCTGGAGGTACAGACGCCCTCCAACGAAGCCGCACTGGCGCTGGTGGGAACCGCCCGCCGCATCGACGTGACGGCCAAGACGAAGGAGGCTCGGGGAGTCAATCGCGTGGTCATCCGCGACGGCGATTCCATCGGACGGCTGCTGATGTTGATGGGCGCCCAGGAGACCCGCGAGGTTTGGGAGAAGCAGCGCCGTACCCGGGAGAATCGGGCGAAGGCCAACCGACTGGCCAACTTCGACGACGCCAACCTGCGCCGCAGCGCGCGTGCCGCCGTGGCCGCCGCGGCCCGCGTAGAGCGCGCCCTGGAGATCCTGGAGAACGACGTGCCTCAGCACCTGGCCCAGGCCGGCCAGCTGCGCGTGGAGCACAAGGAGGCTTCCTTGGAGGAGCTCGGCCGCCTGGCGGAACCGCCGATGACGAAGGACGCGGTGGCGGGCCGCATCCGCCGCCTGCTGTCTATGGCGGACAAGCGCGCGGAGGAGCTGGGGCTGCCGGATACACACTCCGCGGTGACCTCTGAACTGTTTAACGACGTGGACTAGTACCCCCGTCCCAAAAGGGTTAGTAATCCCTGCGAAGCTGGTGGGGCGCAGGTACTCTCGGAAGTGTCGGCGTGAGGGTCGAGGGCTTGGTTTATTGAGCCGTGGGCCTTGGCGTCTAGATCGAAGTAAATGTAGACGCTCTGTTTAGGAGATCAACTTATGACTATCCGTGTTGGCATTAACGGCTTTGGCCGCATCGGCCGCAACTTCTTCCGCGCTATCCGTTCCCAGGGCGCTGACATCGAGGTCGTCGGCATCAACGACCTGACCGACAACAAGACCCTGTCCGTGCTGCTGAAGAACGACTCCGTGATGGGTCGCCTGGACGCAGAGGTCGAGTACGACGACGAGTCCATCACCGTCGACGGCAAGCGCATCGCCGTTTCCGCTGAGCGTGAGCCGAAGAACCTGAAGTGGGGCGAGCTGGGCGCGGACATCGTCATCGAGTCCACCGGCTTCTTCACCGACGCTGAGGCTGCCAAGGCTCACATCGAAGCCGGCGCCAAGAAGGTCATCATCTCCGCCCCGGCGAAGAACGAGGACGCTACCTTCGTCGTCGGTGTTAACCACACCGATTACGACCCGGAGAACCACCACATCATCTCCAACGCATCCTGCACCACCAACTGCCTGGCTCCGCTGGCCAAGACCCTGGACGAGGAATTCGGCATCGTCAAGGGCCTGATGACCACCGTCCACGCTTACACCGGTGACCAGCGCCTGCACGACGCTCCGCACAAGGACCTGCGCCGCGCCCGCGCCGCAGCCGTGAACCTGGTTCCGACCTCCACCGGTGCTGCAAAGGCCGTCTCCCTGGTTCTGCCGCAGCTGAAGGGCAAGCTGGACGGTTACGCAGTCCGCGTTCCGGTTATCACCGGCTCCCTGACCGACCTGACCTTCGAGGCTGAGAAGCCGGTCACCGTCGAGGCCGTGAACGCTGCGCTGAAGAAGGCTGCCGAGAACGAGCTGAAGGGCATCGCTAAGTACTCCGACGACGCTCCGCTGGTCTCCACCGACATCGTCGGCGACCCGCACTCCTCCGTCTTCGACTCCGGCCTGACCAAGGTCATCGACAACCAGGTCAAGGTTGTCTCCTGGTACGACAACGAGTGGGGCTACTCCTGCCGCCTGGTCGACCTGGCCACCTACGTCGGCGAGCGCCTCTAAGACGCTTACCGGCCGAAAGTCCCTTTAGGACGATTTAGGACAATGACGGGTTCGGCTCCGATCGCCGCACGTTAGCGCGTCGCGCCGATCGAGTCGACCCGTTTTCTCTTATTCATACAAACCCGCTTTAACCCCATAAGAATCAACCCCAGCAGAAAATCTAAGGAGCTTCCCATGGCCATCAAGACCGTTCAAGATCTGATCAACGAGGGCGTACAGGGCCGCCACGTCCTGGTCCGCGCTGACCTGAACGTCCCGCTGTCCGACGGCAACATCACCGACCCGGGTCGCATCGATGCCTCCGTCCCGACGCTGAAGGCTCTGCTGGAAGCCGGCGCCCGCGTCGTCGTCTCCGCCCACCTGGGCCGCCCGAAGGGCGAGTTCAAGGAGGAGTTCTCCCTGGCTCCTGTCGCCGAGGCTCTCGCCGAGCGCCTGGACCAGTGGGTACCGCTGGCCACCGACGTCACCGGCGAGGATGCCCACGAGCGCGCCAACGGCCTGGACGACGGTGACATCCTGCTGCTGGAAAACGTCCGCTTCGACGCCCGCGAGACCTCCAAGGATGAGGCCGAGCGCACCGAGTTCGCCGCCGAGCTGGCAGCCCTGACCGGCGACAACGGTGCCTTCGTCTCCGACGGCTTCGGCGTGGTTCACCGCAAGCAGGCCTCCGTGTACGACGTGGCCAAGAAGCTGCCGCACTATGCCGGCGGCCTGGTGGAGGCCGAGCTGAACGTGTTGCGCAAGGTATCGGAAGCTCCGGAGAAGCCCTACGCCGTCGTGCTGGGTGGCTCCAAGGTCTCTGACAAGCTGGGCGTCATCGAGGCCCTCGCCCCGCGCGTGGACAACCTCATCATCGGCGGCGGCATGTGCTTCACCTTCCTCGCTGCCAAGGGCTACGAGGTCGGCGGCTCCCTGCTGCAGGAAGACATGATCGACACCTGCAAGGATCTGCTGGAGCGCTTCGGCGACGTCATCGCGCTGCCCACCGACGTTGTGGTCGCAGAGCGCTTCGACAAGGACGCTGAACACCGCACCGTCGACCTGAACTCCATCCCGGCGGGCTGGATGGGTCTGGACATCGGCCCGGAGTCCGTCAAGGCCTTCGCCGAAGTCCTCTCCAACTCCAAGACCGTCTTCTGGAACGGCCCGATGGGCGTATTCGAGTTCCCTGCGTTCGCTGAGGGTACGCGCGGTGTTGCTCAGGCGATTATTGACGCCACCGCTGCCGGTGCATTCTCGGTCGTGGGCGGCGGCGACTCTGCTGCAGCTGTACGCACCCTGGGGCTGGACGAGGAGGGCTTCTCTCACATCTCCACCGGCGGCGGCGCCTCCCTGGAGTTCCTGGAGGGCAAGGAGCTGCCCGGCGTTTCCGTGCTGGAAAGCTAAGCAGCCTAACGTTTGCAACAAGAACAAGCTGCTCACGCAGCAACCATCTAGAAAGAACCAGATCTAGAAAGAACTAGAGAGGCATAGACTTTCATGACCGCACGCAAGCCCCTGATTGCCGGCAACTGGAAGATGAACCTGAACCACCTGGAGGCCATGCAGGTCGTCCAGAAGTTCGTCTTCGCATTGCCGAAGGAATACTACGAGGCCGTTGACGTGGCCTTCATCCCGCCCTTTACCGACATCCGCTCCGTGCAGACCCTGGTGGACGGGGACAAGCTGGCCATCACCTACGGCGGCCAGGACGTCTCCCAGCACGCCTCCGGCGCCTATACCGGCGAGGTTTCCGGCGCGATGCTGAAGAAGCTCGGCTGCACCTGGGCCATCGTCGGCCACTCGGAGCGCCGCCAGTACCACGGGGAGACCGACGAGGTAGTGGCCGCCAAGGCACGCGCCGCATTGGACAACGAGCTGCAGCCGATCGTGTGCGTCGGCGAGCAGCTGGACGTCCGCGAGAAGGGCGAGCACGTCGAGTTCGTCAAGGAGCAGACTAAGGCCTCCCTGGCCGGCCTGTCCGCGGAGGATTTGGCCAAGACGGTCATCGCCTACGAGCCGGTCTGGGCGATCGGCACCGGCAAGGTGGCCTCCGCCGAGGACGCGCAGGAAGTCTGCCACGCCATCCGCGAGCTCGTCGCGGAGCTGGCGGGCGAGGAGGTTGCCGGTGGTATCCGCATCCTATACGGCGGTTCCGTGAAGACCGACTCCGTCGGAGAGCTGGTCAGCCAGCCTGACGTCGATGGCGGTCTGGTCGGCGGGGCGTCACTAGACGGCGAAGACTTTGCCCGTCTGGCCGCCGCAGCGGCTAAGGCAACCGCTTAAGAAGCGATAGAGATGAGCAAAGACACGATCCGCGGCACCGCAATTCCCGTCGCTCCCGAAGAGATCGCCCACCCCGAGATCAGCCCAACGGTGCGGGACGATACCCGCTACCTGGGGCGCATCTTGGGCGAGGTGATCCGCGAGCAGGAGGGCGACTACACCTTCAACCTCATCGAAAACACCCGCAGCGCGGCTTTCGACCTGCGTTACGGCGAAATGCCTATCGAGGAGCTCGCCGAGCAGTTCAACAAGCTGCCGACTGAAAAGGCACTGCCGGTCATCCGCGCGTTCTCGCACTTCGCGTTGATGGCCAACCTGGCGGAAGACCTGTACGTCGAGCGGGTGCGCGACCTCGAGGAGGACCGCGGTAACACCGCGCCGCGCTCCACGCTGGCCTACACCTGGCAGGAGCTGCACAACCGCGAGGTGCCGGGGGAGAAGGTCGCCGAGACGATGGCGAACGCGCTGGTTGCGCCCGTTTTGACGGCGCACCCGACGGAAACCCGCCGCCGGACCGTGTTTGACGTGCAGACCGACATCATGAAGATGATGCGGCGGCGCGCACGTGTGCTCAAGGAGCTGAAGCTCAACCCCGATTCGGTACGTTCTGCCCGCCAGCTGGCCGAGATCGAGCTGGTGATCCGCCGCCGAATGACGCTGTTGTGGCAGACCTCCCTGATCCGCAGCGTGCGTCCGCGCATCGAGGACGAAATCAAGGTGGGGCTGCGCTACTACGGCATCAGCCTGCTCAGCGAGATCCCGGCCATCAACCGCCGCGTGAACGAGCACATGAAGGAGCAGTACGGAGACGCGGTGCCCCGCACCGCGGTTGTGCGCCCCGGCTCGTGGATCGGCGGTGACCACGACGGCAACCCGTACGTGACGGCGGAAACGGTGGGCATCGCCACGACCTTCGCGGCGCGCACCATCTTCGACCACTACCAGAAGACCATCTACGCGCTGGAGCACGAGCTCAGCCTGTCCTCCAAGTTCATCGACACGACCGAAGCGCTGGAGCAGCTGGCGGACCGTGGGCGCAACGATGTGCCCTCCCGCGTGGACGAGCCGTTCCGCCGTGCCCTCCACGGTATGCGTGGGCGCGTGGCGGCCACGGCCAAGCACACCCTGGGAGAGCCGGTGGTCTCCGGAGGCATCCACAAGGGCCACGAGCCCTATGCCAACCCGACGGAACTGCTGGCGGACATCGACACGGTGGATCAGGCCCTGCGCCATTCCATGGACGACCTGCTGGCCGATCACACCCTGGCGGATCTGCGGGAAGCCGTGGAGACCTTCGGCTTCAACCTGTACTCGCTGGACCTGCGCCAGAACTCCGAGAGCTTCGAGAACGTGCTGACGGAAGTCTTCGCCCGCGCGGGCGTGGCGGAGAACTATGCCGAGTTGGACGAGGACGTGAAGGTGGAGCTGCTGCTGACAGAGCTGGCCAGCCCGCGACCGCTTTCCGACCCGGAGGCCGAATGGTCTGAAGAGACCGCCCGCGAGCTCGGCATCTTCCGCGCGGCCGCGAAGGCTGCCAAGAAGTTCGGCGCGGAGGTGGTGCCGCACTGCATCATCTCGATGGCCTCGTCCGTCTCCGACGTGATCGAGCCGATGATCCTGCTCAAGGAAGTCGGGCTGATCCAGGCGAACGGCGAGCACCCGCAGGGATCCGTGGACATCATCCCGCTTTTCGAAACCATCGACGACCTCGCTGGTGGTGCGGACATCATGCGCCAGCTCTGGCAGTTGCCGCTGTACCGCAACTACGTAGCCGGGCGCGGAGATATCCAGGAGATCATGCTGGGCTATTCCGATTCCAACAAGGACGGGGGTTACTTCGCCGCCAACTGGGCGCTCTACGACGCGGAGTTGGCGCTGGTCGAAGCCTCCCGCGAGGCCGGGCTGTTCCTGCGCCTGTTCCACGGGCGTGGCGGCACCGTCGGCCGCGGCGGCGGTCCTTCCTACGACGCGATCCTGGCGCAGCCGAAGGGCGCGGTGCAGGGTGCGGTGCGCATCACCGAGCAGGGCGAGATCATCTCCGCCAAGTACGGCGACCCCGCCAACGCCTCCCGCAACCTGGAGGCTCTCGTTGCCGCGACCTTGGAGGCCAGCCTGCTGCCCGTCGACGACCTCGACGACCCGGACGTCGCCTTCGAGACCATGCGGCAGATCGCGGAGGAGTCTAGGAAAGCCTACTCCGCGCTGATGCACGAGGATCCGGGTTTCATCGAGTACTTCACCACCTCCACGCCGCTGGCGGAGATCGGCAGCCTGAACATCGGCTCCCGCCCCTCCTCGCGCAAGCAGACCACCGCGGTCTCGGATCTGCGCGCCATCCCGTGGGTGCTCAGCTGGTCGCAGTCGCGCGTGATGCTGCCCGGTTGGTTCGGTGTGGGCAGCGCCCTGAAGCGCTGGATCGAGGATGGTTCTTCTGTTTCTGGTGACGCCACCTCGCGCCTCAACTACCTGCGGGAGCTCCACAGGCGCTGGCCTTTCTTCGACTCGGTGCTTTCTAATATGGCCCAGGTGATGTCGAAGGCGGACCTTTCCATCGCGCAGCTGTACTCCGAGCTGGTGGGCGATAGGGAGGCGGCGGAGCGGATCTTCGGCGTGATCGTCGAGGAGTACAAGCTTACCGTTGAGATGTTCTTGCAGATCACCGAGCGGGAAACCCTGCTGGCGGACAACCCGGAGCTGGTCAGCTCCGTGCGCAACCGCTTCCCGTACCTGGTGCCGCTGAACCTGCTGCAGGTGGAGCTGCTGCGCCGCTTCCGCGCTGGCGACGATTCCGATAGTGTGCGCTCCGGCATCCAGCTGACGATGAACGGTCTGGCCACCGCGCTGCGGAACTCGGGTTAGAACGCCACACCCCGCGTGGCAGGTTGTCACGCGGGGGCTACAGCGGGTAAATTCGTGGTGTTAATTGAAAGTTTTAGTTAGTCGATTTCTACAGAAGAGTTGAGGGTAGGGCATTGATCCTAACGCTGCAGATCATCCTGGTTGTCACCAGCTTGCTGATGGGCCTTTCCGTGTTGCTGCACAAGGGTAAGGGCGGCGGCCTGTCCAGCCTGTTCGGTGGCGGCATGCAGTCCAACCTGTCCGGTTCCACCGTGGCGGAGAAGAACCTGGATCGCCTGACCGTGGGCACCGCAGTGATCTGGCTGCTCGCCCTGATCGGCCTGAACCTGGTTCTGCACTACGGCCTGGCCTAAAAGCCAGACCGCTTACACAACTTAAAGCAGCGGGTTGGCGGCTTCGTCAACCCACAGCAGCGTCGCCTTCGTACCGGAGGCCAAAGCTGCGGGCCATTCGGCGCCATTGCCGCCGTTAAACACCTGACCCGCAGCTTCTTTCTTTTCCTCGCCGCTGACCAGCAGCCACACCTGCCGGGAGCGGTTCACCGCCTGCATGGTCAGGCTAATGCGCTCCGCTGGAGGCTTCGGGCACTCGCGCACCGCAACCACCGGCCCCTCGGCATGCAGTAGCGCGTCGGTGTGCGGGAACAGCGAGTTGATATGCCCTTCCGGCCCCATTCCCAGCAGGTGAATGTCGAAGCCCTCGGGAGCCACCTGGTCCACCGTCTTGCCGTAGAACTCCGCGGCGGCGTCCAGCGCCGGGCCGTCGGGCTCCTCGCCGGCGGCCAGGGCCGGAACACGGAACACGTTTAGCGAGGAGATGTTCACGTGGCGCAGCAGGACATCGAAGGCCTGCTTGTCGTTTCGCTCCGGGTCACCGGCGGCCAGGAAACGCTCGTCGCCGAAGAAGACATACACCTGGGACCAGTCAATCGCGGTGACGGGGAAGTCCTCCGCCGTCTGCTGCGCTGCGTGGTCCAGGGCGGCGATCTCCGCCAGGGTGGCGATGCCTGCGCCGCCTCCGGTCAGCACCACGCGGACGATGCCGTCGCCCGTCACGGTATCCCCGGTACGCTGCAATTCCGCCACCGTGTTGATGAACTCACGGGCCGCGGCGGTTGCCAGGTCCTGCTTGTTGTCGCGGGGGCGCAGCTCCACCCCGGTTTTGTCGCTGACAACGGCAGCGCGACGGCTATTCTGCGTGGGCTTCATCGTAGAGACTCCTGACCATCAAAAGTGTTATAGGTTTCGCGGGCATCGCGGGAGGTCCAGCGGTCCAGCTTGTCCTCCTGCGGCCCAGGGGTTTGCACGCCACGATACTGGGAAGTGCGGGGACCGCGGTCCGGACGGTTCACGCGCACCAGGCCGCGGAGGGCATGCCCGAAGGCGTAGTCCGGGTCCAGGTGGCGCAGCTCTTCGGCCAGGCAATCGGCCAGTGCACGCCTGCCGAGGGTGACCATGGACTTCTGATCGCCGACGGTCAGCGAAACCGTGTTGGCGTCAACAACCTCAACCTCAATGGCTCCCACCTGGCGGTACAGCACCGCCTTCTCGATAGAGATCAGGCGATTGCCTTCCGCGTCCTCGCCATAGCGACCATCGACCGTAACGTGCCTGGTCAAAGGCACATCCAGGCGCTCCGCCAGCCAGCCGGCGGCGATGTCCACGGACGGGTCGTGCTTCGGCCCCCACACCTCGGCGGACACGATCGGGTGGTGCGGCGGCTGATCCAGCGCGGAGGCTAGCAGACCGCGCCACAGTGTGATGCGGCTCCACACCATGTCCGAATCTCCGCGAGTGTACGTCATGCGGCGGCGGTAGAGGGCATCCTCGTCCTCGTCCGTCAGCGAGTCGGTGATACGGCGGGTCGCCAGCGCGCCGATAGGGTCGGAGGCCGGGTTGCGCGGGCCAGTGCCAGGCCACCAGGCCACGATCGGGGTATCGGGCAGCAGCAGGGGAGTCACGACGGAGGAGCGGTTGGCGGACAGCTCGCCGTGCAGGTGCATGATGATGATCTCGGAGGCCCCGGCATCGCCACCAATGCGCAGCTGCGCGTCCAGCAAAGACTCCTCGCTGCGGTGCGTGACCAGCACGATCACGCGGGCGGGGTGCTCGCGGGAAGCGTCGTGGGTGGAGCTGATGATGCGGTCGAGATCGTCATCCTCACTGGTGACGACGATGAGGGTGAGCACGCGCCCGCTCGTGACGTCGCCGCGTTCCTCACGCAGCGCGCGGATGCGCCGCTCGATGTCTTTGGTCTTGGTGTTCGGAAGGTCGATGATCATGGGCGTTTAGTGAGCGCTCCTCGCGCGGTCGGAGGGGTAGGTGGGGGAACGAAAAAGGTTTTAGGGGCGACGCCACTGCCGCCCGGACCGGGACAGGATCTCTTCGGCACCCTTCGGCCCCCACGTGCCGGCGGGGTAGTCTTCCGGGCGCCCGTGGAGGGCCCAGTGCTCCAGGATCGGATCCAGGATCTTCCAGGAGAGCTCCACTTCCTCGTTGGTGGGGAACAGGCTCGCCTCGTCCAGCAGGGCATCCAGGATCAGTCGCTCGTAGGCCTCGGGGGATTCCTCGGTGAAGGACTCGGAGTAGCTGAAGTCCATGTTCACGTCGCGAACTTCCATGGCCGAGCCCGGCACCTTGGAGCCGAAGCGCACCAGCACGCCCTCCTCGGGCTGCACGCGGATGACCAGCATGTTGTTGCCCTGGGCCGTGGTCTGGCCCGGGCCGAACGGCAGGTGCGGAGCCTCCTTGAACACGATGGCGATCTCCGTCACGCGGCGCCCCAGGCGCTTGCCGGTGCGCAGGTAGAACGGCACCCCGGCCCAGCGGCGGGAGGAGATCTCGAAGGTCGCCGCAGCGTAGGTCTCCGTGGTGGACTCCGGGTCGAAGCCGTCCTCTTGGCGCAGCCCCTTGACCGGGATCGAGCCCTGCCAGCCAGAGGTGTACTGCCCGCGGGCCGTGGTTTGTGCGAAAGGCCCGACCGGGGTGGTCGCGCGCAGCACCTTCACCTTTTCTGCCTGCAGCTCCTCCGGGTTGAACGTCACCGGCTCCTCCATGGCGATCAGCGCCAGCAGCTGCAGCAGGTGGTTCTGGATCACGTCGCGGGCCGCACCGATGCCGTCGTAGTAGCCAGCGCGTCCGCCCAGGCCGATGTCCTCGGCCATGGTGATCTGCACGTGGTCCACGTAGTGCGCGTTGAACATCGGGTCGAACAGCTGGTTGGCGAAGCGCAGCGCCAGGATGTTCTGCACCGTCTCCTTGCCCAGGTAGTGGTCGATGCGGAACACACTGGATTCCGGGAACACGCTGTTCACGATCTCATTGAGCTCGTGGGCCGACTGCTCGTCGTGACCGAAGGGCTTCTCGATGACCACGCGGCGCCAGCCGTTGTGCAGCTCTCCCAGCTCTGGATCCGGCTTGGCCAGCCCCGAGCGCTCGAGTTGGTGACACACGCTGGGGAAGTGGTCCGGCGGGACGGACAGGTAATAAGCCCAGTTGCCAGCGGTACCGCGCGCGTTGTCGATCTCCCGGGTCTTCTCCGCGAGGGCGTCAAAAGCAGAATCGGTGGTGAAGTCACCGGTGACGAAGAAGATGCCTTCGGCGAGGCGATCCCAGACGTTCTGGCGCCACGGGGTGCGCGCGCGATCCTTGACGCACTCCAGGACTTGCTCCTCGAACTGCTCCTTCGACCAGTCGCGGCGGCCGTAGCCGATCAGGCTGAAGCCGGGTGGCAGCAGGCCGCGGTTCGCCAGGTCGTAGACGGCGGGCAGCAGCTTCTTGCGCGCCAGGTCGCCGGTCACGCCGAAGATCACCAGGCCGCAGGGGCCGGCGATGCGCGGCAGGCGCTTATCCAGTTCGTCGCGCAACGGGTTGCGCCATTCCTCGGCGGAAAAGGGAAGTTGCACTTGTCTAAAGTCCTATTTTCTTTAGTCTTTTCTTTAGTTGGTAGGGGTGGGTGCTGCGCTCGCTGAGCTACTTGGCTTCTAGCTGCGCGGAGAGAGTGCCCAGCAGCTCGTTCCAGGAGGCCACGAACTTCTCCACGCCCTCGTCCTCCAGCACGGCCCACACCTCGGCCAGGTTTACGCCCACCGCGTCCAGGCGAGCGAACACTTCGCGTGCATCCTCCGCCGTGCCGCTGAGCGAATCGCCACGGATCTCGCCGTGGTCGATCGTTGCGTCCAAAGTGTTCTCCGGCATCGTGTTCACGGTGCGCGGTCCGGCCAGCTCGGTCACGTACAGGGTGTCTGGGTACTCGGGGTTCTTTACTGAGGTGGACGCCCACAGTGGTCGCTGAACGTGCGCTCCCTTATCGGCAAGCGCGGTCCAGTCGGGGTTGTTGAGCAGGCGCTCCTCGAAGGCGGCGTAGGCCAGCTGCGCGTTGGCCACGCCGGCCTTGCCCTTGATCTGCTTGGCCTCGTCGGTGCCGATGCCATCCAGGCGCTTGTCGATTTCGGTGTCCACGCGGGAGACGAAGAAGCTGGCCACGGAGTGGATCTTGGTGAGGTCCTTGCCGGCTTCGGCGGCGCGGGCAATACCGGCGATGAATGCCTCCATCACCTGGATGTAGCGGCTGACGGAGAAGATCAGGGTCACGTTCACGCTGATGCCCTCGGCCAGCACGTCGGTGATGGCGGGCAGGCATTCCTGCGTGGCGGGGATCTTGATCATCAGGTTCTCGCGCCCCACCTTCGCAGCCAGCTCCTTGGCCTGGGTGACGGTGGCCTCGCGCTCGTTGGCCAGGCGCGGATCCACCTCGAGGGAGACTCGGCCATCCACCCCATCGGTCTTCTCGTAGATGGGCAGGAAGACGTCGCAGGCGGCCGCCACGTCGTCCGCCGCCATCTCGAACACCGCGCTGTCGGCCGGGGTGCCAGCGGCGGCGAGCTCGCGGAGCTGTTCGTCGTAAGCCGTGCCCTGGGACATCGCGTTGGCGAAGATGGCCGGGTTCGTGGTCACGCCGACCACGCCCTTGTTCTCAATGACCTCGGCGAGGTTGCCGGTGCGCAGGCGGTCGCGGGACAGGTCGTCCAGCCACACAGAGGTGCCGGCTTGTGCAAGTGCGTCGATGTTGGCGGGGGTGCTCATATAAGGAATCAGTCCTTGCTGTGGGGGTGGGGGTGGGGTTGTGGGGTTTACTTGTTCGCCGCGATGGAGTCGTGCGCAGCGGCGACGACTGCCTCGGAAGTGATGCCGAACTCGCGGTAGAGCGTCTGGTAGTCCGCCGAAGCGCCGTAGTGCTCCAGGGAGACCGTGCGGCCGTTCAGGCCGACGAAGCGGTGCCACGGCATGGAGATGCCAGCCTCGACGGAGACGCGAGCCGTCACGCTGCTTGGCAGGACCTGCTCCTGGTACTCGGCATCCTGCTCGAGGAACCACTCCATGACCGGCATGGAAACCACGCGGGTGCCCACGCCCTGGCTCTCCAGCTCCTTGGCGGCCTCCACGGCCAGCTGTACTTCGGAGCCGGTGGCCAGCAGGATGACCTCCGGGGTGTCCGTCGATTCCTCGACCAGCACGTAGGCACCGCGAGCCACGCCCTTGGCAGCCTTGTCCTGGGTTCCCTCCAACACGGGGACGTTCTGGCGGGTCAAGACCAGAGCCTTCGGGGACTCCTCGGCCTGCAGGGCAGCCACCCAGCCGGCAGCGGTTTCGTTAGCGTCCGCCGGGCGGATAACCGCCAGGTGGGGGATGGCGCGGAGGGAGGCCAGGTGCTCGACCGGCTGGTGGGTGGGGCCGTCCTCACCCAGGCCGATGGAGTCGTGCGTCCACACGTGGTAAACATCCGACTTCATCAGTGCGCCCAGGCGCACCGCACCGCGGGCGTAGTCGGAGAACTGCAGGAACGTCGCACCATAAGGGCGCGTCGGGCCGTGCAGGGCGATGCCGTTCAGGATGGCGACCATGCCGTGTTCGCGGATACCGAAGTGCAGGTTGCGGCCGCCCGGTTCCGCGGTGAAGTTGCGGGTGCTGATGGCCTCCGGGCCGAAGCTCGGGGAGCCCTTGATGATGGTGTTGGTGGAGCCAGCCAGGTCAGCGGAACCGCCCCACAGCTCCGGCAGGGTCTTACCCAGAGCCTGCAGGGTGGCCTCCGAAGCCTTGCGGGTAGCCAGGGACTCGCCGGCCTCCCAGCTGGGAACCTCGGCGTCGAAGTCCTCCGGAAGTTCGCGGGAGTACAGACGGTCGAACAGAGCCTTGTTCTCCGGGTTGTTCTCCGCCCAGGCGTCAAAAAGAACCTGCCACTGCTTGTGCGCCTCCGCGCCACGATCGATCAGACCGCGGGTGTGGGCGATTACGTTGTCCTCGACCGGGAACGGCTCGTCCGGGAAGTCCAGGGCCTGCTTGATGCCCGTGATCTCCTCCGCGCCGAGGGCAGCGCCGTGGGAAGCGCCGGTATCCATCTTCGTCGGGGCGGGGTAGGCGATGACGCTGCGCAGGCGGATGAAGGTGGGGCGGGAAGTCTCGGCCTTGGCGCGCTCGACTGCGTCCAGGATGCCCTCGACATCCTCGCCGGTGACCTCGAGGGTCTGCCAACCGTAGGCGGCGTAGCGGGCGGAGACATCTTCGGTGAAGGCGATCTCGGTCTGGTCCTCGATGGAGATCCCGTTGTCGTCCCAGAAAACAATGAGGTTGCCCAGCTGCTGGGTGCCTGCCAGGGAGGAAGCCTCGGAGGTCACGCCCTCCTGCACGTCGCCGTCAGAAGCGATGACGTAGATGAAGTGGTCGAAGGGGGACTCGCCGGCCGGAGCCTGCGGGTCGAACAGGGCGCGCTCGCGGCGGGAAGCCATCGCCATACCCACCGCGGACGCCAGGCCCTGGCCCAGCGGGCCGGTGGTGATCTCCACGCCGTCGGTGTGGTGCACCTCCGGGTGGCCCGGTGTCTTGGAGTCCCAGGTGCGCAGCGCCTGCAGGTCCTCCAGTTCCAGGCCGAAGCCGCCCAGGTACAGCTGGATGTATTGGGTCAGGGAGGAGTGGCCAGCCGAGAGGACGAAGCGATCCCTGCCTACCCAGTGCACTTCCTGCGGGTCGTGGCGCAGCACGCGCTGGTACAGGGTGTATGCCAGCGGCGCCAGGCTCATTGCCGTGCCGGGGTGGCCCGAGCCGCAGTTCTCCACGGCGTCTGCGGCCAGTACGCGGGCAAGGTCGACCGCGCGCGTGTCGGTCTCCGTCCAGTCCGCCGGGTAGTTGCGCACCGTGAGTGCCTGCTGTTCTGGGGAGAGAGTCACTGTCAGTTGCCTTTCTTCATCAAGCCGAATACCCCATACATACTAATGGTCGTAAACGTTCGCCGTGGCTAGTGGGCGCAGTTGCAGGCCGGATTTTCGCGGCAAAAATTTTTTGCACTCCGCGGGAACTATTTGGAGCTCCCGTACGACCATATGTAGATGGGCGAGTGCAGGCTCTGTTTCGGCCTGCACCCTGCGCTCGGGTAGCGTTAGACGCGATTCGGAAAATTTTCGAGAAGGTGGAGGCGAGGCAGCCGGTGAAGACATTCGCTGAGACGGCCAAGGCATATCTAGCACTGACCAAACCCAGGGTCATTGAATTGTTGCTGGTGGCCACGATCCCTGCGATGTTGCAGGCAGCGCGCGGCGAAGTGAACTTCGGCCTTATCCTCCTGACTCTCATCGGCGGCTGGATGGGAGCTGGCGCGGCCAACACGTTCAACAACGTGGTCGATCACGACATCGACCAGCTGATGCGCCGCACCCGTCGCCGTCCGACTGCCCGCCAGACCGTCTCCGTCGGGGAGGCCCGCGTCTTCGCCTGGGTGCTGCTGATTGCCTCTGTGCTGTGGCTGGGCTTCTTGTGCCACTCCTGGCTGGCCGCCGGATTTATCGTGCTGACGAACTGGTTCTATGTTTTCGTCTACACCAAGTGGCTCAAGCGCCGTACCTGGCAGAACGTCATCTGGGGCGGCGCTGCTGGCTGCATGCCGGTGATTGTTGGCTGGGCCGTCATCACTGATAACAACGGCGGTGCGTTCCACGCCGGGTGGTCCTCGTGGGTTCAGGCGCTCATTTTGTTCATGATTATTTTCTTTTGGACGCCGCCGCATACCTGGGCTCTGGGAATGCGCTACCGCGAAGACTACGAGGCCGCGGGCGTGCCCATGATGCCCGTGGTCAAGCCTCCGCTGCAGGTAACGCGCCAGATCCTGGGCTACACCTGGGCGACCGTGATCACTTCGCTCCTGCTGGTTCCGGCGGCTAGCTGGATCTACCTGGCTGCCGCACTGATTTCCGGCGGCTGGTTCATCATCAAGGCTCACATGCTGCACCAGGGAGTGAAGAATGGTACGCCGGTGAAGCCGATGCAGCTGTTCTTCCTATCGAACAACTACCTGTCTATCCTCTTCGTCGCGCTCTCCGTGGACGCGGTGCTGGGGTGGCAGACGCTCGCCGAGGCTGTGCTCGGCTAGCATCACGACTAAGATCACCAAGCCGTCCTGAGCCAGTAGCGTTCAGCGAGGTTGAATATGGCTTCGCACTGTTGGTGCGTGAGTCCGGGGTCGAGTTCGGCATGCGTCTGCCCAGGAAGGCGACTTACGCCGACGATTGCCCATCCGTTATTGTTCCAACCATTCGCGACAGCGGTTTTCGCCGATGAGGCCATATTGCAACGCATGCGATACCAGTCGGGCCTGGCCTTCATCTCGAATTCAAAAGACTGCATCTGCCGGAACGAGCCATCCGGGTAGAGCACTTGGAGAGGTGCCCGGTAGTAGTCGATCCAGCCATTCTTCCAGGCAGTAGCTATTCTCCTGCGCCGCGAAAGCGTGCTGTTGATCAGAAAGCCCACGGCCATGACGAAGGCGATTCCAGCAAAAAAGAAGAAGGCGTTCATGAAACTAAGACTGTCGCCCGTGGAGTCCGCGCCGCGTGCACTACCGAATGGCATCATGAGGGCGATGACTGTAAAGACAACACCGACGAGTCCAGCTGCCACGAGGATAGAAATACGTAATGGCATTTCCTGTGAGTACGGCGGAGGACCCGCCGCGCTCACGGCTTGAAAGCATCCGCTGCTATCCCGCATCGGGTTAGGAGTGGAGTAGTAGTGTTCGCCCCGACCGGGCACCAATGGAGTGTCCACCCCCGAGTTGAATTTCAGGGTGGTGCGCGGCATGCGCGTCGGCTGAGTCATAATTCGGCATCTTAGCCGTCTTAGGCGTCGACAGTCTCCTGACGCTGGCAGTCACCGGCCGTCGTGCCCGTCAGGCTGGCGTTGCCGCCGCTGTAGCGGTACTTCAGAGCCCAGAGGAAGCCGGTGGCCGCGGTAGTAAGCCCGGAGCCGATAACGTGAATCGGCACCGACCAGCGGGGGACACCCAGCCAGTACTGCATGATGCCGACGATGGCCTGCAGAATGATCGCGGCGATCACCCAGTAGGAGGCCATTTTTATGCGGTGCTCCAGGTTCAGTGCGAACACGCCTGCCAGCAAGCCAACGGTCAGGCCCAGGTAGAGGTACATGAAGCCAGCGTGGATGTGCGCCATGTCAATCAGCGGAACCTGCAGACGGTGCTCCGGAAGAATCGCCTCGTCGCCCGCGTGCGGACCGGCACCGGTCACCAGGGTGCCGGTAATCAGGACGATCGCCAGGCTCAGCGCGGATCCGTCGGTGAGAATGCGCAGGGGACGTGGCATCAGGGGTTGCATCTCGCCATCGTCGGGCTCACCGATGCGCACCACCAGCTTCGCGGCCAGGAAGACCAGCAGCATGCTGGGCAGGAAGTGCAGGGCAACGGTCCACCACATCAAATCCATGTGCACGGTGATGCCACCCAGAACGGCCTGGACGATAATGCCGATGCCCTGGATGAAGGCCAGGTGGAGAATCGTAGAGCGGCGCGCGGCGCGCACCACGGAAATGAAGCACACCAGGGCGGCGATGATCAGCACAAAGGTCAGGGTGCGGTTACCGAACTCAATCAATTGGTGAATCCACGGCGCGGAGCCAGCAACCGGGAACAGGGAGCCCGGGTGGCACTGCGGCCACGTGTCGCAGCCCAAACCGGAGCCCGTAACGCGCACCAAAGAACCGGTGAAGGTAATTCCCGTCTGGCAGGCCAACAGGATGATGGCGAAGAGCCGCTGGCGCCGGATAGTCGGGGCGGTAACGGGCCGAGGGAAGCCAAACCTGCGGTCGACTGCATGTGCAAAGGCGTACAGCTTCAGCAGCGCTCTGACGAAGGGATTGCTCTCCTCCGCGGCGCGTTGTTTCATAGTCTCAAGCACGCCTTTAAGACTATCGGAAGCCCACGTGGCGGGGCTAATTGCCGCTAGCCGTCCTTGCGTTAGTCGCTCTCCATGGTGAAGCGGAAAAGCTTTAGCGCGAGGACCGAGCCGATCACGGCCCACACGGCCAGGCTCAGCAGCGCCAACCAGTTGAATCCACCGGCAACCACTGCGGTGTGGAAGCCTTCCATTAGCGCCACCGAGGGCACGGCCATGAGGAAAGCACTGACGTTTTCACCGGCCGGGGTTGCCATGGTGGCGAACACAGCCGCACCTAGCAAAACGAACCAGATCGTGTTGCCCAGCGCCAGCACCAGCTCCGAGCTCAGGGTGCCGCCCAGCAGCAGCCCCAGGCTGGTGAAGGCCGCAACCCCCAGTACCGCCGTCACCAGGGCCGCAGGCAACCCCACGATGTCCGGGCGCCATCCCAGCGCGAATGAGGCGATGGATAGCACCAACACCTGCAGCAGCACCACGATGCACACTGCGACAACCTTGCCCGCGATCAGCGCCCAGGTGGGCACACCCGCCGCACCGATGCGCTTCAACGCCCCATAGCGGCGGTCGAAGGCCACCGCGATGGCCTGGCCCGTAAAGCCCGCACCCATCAGCGCAATCGCCAAAGCCATGGGGAAGATGCGGCTGACTGCGTGGGATGCGTCATCGCCGGGAACAAGCGTCAGACCAATAAGCAGCCCCAACGGGATGACCATAGAGAGCAATTGCTGCTCCCCGTGGCGCAAGAACAACAGCGATTCGATCTTGGCCTGGGCCTTTACGATGTCGCCGGACTTCGCCTGCTGAGGTGCGGGGGCAAAGAGCCCTGGCTCGAAGCGGCTGGTGGTACTCATGAGCGGATGTCCTTTCCGGTGATAGAGAGGAAGACGTCCTCCAGCGACTGCCTGTTGACCTCGAGCTGGCTGATCATCACGGACTCATCGGCGAAAGCCTCGGCCACCGCTGCAACCAACTGCGGGCTCAGCTCCTCAGCCTCGATCCTGAAGTGGCGGGGGCGCAGCTCGTCCACCGTCACCGGCACCTCCGCGCGCTTGGCAATGGCCGCGGAGACATCGGGGAGTGCGGCGTCGGAATCAACCTGCACCGCAAGCCACGCACCGGTGGAGTTCGGGTCGCGGCTCGACATCATCTCCTCGGGCGTGCCAGAAGCGACCACGCGACCGGAGTCAATGATGACCACCTGGTCGGCCAGCGCCTCGGCCTCGTCCATCAGGTGGGTGGTCAGCACCACCGCCACGCCGTCGCGCTTCAGCGAGGCCACCAGATCCCACACCGCCAGGCGGGACTGGGCGTCCAGGCCGGCGGTCGGCTCGTCCAGGAACACCAGCTCGGGGCGCCCCACCAGCGCGCAGGCCAGGCTCAGGCGCTGCTGTTGGCCACCCGATAGGCGCCGGTAGGGAGTCTTTTCGTGGCCGGTCAGCCCGACGGTCTCGAGCAGCCAGTCGGGATCCAAGGGGTTTTTCGAGTATGACGCCACCAGCCGTAACATCTCGCCCACGCGGATTCCGGGGTACGCGCCGCCACCTTGCAGCATTACCCCGATGCGACTGCGCACCTCGTCCGACTCGACGGCCGGATCCTTGCCGAACACGCGGATGGTGCCCTCGGTGGGACGGATGAAGCCCTCGCACATTTCGACGGTCGTGGTCTTGCCAGCGCCGTTCGGGCCGAGGAGAGCGAGCACCTGGCCGGCGGACAACTCGAGGCTCAGCCCGTCGACGGCGCGGCGCTCGCCGTAGGTCTTGACTACGTCGCGGAGCTGAAGCACGGGAGAGCTCGCCCGTGCTGGGGCTGCTTGGGTTGCCTGGGTTTCAGGTCTTGTGGTCATGATGTGAAAGTCTAGCCCCCTGGCAGCGTTTTACGTAGCAGCGGCTACTGCCCGCCGGAGTTTATCGGAGCGAAACGACAGGGCCTCGGCCAGATCTGCGTTGTGGGCCGCCATAGCCCGCAGAGCCACCAGCGCTACCAGGAAGAACACGAGACTTATCGCATAGATGTAGATCACCGTGGAGGTTGGCAGGGAAAGTCCGCGGGGGAGGATGAAGAAGCTGAACACCACCGAATAGATAACGGCGGTGAGGTGGAACGCGCGCCTGTTCGCCCAGGCCGCAAGGGGGAGGATCGCCCACAGAAGGTACCAGGGGTGCACGACGGGGAAGAAAAGCACCAGGATGAGGGTGGCCACGCCCAGCCCGCCTACGGGGTGGATACGGCCGCGGAAGGAGGCCCACAGCATGCGAACCACCCAGAACGCACCCACGAGCAGTCCGAGGGTGCGGAAGATGATCAGCGCCGAATCGGTGTGATCGCCCAGCCCCAGAAGGGCACCGAGCGCCCCGGAGGACAGCCCAAGGGAGGTGGTGATCGACATCCAGGAGATGATCTCCGCAGCGCCACCCTGGGAGGTGATCCAGCCGAAACCGACACCGGTGAATAGGGAGAATGCGACGGACGTTACGACCGCGACGGCTACGGCGACACCCGCGGCGGAGCAGAGATCCAGCAGGCGCCCGCCGAACCAGCGGGCGAGTGCGGCACCGGCGAAGCCCAGGCCGATGAAAGCCGTGACTTTGACCAGGCCGGCCATTGTGATCAGGCCGAAACCGCCGATGATTAGTATCCAGCGGCTGGTGAGGGGGCGCTCTTCGTTATCCACGCCGCGCAGCACCAACTCCATGCCTGCGAGCAGAAGGCCGATCAGGGCGGCCTCGTTGTGAATGCCGCCGACCAGGTGCAGGATCGCCAACGGGTTCAATACGCCCAGCCACAAGGCAGCTCCACTCGACACGCCACAGCGCCGTGCAAGACGTACGAGAGCCCAGCCGCTTAAGGCCAGCCCCAGGATGGCCACCAACCGGTGCAGCACGATGCCCAGGATGATGGAGTTGTCAGTCAGCATGGAAATAACCTCGCCATAACCCAGCGCCACCGGCCCATAGGGTGCAGGGGAGTGCGCCCACATCAGGGGCACGGAACGGGCCAGGGGGTCGTCGATACCCAGCAGGTCTACGGGGCCGGCGCTGTAGGGGTCCCAGCCCTTCGCGGCGATCGCTCCCTGCGCCAGGTAGGAGTAGATGTCCTGGGTAAACAGTGGCGGAGTGACCATGAGCGGGGTGACCCACACGAAGAATGTGCGCCAATAAGTTCGCACCGGGATAGGGTGGTTGGGCCTGCCGGGCGCGGAGACAGCAAAGGTAGACAGAAGCAACCAGCCGTAGACCAAGAAGCCGATGCCAACGAAGACCAAAACGGTGGTGGAGTGCAGCATCCGCGCCAGCGTGTTCACGCCGGGGAAGTCCCAATAGGGGTTGTGGATCACGGGGAACGCACCGGCGCCCAGGCCGCCGACCGTGATCAGCATGGTGCCGAGGGCTCCCAGGAATACCGCAGCGTAAAGCCGCATGGAAAGCGCGCGACTCAGGGGCTGGAGCTGCAGGGAGCTTTCCGGCACATTGTCGCCCTCGGATTCCGAGTGCAGCTGTGCCGATCGCGACCCCGCCAGACCCAGGTGGGGCAATTGCTCCTGGAACCTCCGCCAGGGCGCCAAGAGACGCGACCCCCGAGACGAGCTCGGGGTGGCTCTCGGGGTGGCTGAGGTGGGGGTAGTCATAGGTGCAGATACTACCGAATGTCGCAAGCAATCTTCTTCAGCCATGGCCGTGACCAGCGCCACAGAGATAGCTCCAAGGATGGCCGCGAGTTAGGCAGGGTTACCTTAGTAGACAAGCGGGAATATTTACGACACACTTTTGTTGTCTAATCATGTAGGCACAACTTTAAGTTGCACAGGCGCACTCGAACAGAAGCTAAAGGAGGTACTAGCGTGGCACGGACATCTGAGGAGCGGGCAACCCAGCCCACTCCAGAGCACGACACGCGGCACCGCATTCTTCTGCACGTGCTGCGCCACGGTCCGGTGAGCGCATCGGACATTAGCGAGGCATTTGGGCTAAGCGCCGCCGGCGTTCGGCGTCACTTAGACAACATCGTCTCCGACGGCCTCGCCGAGGTCGTCGAGGCACCTCGTTCCGGGCAACGTGGACGGCCCGCCAAGCTCTTCAGGCTGACCGACGAAGGCCGGGCGGAGTTTGGACATGATTACGACACGCTCGCCTTGCTGGCTCTGCGTGCTCTTCGCTCTGCAGGAGGCGAGGAAGCGGTGGAGGACTTCGCCGCTCAGCGCATCAACGATCTGCTGCAGGACGTCTCCGACTCCGACGCAGACGTAGCCGCCAAGGCCCAGGCCATTGCCGACGCATTGACCGAGAGGGGCTACGCTGCCACTGTCGGCCACGCAGGCGGTGGCGTACAGATTTGCCGTCATCACTGCCCGATCCAAGATGTCGCTCACGAGTTCCCAGAACTGTGCGCGGCGGAGCACCGGGTGGTTGCAGAGCTGCTGGGACAGCACACCCAACCTTTGGCGACAATCGCCGACGGCAACGGTGTCTGCACCACCTATATTCCGCTTAGAACCATTGACCCTTCCCCCAAGAAGGAAAGTTAAACCATGACTCAAGCTGCACAAACACCTGAAACTAAACCCCAGACCGACGAAGAGATTATCGATTCCATCGGCGCGTACGGCTACGGCTGGCACGATTCCGATGTCGCCGGCGCCTCTGCCCGCCGTGGCCTTAACGAGGACGTCGTCCGCGACATCTCCGCGAAGAAGAACGAGCCGGAGTGGATGCTGAAGCGTCGCCTGAAGGCTCTGGACATCTTCGACAAGAAGCCACTGCCGACGTGGGGCGCGGACCTCAGCGATATCGACTTCGACAACATCAAGTACTTCGTCCGCTCCACCGAGAAGCAGGCTCAGACCTGGGAGGACCTGCCGGAGGACATCAAGAACACCTACGACAAGCTGGGCATCCCGGAGGCCGAGAAGCAGCGCCTGGTCGCTGGCGTGGCCGCCCAGTACGAGTCCGAGGTTGTGTACCACCAGATCCGCGAGGACCTGGAGAAGCAGGGCGTGATCTTCGTCGATACCGATACCGGACTGCGCGAGTACCCCGAGCTGTTCGAGGAGTACTTCGGCACCGTGATCCCGGCCGGCGACAACAAGTTCTCCGCGCTGAACACGGCCGTCTGGTCCGGTGGTTCCTTCATTTACGTGCCAAAGGGCGTGCACGTGGACATTCCGCTGCAGGCGTACTTCCGCATTAACACCGAGAACATGGGTCAGTTCGAGCGCACGCTGATCATCGTCGACGAGGACGCTTACGTCCACTACGTCGAGGGCTGCACCGCACCGATCTACAAGACCGACTCCCTCCACTCCGCAGTGGTCGAGATCATCGTGAAGAAGGGCGGCCGCTGCCGTTACACCACGATCCAGAACTGGTCGAACAACGTCTACAACCTCGTCACCAAGCGCACCAAGTGCGAAGAGGGCGGAACGATGGAGTGGGTCGACGGCAACATCGGCTCCAAGGTGACCATGAAGTACCCGGCCGTGTGGATGACCGGCCCGCACGCGAAGGGCGAGGTGCTCTCCGTGGCTTTCGCTGGCGAGGGTCAGTTCCAGGACACGGGCGCGAAGATGGTGCACATGGCTCCACACACGAGCTCGAACATCGTCTCCAAGTCCGTCGCCCGCGCCGGTGGCCGCGCTGCCTACCGCGGCCTGGTGCAGGTGAACAAGGATGCGCACCACTCCGCATCGAACGTCGAGTGTGACGCGCTGCTGGTCGACTCCATCTCGCGATCGGACACATACCCGTACAACGACATTCGTAACGACCACGTGACGCTGGGCCACGAGGCCACCGTCTCCCAGGTCTCCGAGGATCAGCTGTTCTACCTGATGTCCCGCGGCATCGAGGAGGAAGAGGCAATGGCGATGATCGTCCGCGGCTTCGTGGAGCCCATCGCCAAGGAGCTGCCTATGGAGTACGCCCTGGAGCTCAACCGTCTAATCGAACTGCAGATGGAAGGATCGGTGGGTTAAACCAAATGACCACCTCACTCAACGAAACCGAAGCGACTATCACACCGGTTCAGGCTGGTACGGATCACCAGACCAAGGGTGACCGTTTCACCTCTTTCTCGGCCGCGGACTTCTCCGTGCCGCGCGGTAAGGATGAGGATTGGCGCTTCACCCCGCTGCGCGAGCTGCGCGGCCTGCACGATGGCTCGGCCGTAGCTGGCAAGCGTGCTGCCGTCGCCGTCGGTGTTTCTGATGATGACGCCCCCAGCGTGACCGTCGAGCAGTTGGAGCCAGGCGACGAGCGCCTCGGTCGCGCGGGTGCTCCCGTGGATCGTGCGGCAGCCCAGGCGTGGGAAAACACCGAGTCCGCGGACTACGTGCGCGTCTCTAAGGATGCGGCGCTGAAGGCTCCGGTGACCATCACCGTCGACGGCCCGGGGGAGGACGAGGTCTCCTACGGCACCCTGGTCGTGGAGCTCGAGCCCCACGCTGAGGCCGTGGTGTTTGTCCGCTATGAGGGCTCCGGCGCGCACTCCGACAACGTCGAGTTCGTCGTTGGCACCGGAGCGAAGCTGACCACCGTGGTCTTCGAGGACTGGAACGACGATGCGGTGCACCTGTCGAACTCGCACATCCAGGTTGGCCGCGATGCAACCGTGCGCCACTACTACGCGGCCTTCGGTGGCCACGTGGTGCGCTCCGTGCCGCACGTGCGCTACACGGACACCGGCGGCGATGCTGAGCTGCTGGGACTGTACTTCGCGGATGCGGGTCAGTACTTCGAACAGCGCCTGCTGGTGGACCACTCGATCCGTAACTGCCGCTCCAACGTGCTGTACAAGGGTGCGCTGCAGGGCGAGCCGGAGAAGGGCAAGGATGCCCGCGAGGCACGCACGGCATGGATCGGCGATGTGCTGATCCGCCCGGATGCCACGGACACCGACACTTATGAGAAGAACAACAACCTGCTGCTGACCTCCGGCGCACGGGCAGATGCAGTGCCAAACCTGGAGATTCAGACCGGCGAGATCGTCGGCGCGGGTCACGCCGCAACCGTCGGTCGCTTCGACGACGAGCACATGTTCTACCTACAGTCCCGTGGCATCGACCCGGCCAGCGCGAAGATGCTGATCGTCCGCGGTTTCTTCACCGACGTCATCAAGCGCATCCCGGAAGAGTCCATCCGCGAGCTGCTGGAGGACAAGGTCGAGGCCGAGCTGCAGCACACGGTTCTTTAATTTCATTCCCCCTGTCAAACACCCAAAGAAAGCTTTTTACACACCATGAGCACTCTGGAAATCAAGAACCTGCACGCGCAGGTCGTCCCCGCCGACGAGAACGAGGATCCGAAGCCGATCCTGCACGGCGTGAACCTGACCATCAACTCCGGTGAGACCCACGCCATCATGGGCCCCAACGGCTCCGGCAAGTCCACCCTGTCGTACGCCATCGCAGGCCACCCGCGCTACGAGATCACTGAGGGCGAGGTACTGCTGGACGGCGAGAATCTGCTGGATATGGAGGTCGACGAGCGCGCCCGTGCGGGCCTGTTCCTGGCCATGCAGTACCCGACCGAGGTGCCGGGCGTTTCCATGGCCAACTTCCTGCGTTCTTCCGCCACCGCCGTGCGCGGCGAGGCACCGAAGATCCGCGAGTGGGTCAAGGAGGCCCGCGGTGCGATGGAAGAGCTGGCGATCGACCCGTCGTTCTCCGAGCGCTCCATCAATGAGGGCTTCTCCGGTGGCGAGAAGAAGCGCCACGAGATCCTGCAGCTGGGTCTGCTGAAGCCGAAGTTCGCCATCCTGGACGAGACCGACTCCGGCCTCGACGTTGACGCGCTGCGTGTCGTCTCCGATGGCATCAACCGCTACCAGGAGCGTGAGAACGGCGGCGTGGTAATGATTACGCACTACCAGCGCATCCTGAACTACGTGAAGCCCGACCACGTGCACGTCTTCGCCGACGGCCGCATCGTAGAGTCCGGCGGCCCGGAGCTGGCTGAGCAGCTCGAGTCCGAGGGCTACGAGAAGTTCATCTAAGCCTGCGCGTCACCCCTCCCATCCGTTTACTTCCTACCAACCTCGCTCGGCCCAGCCCTAGCTGGGCAGAAAGTGTGAACTTGTGAGTTCAACCAGTTCCCTGGACACCGCGAAGATCCGCAGCGACTTCCCGATTCTCTCGCGCACCGTGCGCGACGGGAAGAAGCTGGTGTATCTGGATTCCGGAGCTACCGCCCAGCGGCCAATGCAGGTGTTGGATGCGGAGCGGGAGTTCCTGACCACCCATAACGCTCCGGTGCACCGCGGTGCCTACGAGATCGCGGAGGAGGCCACCGAGTCCTACGAGTCCGCCCGTGAGGCCATCGCCGCCTTCGTCGGCGCCGAGGACCGGGAGATCGCCTTCGCCAAGAACGCCACCGAAGCGCTCAACGAGGTCGCCTACATTCTGGGCGACGCCCGGGCGGGGGAGCTGCAGGTCACAGAAGGCGACGAGATCGTAGTCTCCGAGCTGGAGCACCACGCCAACCTGGTGCCGTGGCAGGAGCTCGCCCAGCGCACCGGTGCGACCCTGAAGTGGTACTCCGCTACTCCGGATGGCCGCATCGACCTGGAGAGCCTGGAGCTCAGCGAGCGCACTAAGGTCGTTGCGCTGACGCACCAGTCGAACGTCACCGGCGCCGTGCTGGACGTCAAGGAGGCCGTACGCCGCGCCCGCGCAGTCGGGGCGATCTTCGTCCTGGACGCCTGCCAATCCGTGCCGCACATGCCCGTGGACTTCCACGAGCTGGACGTGGACTTCGCCGCGTTCTCCGGCCACAAGATGTTGGGACCTAACGGCGTCGGCGTCCTTTATGGCAAGACCCAGCACCTCGACCAGCTACCTCCTTTCCTGACCGGCGGCTCGATGGTGGAGAAGGTCACTATGGAGCGCACGACATTCACTGAAGCTCCACAGCGTTTCGAGGCTGGAACGCAAATGACTTCCCAGGTCGTGGGTCTGGGCGCTGCCGTGAAGTACCTGAGCGAGCTGGGTATGGACAAGGTTTCCGCCCACGAAGCGGAGCTGACGGAGTACGCCCTGGAGCAGCTGCAAACCATCGAGGGCTTGCGCATCATCGGTCCCACCGACTCGCAGGATCGCGGCAGTGCCCTGAGCTTCGTCGTGGAGGGGATCCACCCGCACGATCTCGGCCAGGTAGTCGACGATCAGGGCGTGTGCATCCGCGTAGGCCATCACTGCGCGTGGCCGGTGCACACGTGCATGGATGTGCAGGCTACCGCCCGCGCCAGCTTCTACATCTACAATGACCTTTCGGAAGTCGACGCGCTGGTCGCCGCCATCCGCAAGGCGCAAGAGTTCTTCGGCACGACATAGAAAGCAACGGCGAAGAAGCAGCGCAGAAACGGCGATTGAGGAAAGTACTAGAGGATACTAGGGCCCTATGAAACTTGAGCAGATGTACCAGGAAGTCATCCTGGACCACTACAAGCACCCGCAGCACGCGGGCTTGCGCGAGCCCTTCGAGGCCGAGGTGCACCACGTAAACACTTCGTGCGGCGACGAGCTCACGCTGCGCCTGCACCTCAGCGAGGACAACCAGACGGTCGAGGACATCTCCTACGACGCTGTGGGCTGCTCCATTAGCCAGGCCTCCACGTCCGTCATGGCCGAGGAGCTGGTCGGTCGCCCCGTCGCGGAAGCCTTCGCCAAGCTGGCGGAGTTCGAGCGCATGGTCACCTCCCGCGGCAAGATCGAAGGCGACGACGAGATCATCGGCGACGGCATTGCCTTCGCGGGTGTCTCCAAGTACCCCGCCCGCGTGAAGTGTGCCCTGCTGGGCTGGAAGGCCTTCGAGGCCGCTGCCACCGAGGCCGGCGTGAGCGCTAACACCAACACAGAGTAAGGAACACACCATGACTGAGAACGCAGAACCCACCGCCCCGGAGATGGATCCCTCGCCGCTGGACAAGGCCCCGGAGGGTCCGTCCGAGCGCAGCCCGGAGGACATGGCGCTGGCCGGGAAGGTCGAGGAGCACCTGCTGGACGTTATCGACCCGGAGCTCGGCATCAACGTCATCGACCTGGGCCTGGTCTACGACATCTGGATCGAGGACAAGACCGCGGTGCTGAACATGACTCTGACCTCCCCGGCCTGCCCGCTGCAGGACGTGCTGGAGGACCAGGCGCGCGATGCTGTGATCAACAACGTCGACGAGGTTTCCGACCTGCAGATCAACTGGGTGTGGACCCCGGCCTGGGGCCCGCACATGATCAACGAAGAAGGCCGCGAGCAGCTGCGTTTCCTCGGCTTCACGGTCTAGGGGTTTCACGGTCTAGGCCGAGTACATCCTCTGCCACACCGCCCGGCCCACCGACCAGGGGCGGCGGAATAGGGGACGGAGGAACTCGTGGCGCAGCCCGGTTCCCTCCCTTAGCGCCCACATCGTGCGTGCCACTTCCAGCCCGTCGCGCCCGCTCAGGTACGCAAGCTGCGCCCGCGTATCCAGAGCAAAGAAGTGCCCGAAGAAGTCCTGCAGCGTCGCACCATCCGCCCGGGCGATGAGCTCCCCGCCGACCTGCCGCAGCACATACGCCAGCCACCCGTCGGCGCGTTTGCCGTCCAGGAAGTCGTCGGCGGCCTCCAGTGCGTGCCCCAGCGAGTAGCCCGTCGCGGGATTGATAAACCCCGCCGCGGCGCCGAACTTTCTTTCTTTGTGACGCCGCCTAGTCCCCATCGGGATCGCGACCCGTTCTTCGCGCACTACAGTTTGGGCCCCTATGCGGTCTGCCAGGCGCGCCCGTAGAACCTCGAAAACTTCCTCCTGTTTCGCCGCATCGGCGCTGCAGTGCGCCGCGAGGATCGTCTCCTCGTACAGCCAGCCCTCGTCCGTGCGCTGGACATAGCAGAAGCTGGGTGGGCAATCCCCGGCCTGGGCAACCGTCCCGGTCCAATCCATGAAGGTGGGGGTGGACCCTGAAGGGGCGTCAGTAAAGGGTAGGAACCACCCGACGGCCAGTTGCCACAGTGCGGCGTCCGTCCGTGGGGCGCCGGTGCAGTCGATCGCCTCCATGCCATTGGGAAGCGGCTCAGGTTTGATGCGCACGCTCGAGCTGCGCAGGGCCTCCGCGACCGCCTCCTGGTTCAGCATCCGATAGCTAAACCCCAGCGTGCGGCGGGTGAGGGGAGTGCCCGCGACGACGTCCAGGGGTTCCGGTGCACTAAATAGGGGATCGGCCCAGGTGGGGATCTGCGTGGAAAACACGCCGTAGGTGCCGGGGAACGGAGTGGGGCTGGTGACGTCGAAGGCCGGATCATAGGCGGTGACGTGGAAACCGCGCTGTGCAGCTCGAATGGCCAGGAGCGCTCCGGCTGGACCGAGGCCTTTAAGCGCGAGCCGCTGGGTCACTTGAAACCTCCGATTCAGGATTCTTACCCCCGAACTTACACAGCCGTGTTTTACTCATCACTTCTTTAGGAAATTTTTGCGGCTTAATGCATTAGCTACAGGTATAAGAAGTGCCTAATAGAATAAGAAGCTTCGCAAGCTCAGGTTTAAGTTCAAGGTTTGGGGGACAGGCCAAAATCGGGTGTAACGCTTAGCCTGCGGGCGCCAAACACAGTTTCTAACATGAACGTTGTCCTACTCGGTACGAACATACCGAAAGGTGGGGCACGAAAAGAAGACAACCCCGTCGGTGACACACACCGGATGCGACTCGGGACTGTGGGGGACCCGGGCAACGCGACTCCGGTGTTCATGGGGTGGGAAGGGTCACCGACGGGGATGGCTGATAGGCTTCTTCCTTGTGATTGTTACTAATGACCTCGAGGTTCGGGTGGGGGCCCGAACCCTGCTGAACGCCCCCGGACAGCACCTACGAGTGCAGCCCGGCGATCGCATCGGCCTGGTCGGGCGAAACGGTGCGGGCAAGACCACCACCATGCGCATCCTGGCGGGCGAGGGCGAGCCCTACGGTGGCACCGTCACACGCAGCGGCGAGATGGGCTACCTGCCGCAGGACTCCAAAGAAGGCGACATCGAGCAGAGCGCGCGCGACCGCGTGCTTTCCGCGCGTGGCCTGGACCGCATCCGGCACTCCATGGAGCGCCAGCAGGAAATCATGGAGACCAGCGAATCCGCCGGCCAGCGCGATGCCGCGATCCTCAAGTACAGCCGCCTGGAGGAGAAGTACCACGCCCTCGGCGGCTACGAGGCCGACAGTGAAGCCGCGCAGATCTGCGACTCACTGGGGCTGCCCGAACGGGTGCTGGACCAGCCACTGAAGACCCTCTCCGGCGGCCAGCGCCGCCGCGTGGAGCTAGCGCAGATCCTCTTTGCAGCCACCGCCGGCTCCGGCCGTTCGCAGACGACACTTCTTTTGGACGAGCCGACTAACCACCTGGACGCGGACTCCATCACCTGGCTGCGCGGCTTTTTGGCCAAGCACGAGGGCGGGCTGATCATGATCAGCCACGACGTGGAACTACTGGACGACGTCTGCAACAAGATCTGGTTCCTGGACGCTGTGCGCGGCGAGGCCGACGTCTACAACATGGGCTGGACCAAGTACAAGGACGCCCGCGCCACCGATGAGGCGCGCCGCCGCCGTGAGAAGGCCAATGCCGAGAAGAAGGCCAGCGCGCTGAAGCAACAGGCCGAGAAGCTGGGAGCCAAGGCCACCAAGGCGAAGGCCGCCAAGCAGATGGCCGCCCGCGCGGAAAAGATGCTGGGCAACCTGGACGAGATCCGCGTCGAGGATCGCGTGGCCAACATCAGCTTCCCGGAGCCCGCCCCATGCGGCAAGACCCCCATGAACGCCAAGGGGCTGACCAAGATGTACGGCTCCCTGGAGGTCTTCGCCGGGGTGGACCTGGCCATCGACAAGGGCTCCCGCGTGGTGGTACTCGGCTTCAACGGCGCGGGAAAGACCACACTGCTGAAGCTGCTGGCTGGGGTGGAACGCACCGACGGCGAGGGCGGCATAGTCACCGGCCACGGCCTGAAGGTGGGCTACTTCGCCCAGGAGCACGACACGATCGACCCGGACAAGTCCGTCTGGGAAAACGCCGTCGAAGCCTGCCCCGATGCCGGCGAGCAGGACCTGCGCGGCCTGCTGGGTGCCTTCATGTTCTCCGGCGAGCAGCTGGAGCAGCCTGCCGGCACCCTGTCCGGCGGCGAGAAGACCCGCTTGGCTCTGGCCACCCTCGTGAGCTCCCGGGCGAACGTGCTGCTGCTGGACGAGCCAACCAATAACTTGGATCCGCAGTCCCGCGAGCAGGTGCTCGACGCGCTGCGAACCTACACCGGTGCGGTAGTGCTAGTCACCCACGACCCGGGCGCGGTGAAGGCCCTGGAGCCCGAGCGGGTGATCGTGCTCCCCGACGGCGTGGAAGACCTGTGGAGCGATGAGTACATGGAGATCGTCGAGCTGGCCTAGCCCAGCCAGCTAGCTCACCATCCCCAGCGAGCTGCGGGAGTGCTCCACAAAGCGCCGCAGCAACGAATTCGCCGCCGCCGTATCCTGCCCCTCGAAGCGTGCGTAAGTCTCCGCGATCTCCGCTGGGTCGCAGTAGCCCTCGTCCTCGTAGAAGCTGAGTCGCCGGGTGATACCGGCAGCATCCATCTCCGGATGGAATTGGCTGGTCCAGACGTTTTCGCGGTAGCGGTAGATCTGCACCGGGCAAGTTTCGCCGGTGGCCAGCAGCGTGGCTTCCTCGGGCACGCGCACCACGGAATCCTTGTGGCCCGTCAGCGCGGTGAAGCGGTCGGGGAGCGCACCCGTGATGGGGTCGACGCGCCCGGCGTCAGTAAGAGAAACCTCGCTGGTACCCGCCGATTCCGAGTACTTACTGTTGACCTCGCCGTCTAGGTAGTGCGCCAGCATGGAGGTACCGTAGCAGGTGGAGAAGATGCCGAAGCGCTGCCGCTCCGATTCGACCTGGATGAAATCCACCAGCTTCTGCGAGATCGCTTCCTGCCATTCCACGTCGACCGGACGGGTGATCGTAAACGGCGAGCCGCCGATGAACACGCCCTCCACGCCGTCGAAGCTTCCCAGGTCGGCGCTGGGGTTATCCAGCGGTCGCTGTTCGAGCTCGGCGGGGGTGAGGCCGCTGTAGCTGAGGAAGTCGGCGTATTCCGCGGCGAGCACCTCGGCGCCGCTGCGGGGGCATAGCAGTACGAAAGTCACATTCGTTACTGTAACAGACCGCTTGGTCTATTTACTATTTTTTGACGCCCGCGCGCCCCAACTTCTGCAGCAACTCCTGCGCACTGTCGATCTTCTTGTCCTCGAATCCCCGGACCCCGTCGGCTGCGGCGGCCAGCGAGGCCAGCTCCGCCACCTGCTCGGGTGCGTGGAGGTTCCGCGCCCGGCTCAGGATCTCTTCCCGGTAGGCGTTCACGAGCTTGCGCTCCAGCTTGCGCACCTCCGCGTAGCCGAAGATGTCCAGGCGCGTGCCACGCAGCCCCTTGGCCTTCGCCAGCGCACTGAGAACTGGGCGCATCCGCGGGCCAAGGCCGATCTTGCGGTTCAGCCCCAGCGCGCGCAGCAGCGGCGGCTGGAACTGCACCGTAACCTTGCCACCCTTCTGTGCCTCCGCGAATCCGGGATCCAGCGCCAGGCGGGCGACCTCGTACTCGTCCTTATAGGCGGATAGCTTGTGCAGTCCGGCGGCGAAGGCGCGGGTCAGCTCTGCCGGGCCGTCCGGGTTCACGCGCCGCTCGTGGGCGTGCACCGCGCGTACGTCGGTCAGGTAATCCTGGGCGTCCTGCTCGGAGCCCCAGCGGCGCATCTCGTCGAAGTACACCGCAACCTCGTCCACCAGGCTCGGCTCCAGCACCTCCTCGATCTTGGACCGGGTGCGGTCAAGGGGCTGAACTTCCTGGTACTGGGAGTAGTCGGGCTCCACGCCCATCAGCTCGATCAGCGCCTCCGGGCGGCTCACCAGCTGGCGGCCGCGGCGGAAGGCCTGAATGTTGGCCTCGGCCTTCTTGCCGTTGATCCGCAGGGCCTTTTCCATCGACTCCGGGGTCACCGGCAGCGCACCAGCCTGCACCGCAGCGCCGATCAGCAGCATGATCTGGAACGTGGACTCACCGAAGAGCTTGGTGGACACCCGAATCGCGTCGGTGATGATCGCCCGCTTCGCCGCATGCCCCAGCGCACCGGTGACCTGCACGCCATCGGGGCGGGTGGCCTTGACGTCCGTGCACATCTGGCCCGTGGGGGTCGCGGAGTTCGACAGCACCGCAACCGTCCGCGCCGCGTTGAGTACCGAGGTGCTGGCGTCTTCCGCACCCGTCACGCCGTCCAGCGCGATCAGCAGGTCCGCGCCGCCGCGCGGCACCGTGCCTGTGTGCTGGCCAATGCTCCTAGAGATCCGCAGGTCGGAGACCACCGACCCGCCCTTCTGCGCCAGGCCCGTCATGTCCGTGCCGCGCACCGCAAGTCCATCGAGGTGTGCGGCGGTGGCGATCACGGCCGAGGCCGTCATCACGCCCGTGCCGCCCACACCCGAGATGCGGATGTTCCACGGGTGCTTGCTGTCCAGCGCGCTCTCCGGCACCGGGTCAAGCGCGGTGGCGTCAATAGGCGGCACCTCGCGCTTCTCCTCGACCGCAACGACGGTCGTGAAGGCCGGGCAATCACCGGACAAGCACGAGCGGTCGGTGTTGCAGCTGGTCTGGTCCACGCGGGTCTTGCGCCCGAACTGCGTGTCCACCGGCTGCAGGGACAGGCAGCCGGACTTTTCGCCACAGTCGCCGCAGCCTTCGCAGATGCGCTCGTTGATCACGATCTTTTCAGTCGCCTGGGCGCGCTGGTTGCGGTTGCGGGCGCGGCGCTTCTCAGCGGCGCACTCCTGGTCGTGGATCAGTACGGAGACACCCTGCAGCACCTCCAGCTCCTTTTGCACCTCGGCGAGATCCTCGCGCGGGCGCACCTGCACACCGGAACCCCGCAGGGCGCGCCGCGTGCGCCGCACATCGTCGCTGGTCACGACGATCCTGGCCGGGTTCTCGGCCCGCACCATGTCGACCAGCCCCGCCAGGCTCGGCTGCCCCACGGGGTCCTGGCCGCCCGTCATCGCCACCGTGCCGTTGTGCAGCAGCTTGAGGGTTGCGTTTACCTTGGACGCCACCATTGCCCGCAGCGCCAGCGATCCCGAATGCAGGAACGTCCCGTCGCCCATGTTCTGCACGAAGTGCTCCTCGGACACGAAGCTGTGCATCCCGATCCAGTGTGCGCCCTCGCCGCCCATCTGCGCGGTGCCCATGATCTTGCCCACGCGCTTGTCGTCCATCAGCATCACCATGGCGTGGCAGCCGATTCCGGCTCCGACCAGCGTGTCCTCGTCCGCACGGGTGGAGAGGTTGTGCGGGCAGCCGGAGCAGAAGTGCGGCACGCGGTTAGGCACCGCCAGCGGCAGGGAGATCCGAGTGGGACCGCTCGTCACGCCGGCGACCTCGATACCCTCGTTGCGCAGGAGTTTGGGCAGTTGCTTCAGCGGGTCGTTCACGTGCTCGATCGCGGGGCGCACCGGGAGGTCGTAGAGGCAGGCGCGGACGGATTCCAGCAGGTGAGTACCGAGCTCCTCGGCCACCACGAGCGTATCCAGCCCCTCGCAGAAGCTCTCCAGCTCCTGCGGGTCCAGCGGGTAAGTCATCGCCAACTGCAGCACGCGCACGTTCGCCTCGCCCACGACCTCCGCGACCTCCAGGGAAGTGTTGCCCGCGCAGATCACGCCCACGCGGTCGCCGTCCCGCGCGCCCCACCAGCGGTTCAGTCGGTGCTCGCGGGCGTACTCCAGAGCCCGCTGCAGGCGCTCGCCCACGCGGGTGTCCTCCAGGTCCAGCAGTCGCTTGCCCAGCAGGCGAGCTTCGGGCACATGCTCGCCGCCGCGCTCCAGACCGCGGGCCGTCGTGGCCTCGCGGATGGCCTCCAGATCCACGCTGGCGGAGCCGTCAGCCACGGGAGTGGTGATGCGCAGCGCTGTCCACAGGCCGCTGTAGCGCGACATCCACGCTGCGTGCGTGCCGAGGCGCAGCACGTCGCCAGCGTCCGCCGGCACGAGGGTCGGCAATCCGAGATCCGCCAGGATTCGCCCGGAGGCCGAGGGGATCGTCGAGGATTTCGCCGTCGGGTCGTCGCCCACGAAGGCCACTGCGCCGCCCGTGCCGCTGGTGCCGGTCATGTTCGCGTGCCGCAGTGCATCGGCCGCCCTATCCAACCCCGGCGCCTTCCCGTACCAGTAGCCGACTACGCCGTCGATGCCATCCTTGACCGTCGCCCGATCCGTCATCTGCGATCCCGCAACGGCGGTGACGCCCAACTCCTCATTGACGGCAGGGAAGTGCTGCACATCAAACTGGCCGAGCAGCGACTTGCGGCGCCCCAGCTCGAGGTCGTACCCGCCCAGCGGGGAGCCCTCGTAGCCGGAAACGAAGCTGGAGGTCTGCAGCCCAATTTCACGGTCCGCCTCCGCGCGATCCAGCACGGTGCGCACGAGCGCCTGAATGCCGGTTAAGTGGATGTGCCCGGTCTTCTCCCGATAGCGCGACTGGGTGTAGTCGGGGAGATCCTGGACGGGGGAAATTGAGTCGGGGATGAAGGTGGAGGTCATCGCTGTTCACCCTTTCGTGCGAGCTGTCAGTTTGTGGTTTGAATCACATTAAGTGACAGCGAACCGCACTCGGTAGCACCTACGGGAAAATAGTTCACTTAGCAAAGGTTTTTTAGATTCCAGACCTGAAACCTAGGCCAATGGCCTAAAATCCCACCCAAGCAACAACAGATTTGCACACAAAAGTAGATGTTTCTTGCCAACAGGCCGTGAAGGGGCGTCACAAAGAAAGGTCAGAAGAATGAGGGACCTCGACCGGACAGACATCGAGCTCTGCATGCTACTCAACGAAAGGCCCAAGGCCGGGGTGCGCGAGTATGCGCGGGTACTCGGGGTGGCGCGAGCGACGGTGAGCAGCCGCATAGACAAGCTCGTGGAAAGGGGAGTGATAGGCAGCTTCGCCCCTCATTTCGACCCCGGCGCACTCGGCTTCCCGCTAGGCGCTTTCGTGCACGTCACACTGGACCAGCGGGCGCTCGACCAGGCGACGGCGGCGATCCTGAACATCCCGTGGATCACGGAGGCGCATTCTATCGCCGGGCCTTACGACCTATCGTGCCGGGTGGTGGCGCGCGATCACGAGCACCTGGAGCACATCACCCTCAAACTGCAGGAGGTCGAGGGCGTGCAGCGCACGCGGACGGAAATCATCCTGCGCTCCCGCATCCCCGCCCGGCACGGCCAGCTGCTGCGGGCGTTAGTGGATCTGCGAAACCTCTAGCGCCGCCTTGACCTGCTTGGCCGACAGGTCGGTAGAAATAGTGGCCGTTTCCGGCTGGCCCGCGATGTACCGGCAAATGGTCCAGCCGTTGGTGAACTCGGGCTCCAGCACGTCCATGGGGCCGTCCGCCATGTGCAGGTTATAGGGGCGCCCCTCCCAGTTGGCCGGGGCGTTGAACTCGCTGGTGCGGAACGTGAACGGCTCGGTGCCGTCGGTGGGGTAGGCCTGCACCATGGCCTTGTAGTAATAGCGGCGCTCCGTGTTCATGCGCTCCCCGTTGTCGTTGTGGGTAGACACCCGCGTTATCCACACGCCGCCCACGCGGGCGGGCGCAAATCGCAACCAGCCATTTCCCCAGGCCTTGCCCAGGATCCGCAGCCGACCGCGACGCTTGGAGGCGCTATAGAGTGCAACGCCCGCCATCAGCAGGCCAATGGCCCCGATCACCAGGCCAATGACCAGAGTCTGGGTGCCTCCGCGGGCGGCCAGGAAGCCACCCAGGCCAAACAGCACCACGCCGATTGTCAGCACCACCGTCTGCACCACGCTAAAGCCCGCGGTGTTGCCGGCAACGGGCATGCGGCCGTTGTTCGACAGCGCCGCGTTCAGCGCGACCGACCCGGCGGGGAGGGTGCACCGCTGATCGAATGTGCCCGACTGGTCGCCCCGCACGAGCCCGTCGAGCGGATCGTCGATGACAACCGAGGAGCGACCGTACTTGAAGACCTGCACCATGCGAGCGAGTAATCCTTCCTAGTTGCGGTAGCCATGCAGCGGGGCGGGGATGAAGCCACCGCGGTTGATGAACTCGGCGCTGCTTGCACGGTTCACGCCGATCACCGGTGCGTAGCCCAGCAGGCCACCGAAGTCCACATCGTCGCCCACCTTTGTACCGACGGCGGGGATCACGCGCACGGCGGTGGTCTTATGGTTCATCACGCCGATGGCGGCCTCGTCGGCGATCATTCCAGCAATCGACTCCGCAGGGGTGTCACCCGGGATGGCGATCATGTCCAGGCCGACGGAACAGATGGCCGTCATGGCCTCCAGCTTGTCGATGCTAATGGCGCCGCTGCGCACAGCGTCGATCATCCCTTTGTCCTCGGAGACCGGGATAAACGAACCCGAGAGGCCGCCGACGCGCGAGCAGGCCATCATGCCGCCCTTCTTCACCGCATCGTTCAGCAGCGCCAGGGCAGCGGTGGTGCCGTGGGTGCCCACCTGGCCGAGCCCCATGTGCTCCAGAATGTGCGCCACGGAATCGCCGAGTTCCGCGGTGGGCGCCAGGGACAGGTCCACGATGCCGAAGGGCACGCCCAACCTTTGGGCGGCCATCACGCCGACCAGCTGACCGGTGCGGGTGATCTTAAACGCCGCGCGCTTGATCTCCTCGGAGACCTCGTTGAGTGTTGCGCCTTCCATTCCGGCAACCGCGCGGTCGACCACGCCGGGGCCGGAAACACCCACGTTGATCACACAATCCTGCTCTTCCACCCCGTGGTAGGCGCCAGCCATAAACGGGTTGTCGGAGACGGAGTTGGCAAACACGACCAGCTTCGCGCAGGCCAGCGTGCCGCCCGGCCCATAAGTGGAGGCATCCTTGATGACGTGCCCCATCTCGCGGACCGCATTCATGTTGATGCCGGCCTTCGAGCTGCCGACGTTCACGGACGCGCAGACGACATTAGTTTCGTTCAGCGCCTCGGGCAGCGAGCGGATCAGGTCCAGCTCGCCGCGCGTGGCCCCCTTGTCCACCAGGGCCGAGTAGCCGCCGATGAAGTTCACGCCCACCTCGGTGGCCGCGCGATCCAGCGCTTCGGCAATACGCACCGGGTTGCCCTCTACCGCGGAGGCGAGGATGCCAACCGGGGTCACGGAGATGCGCTTGTTTACGATGGGGATGCCCAGCTCCCGCTCGATCTCCTGAGCCACCGGCACGAGGTTCCGCGCGTAGTCCACCACGCGCTCGAACACCGCCTCGGCGGTGGCCTCCATCGTTTCGCGGATGCAGGGCATGAGGTTGATGCCCATCGTTACCGTTCGGATGTCGAGACGGTACTTCTCGATCATCTCGATGGTTTCTAGGATGTTGTTGCTTTGGTTTGTGACGCCACGACGTGGATTCATTCTTTAAGCCTCCAGAACCCTTATACGTCGTGCATGGCGGAGAAAATGGCCTCCGACTGCACTCGGATGACGAGCTTCTCCTGTTTTTCGACCTCCGCCATGCGGTCCTGCACGTCGGCGATCCCGTGCTGGGAGTCGTCGATACGAACGTGCAGGATCATGGTGAAGTAGTCGTCCATGATGGTCTGGGAGACGTTGAGGATGTTGACGTCTAGCTCGGCCAGGGCGGTGGACACGGCGGCGATGATCCCGGTGTGGTCCAGCCCGGTGACGGTCATGATTGCGATCATGCACTACATGCTACTCACCGGGTTGGACAGCCTATTGTCCGGGGGAACGCAGCGCGCTTTCTACGAAGTCCAGCGCGTCGGACAGGCCCTCGGTGCCCTGCCGCTGGGCAAGCCGCCCAAGCACCCCCTCGAGCACCAACTCCAGCGTCTGGGCGATCGTCTCGATCTCCACATCCTTGCGGATCCGCCCGCCGGAGCGCTGTTCCCGCAGGCGGGTGCGCACGGTTTCGCGCAGCGCCAGCTGATCCAGCTCCCACTTGGCCGCGAAGCAGGGGTCGATGTTCACCCGGCGGGTGATCTCCACACGCATACCCCACCAGTCAGTCAAGTCTTTTGACTTGACGAGCGCACGAATGGCGCCGATGAGACCCTCGTCGGCCGCTAGTTCGGCCATCTTGCGCATGTCCTCGTGGGCAACCTCGAGAAACAGCTGATCCTTGTTGCCGTAATGGTGGAAAATCGCCCCGCGGGACTTGCCGATGGTTTCTTCCAACCGGGCGACGGTCGCGCCGTCGTAGCCGTAGGTAGCGAAGCAGTGGCGCGCACCGGACAGGATCTCGACCTTCCGCTCTGCCAGGTCCGTGTCGCTTACTTTGGGCATCTGCTTAAACCTCGTTGAGTTGTATGGGAGCACAAAGGCGGTGACCCGCGCTTCTCTCCCCTTAGGGGAAGAGGGCGCCGGTCACCGCCTCATGCCAGGCTTATAAGGAGTTATTCCTTACTTGCCGGACATCATGTTGCGCAGAACGAACTGCAGGATGCCGCCGTTGCGGTAGTAGTCTGCCTCACCGGGGGTATCGATGCGGGTCACGGCGTCGAACTCAATCTTCTCGCCGTTCTCCTTGGTGGCAGTTACCTTGACGGTCTTCGGGGTGGAGCCGTTGTTGAGCTCCTCGATGCCCTCGATGTCGAAGGTCTCGGTGCCCTCGATGCCCAGGGACTTCCAGGACTCGCCCTCCGGGAACTGCAGCGGGACAACGCCCATGCCGATCAGGTTGGAGCGGTGGATACGCTCGAAGGACTCGGCGATGACGGCCTTCACGCCCAGCAGCAGGGTGCCCTTAGCAGCCCAGTCGCGGGAGGAGCCGGTGCCGTACTCCTTACCACCCAGAACGACCAGCGGAGTGTTCTCCTTCTGGTAGTTCATAGCAGCGTCGTAGATGAAGGACTGCGGGCCGCCCTCCTGGGTGAAGTCGCGGGTGTAGCCACCGGAAACACCGTCGAGCAGCTGGTTCTGCAGGCGGATGTTAGCGAAGGTACCGCGAACCATGACCTCGTGGTTACCACGACGTGCGCCCAGGGAGTTGTAGTCCTTGCGCTCCACACCGTTTGCATCCAGGTACTGAGCAGCCGGGGTGCCCGGCTTAATGGTGGAAGCAGGGGAGATGTGGTCGGTGGTCACGGAGTCGCCCAGCAGAGCCAGGACGCGAGCGCCCTTGACGTCATTGACAGCCTCCGGCTCCTTGCTCATACCGTCGAAGTACGGAGCCTTGCGGATGTAGGTGGACTTCGGATCCCAGTCGAAGGTCTTGCCGGAAGGAACCTCCAGGGAGCGCCAGCGCTCGTCGCCCTCGAAGACGTTTGCGTAGTCCTCGGCGTACAGGTCCTTGGTGATGGAGGAAGCGATAACTTCCTCGATGTCCTCGGTGGACGGCCAGATGTCCTTCAGGAAGACATCGTTGCCATCCTGGTCCTGGCCCAGCGGCTGGTTCTCGAAGTCGAAGTCCATCGTGCCGGCGATCGCGTAGGCGATAACCAGGATCGGGGAGGCCAAGTAGTTCATCTTGACGTCCGGGTTGATGCGCCCCTCGAAGTTACGGTTACCGGACAGGACAGCGGTGGCGGCCAGGTCGCCCTCGTTGATGCCTGCGGAGATCTCCTCCGGCAGCGGACCAGAGTTACCGATACAGGTGGTGCAGCCGTAGCCGACCAGGTAGAAGCCCATGGCCTCCAGGTCCTTCCACAGGCCCGCCTTCTCGTAGTAGCCGTTAACAACCTGGGAACCCGGCGCCATGGAGGTCTTAACCCACGGTGCGGACTTCAGACCCTTGGCAGCAGCATTGCGTGCCAGCAGGCCAGCGCCGACCATGACGGACGGGTTGGAGGTGTTGGTGCAAGAGGTGATGGAAGCGATGGCGACCATACCGTGGTCCAGCTCGATGTCCTCGCCGTTGTAGTTGACGGTGACCGGGTTGGACGGGCGGCCCTCTGCGCCTGCAGCTGCGGAAGGAATGTTGCCCTTCGCATCAGCAGCGGATGCCGGGGTGCCGGCAGCCTGGGCAGAAGTGTCCTCGGTAGCCGGACCCTCTGCGTCGAAGTCCGGGGTAGAGGCAGAAGCGTCGGCGTCGACGTAGTTGTGCAGGTCCTTGCGGAACTGTGCCTTGGAGTCGTTCAGCTCGATGCGGTCCTGCGGACGCTTCGGGCCAGCGATGGAAGGAACGACGGTGGACAGATCCAGCTCGAGGTACTCGGAGTACTCGACTTCCTTCTCCGGGTCCAGCCACATGCCCTGTGCCTTGGCGTAAGCCTCGACGCGGTCCAGGGTCTCCTGGTCGCGGCCGGTCAGCTCCAGGTACTTCACGGTCTCTTCGTCGATCGGGAACATAGCCGCGGTGGAGCCGAACTCCGGAGACATGTTGCCGATGGTTGCGCGGTTGGCCAGCGGCAGCTCGCCAACGCCCTTGCCGTAGAACTCGACGAACTTGCCGACCACGCCGTGCTGGCGCAGCATGTCGGTGATGGTCAGAACGACGTCGGTGGCGGTAACGCTAGCCGGGATCTCGCCGGTCAGCTTGAAGCCAACGACGCGCGGGATCAGCATGGAGATCGGCTGGCCGAGCATTGCAGCCTCAGCCTCGATGCCGCCGACACCCCAGCCCAGGATGCCCAGGCCGTTTTCCATGGTGGTGTGGGAGTCAGTACCAACACAGGTGTCCGGGTATGCCAGGCCGTTGTTGTCGAAGACGGAGCGGGCCAGGTACTCGATGTTCACCTGGTGGACGATGCCGGTTCCCGGAGGAACAACGCGGAAGTTCTCGAAGGCGCCGGTGCCCCAACGCAGGAACTTGTAGCGCTCGTCGTTGCGCTGGTACTCGATCTCGACGTTCTTCTCCAGAGCGTCGGCGTTACCAAATGCCTCGATGATCACGGAGTGGTCGATGACCATCTCAGCCGGGTTCAGCGGGTTAACGTCGTCTGCGTTGCCGCCCAGGGCAACCACGGCGTCACGAATGGTAGCCAGGTCAACGATGCAGGCCACGCCGGTGAAGTCCTGCATGATAACGCGGGCCGGGGTGAACTGGATCTCGAAGTTGGGCTCTGCGGAAGGATCCCAGTTGGCGATGGCCTCGATGTGCTCGCGAGTGATGTTCTTGCCATCCTCGTTGCGCAGCAGGTTCTCGCCGAGAACCTTCAGGGAGTAGGGAAGCTTCTCCATTCCCGGCACAGCATCCAGCGCGAAGTAGTCATAGGACTTCTCGCCGACCTGCAGAGTGCTCTTGGAATCGAAGGAGTTGATGCTTTCAGCCACAGTGAGCTCCTTTAATCTCTTCTCTTAGTCGAAATGTCGTCGTCGATGTGGTCGCCGCCACGCACGGGACAGCCGCCCGCGGCGGAGGCTCTGCTTACCATTGTGGCAGCATTCTTGCCGCGACGTCACTAAAAATTTTAACAGTACGATTGTCCTGCTGCGAATCCTGCGAGTTTAAGCGTGTCGCCGATACCCCCACCCCTCTTTCGGTGCTAAAAACATCCCATGACCGATACGCCTAACCCCGCCCCTTCGGACGACGTTGCGCAGCTCATTGCCTCTCTTAATGACGCCCCAGTCTTCGTCGCCGAAGATTTCCCAACCGAGGTGGAGTCTGGATCGGCCGGCCTATCCAAGAGCCTCAACGATGTGGTTGAGGCGACCGAGAGGGGAGAGTCGGCGTCCAAAATAGGCACCCTAAAGATCGGCTACATCAACCAGGACGGGGAGCGCCACAACAGTCTGCGCGACGTGGCGCAGAAAGTGCTGGACGGCACGGACGCGGACACGGTGATCCTGAAGTCCCCGAGCCAGGCGACGGCAGTGTCGGAGAATCTGTCGCGCTATGCCATCGAATCGAACTACAAGGTTCTCTCTGGCGCCAACAGTCATCCGGAGGTGACACAGGAGTTCCTCAACCAGGCGGCGGGGTACGAAACTCCCACAGGCCTGGCCAACGTGGGAGTGTTCCTAGCAGTGGCCGTGGCGGCCGTAATCGCTTCGTTATCAAAGCCGTGGACCAAGCAGAAATAGGTAACGGTTTAAAATAGTCAAGCCTGGGGGATTGACTAACCTTAAGGGTGAATCTAGAAAAACGGGGGCTTTCTACAGGTAGTGCAATACGACACGCCTACACGCTCATAAATGTGACATAAATCACACTTGTAACTTTTCCGTTACTATTCGCAGGTCAAGGCAATTGCCGTTACTTATGTGACTAGTGCGATTCATGGGATTCATGGTGAAAAAGTTTACGGCCTTGACTCGTGTGCTCTAGGGTTCCCAGTGTCAACTTTTGAAACGAGTTGATCTCGAAGTGATTTTTGAGAGTCACCCGACGGGACCTGTACTGATCGCATGGGGAAGTGCGGCCAGCTGGACCGAGGGTTTCGCTCGCTTCAAAGCCAGTTGTATAAACACCAGGAGAATCGATCGTGACACCACGACCACAAAGCCGTAAGCGAACGGTGTTGGCCGTCGCAGTGACCGCCGGAGTGACGCTGCAGTCGACGACTATGGTCGCCCAGGCCGACGACAAGCGCACCGTTGAAAGCTTCCTGGCCGACCTCGTCGGCCAGGTTTCTCGCGCCAAGTCCCAGGTCTCCGAGATGGAGACGCTCATGGGATCGCTGCGAGAAGATGCCAACAAGGCCCGCGTCGACCTCGTCAACAGCCAGTCCGCCGCCCAAACGGCCCAGGACAAGGTCGTGGACGCACGCGGACGCCTCAAGGATTCCGACACCGAGGTAACCAAGGCACAGTCGAAGCTGAACGACATCGCGCGTTCCGCCTACGCCCAGGGCGGCGACGCCTCCGCCGTGAACCTGGCTGCCGGCGGCAGCGACGCAGTTGGTGACACGCTCGATCGCTCCTCCTACATCGACGCAGCCTCCAAGAAGCAGAAGGACGAGGTCGACCGCCTCGACCTGGCGCGTACCCAGAACGCCAACGAGGAGTCCTCGCTACGCGACTCCCGCGATAAGGCGAACTCCGCCGTCGACGACGCGGTAAGCAAGTACAACACCGCGCGCGACACCCTGAACAACTCCCAGAAGACCCTCACCGAGAAGCAGAAGGAATACAAGCGCCTGCTCGATGAGAAGTCAAAGGCGGAGAAGGCGCTCCGCGAGGCTCGCGCCGCCGTGGAGACCTTCACCAACACCCACCCGGAGGCTTCTAGCTGGGACAAGCGCAAGGTCGCCGAGAAGGCAGCCGAGAACGCGGGAGCCAAGGTCGAGAAGGCCGATGAAAAGGCGGAGGAGACTCAGTCCACTGAGGACTCCACCGAGAACACCGAGAACACTGAAAACACAGAGAACACTGAGGACGCTCAGCCGGCCGCGGCTAACGAGACCACTGAGACCACTGAGACCACTGAGACCACCGAGTCCGACCAGTCCGACGAGTCCCCGGCACAGGGCTCCCTCGGCAACCCGGCAGGTCTGCCGGAGCTCCCGGCAGAGCTGCAGTCCTCCTACGATCTGAACGCCAGCGGCGATGACCAGCGCCAGGCAGCCCTCGACGGCCTGCGCAAGGCCGGCGAGTCCGCACTGATGGCTGGCTTCACCACCGCACTGTCCGGCAACCCGGATGGTGCCGTGGCTGCCGCCGCGCGTGCGGGCCGCGAAACCGCAGGCCAGGAGTATGACCGCGCCATGGGCGGCGGCACCAGCACCGCACCGGCGGCGCAGGAGACCCCCACGGCTCCGGAAACCGAGGAAGCAACCGAAGCTCAGGAGACCCCTGAAACTCGAGAGACTCCCGAAACTCCGGACGAGGCCGTTACTCCGGAGACCCGGGAGACCCCTGAAAACCCAGCTGAGGCCATCGCCGATGCACTGGACCCGAGTAGCCCCGATACCTCCGGCACCGCCGAGGAGAAGATCGAGCGCGTCATTAAGCGCGCCGAAAGCCAGCTGGGCCTGCCCTACGCATGGGGCGGCGGTAACTTCCACGGCCCGACCAAGGGCATCCGCGACGGCGGTGTAGCCGACGCGCACGGCGACTACAACAAGGTCGGCTTCGACTGCTCCGGCCTGATGATGTACGCCTTTTACGGCGTGGGCATCGAGCTACAGCACTACTCCGGCTACCAGTACACGGCCGGCAAGCAGGTTCCTTCCTCGCAAGCCAAGCGTGGCGACATGCTGTTCTGGCCGGGCCACGTCGCCCTGTACCTGGGCGATGGCAAGATGATCGAGGCCCCGCAGTCCGGCGATGTCGTCAAGATCTCCGACGTGCGCTGGGGCGGCATGCAGCCCATGGCAGTCCGCATGATCGAGTGATGATCTAACGCAGTAGCTCCCGCTGCGCATAATCCACAGCCACCATCCGGGCGGTTCTTACCGCCCGGAGCATTGGCATTAGATGGGGGTCCAGGCTCGCACCCACCTCGGAGCGCTTAGTGACCTCCACAATCGCCGCCACCTGATCGGCCCTGGCCATCAGCTTGGCGGCGCGACTGGGCACTCCCGGCGGCATCCCGGGCAGTCCAAAGGCATCGTTCAGTGCCCCCACCGCCAGCTCGGCGCGTTGAAACGCCGCCCCACCTCTCGGCACGTGCCCCGCGTTCCGCACCATCCTCGTTGCATTATCCGCAGCCTCACGCAGCAGCTGATCCGCCTCGCCCGGCGAGTAGACCGGCAGCGGCGGAACCGGGCCCTCCACCTGATCCCACGACCAGCTGACCAGGTGGGCGTCAATAACACGAGGGCTAAGCACGTGACTGACCAAGGGGTCGCGGTCGGCAAGGATTAGTGACGCCCCCTCCGGGCCGACCGGCAACACGGTCGCGTCGCCGGGGCCGGAGAGTGCCAGTTGGATCAGGGGACGTTCGTCCAACCCGACTGGCGCCTCGTCCGCCACGGAGCGGATCTGGCCGAGCATCTCCACGAGTCCGCCGCCGTCGGGCTCCAGGCGGTGGTGCTTGCCCTGGGTGGCGTGGAAGGCGTCGATTACTTCATCCGCCCCGATAAGCCCGTGCAGCCACCAGGCCAGCCACAGGGAGGTGTTCTGCACGGGCGACCAGAGTTGCGCCCCAAGCCACGTCGGTACCGGATCAGTCATTTTTCCTAGCCTAAGCTGGTTGCCCATGAGCTTCAATTACGGTGACATCATGAAGGGTCATTCCCGCAACCAGAAACCCAGCATTCCGCGCGTCGCGCCGGAGCTGGGCATGGTGGTGGAGGTCATTGCCGACGACTTCGTCGGCGCCGTGGTGGGCGGAGAGAAGACTGCCGACGGCGATTTCATTCGCCTGGAGGATCGCTACGGAAAAACGCGCCTGTTCAAGCTTCGCGAGGGCGCATTTCTACTTGAGGGCAAGCCTATTACCTTGACTCGTTATGTAGATCCCAGGATGCTGCCACCGAAGCAGCGCAACTCCAACTCAGGCTCGCGCCGCGTAGAAAACGTACAAGCGAAGGTCGCGGCGCCCTCCCGCATTTGGGTGGAAGGCATTCACGATGCCGCAATTGTCGAACAAGTCTGGGGGCATGACTTGCGCGTGGAAGGCGTGGTCGTCGAGTACCTGGAGGGCCTCGACAATCTGCCGGAGCGGCTCGCCGAGTTCCAGCCCTCCGCGACCCGCCGTGTGGGCGTGCTCGCGGACCACCTCGTCGAGGGAACGAAAGAGGCGCGTTTGACCGCATCCTTAGGCCCACACGTGATGGTCACCGGCCACCCGTACATCGACATCTGGGAGGCCGTGAAGCCGCAAAGCGTTGGCATCCGCGCGTGGCCGAAGATCCCGCGCGGCATCGATTGGAAAACAGGCGTGTGCCAAGAGCTCGGCTGGGGCAGCCCGCAGGACGGCTGGCGCCGGGTAGCGTCCGCATCCAAGACCTTCCGCGATCTGGACTCCACTTTGATTGGTGCGGTGGAAAGGTTGATCGATTTCGTTACTGTCCCACCGGAGTACTGAACCACCAACTAGGATCCTGACTATGGGTCCGATCATTTGGTTAATCGCGGCAGGAGTGCTGGCTCTCGGCGAGCTCCTGGTAGCGGACATGTCCTTGCTCATGCTCAGCGCGGCCGCGTTGATTACCGCCGGAGTTTCGCTGGCGGATATTCCGGTGTGGGCGGAGATTGTGGTTTTCGGCGTGGCTTCGCTAGCGACCACCCTGGCGATCCGGCCCATCCTACGGAAACGCTTCCTGCAGACGACTCCGACGCGCACGTTTGACTACGCCGAGCTGACCGGCAAGACCGCTGAGGTAGTAGAGGCTGTCACCGACGATGTGCAAAGCGGTGGCATGGTGCGCATCGCCGGCGAGCTGTGGTCAGCCCGCTCGGCAAACTTGGGGGATACTTACCCCCAAGGAGAGTCCGTGCAAGTGATAGACATCGACGGCACGACGGCGGTCGTGTGGCGAAACAATTAGAAGGGCTTAAAACATGAGCTTCACAATTTTCTTGGTGGTCTTACTGGTCATCATTGCGACGATCATCATCAAGATGGTCGCCCTCATCCCGCAGGGTGAGGCGGCAGTCATCGAACGCTTGGGTACGTACACCCGCACTGTTTCTGGCGGCCTGACGATCCTCGTTCCGTTCGTCGACCGTATCCGCGACAAGGTCGATACCCGTGAGCAGGTCGTGAGCTTCCCGCCCCAGGCCGTGATCACGCAGGATAACCTGACCGTCGCCATCGATACGGTGGTTACCTTCCAGATCAACGATCCGGCCCGCGCCATCTACGGCGTGAACAACTACATCGTCGGCGTGGAGCAGATTTCCGTCGCCACGCTGCGCGATGTGGTTGGTGGTATGACGCTGGAGGAGACCCTGACTTCCCGTGAGGTCATCAACCGCCGCCTGCGCGGCGAGTTGGACGCGGCCACCACCAAGTGGGGCCTGCGCATCTCCCGCGTGGAGCTGAAGGCCATCGATCCGCCGGCATCCATCCAGCAGTCGATGGAGATGCAGATGAAGGCGGACCGCGAGAAGCGCGCCATGATTCTTACCGCCGAGGGTCGCCGTGAGTCGGACATCAAGACCGCCGAGGGTGAGAAGCAGGCCCGCATCCTGGCCGCCGAGGGTGAAAAGCACGCGCACATCCTGGCCGCAGAGGCCGAGCGCCAGGCAGCCATCCTGCGCGCGGAGGGTACCCGCGCTGCCCGCTACCTGGAGGCCCAGGGTGAGGCCAAGGCCATCCAGAAGGTCAACGCGGCCATCAAGTCCGCCCAGGTCACGCCAGAGGTGCTGGCCTACCAGTACCTGGAGAAGCTGCCGGAGATGGCGAAGGGCTCTGCCAACAAGACCTGGATGATCCCAATGCAGTTCGGCGACTCCCTGGAGCAGTTCGCCAAGGCCCTGGCCAAGAAGGACGACGAGGGAGTATTCCGTTACGAGCCGAAGCCGGTGGACGATGCCACTCGCGAGCAGGCCAACGAGTCGAGCTCCGAGGATTGGTTCAACACCGCCTCCTCACCCGAGATCGCCGAGGCAGTTGCCGCCGCCAACGCCGTGGCGAACAAGCCCGTCGACGAAGCGGCGCTTGATAATCCCTACAACGAACGCTAGTTCTTTAGCTCGTCTGCCCTGGCCAGCATGTGCACGGCCAGGGTCCAGCCGGCCTGCTCCGCATGCCAGCCCGCTGCGGCCAGCCGCTGGCTCATCGCCTGCTTGCTGATGCCCACAATCTCCGCCGCCTCGGCCTGCAAGTGCCCAGCGCGCAGCAGGGCAGTGGCCTCGCGGCCCTCCTTTGTGCGCCGCGCCAGCACGTGGGCCAGCAGGGTGAAGGCCGCCGCGATGTCCTGGGCAACTTCGGCCGCCCGCCCCGGGGCGATCACACCGCCCGGGCCTGGCTTTTCAATCCGCACCGATACCGCACCCGCACGCTGCGAGCGGGTCACCGCACGGGTGGCTGCACCGATGGTCTCTTCCACGGACGACGGGGCGTCACCATCAACCTCCGCAACCACCGAGCCAATGCCGAGCGCGAAGTCACCCGCCTGCAGCAAAGACATCACCAGACCGCCGGCCTCGTCGGGGCCTGGCGCGATGCAGACGAAGTCCTCGATGCCCTTCATCTCCACGGACTCGACCATCGAGGATCGCTCCAGCGCCGCCGCGACGTCGCGGACGTACTCTCCACGGCGTTGCGAACGGCCCCGGTAAGCGGCATACACGGCAAACATGTTTATAAACCTACTTCATTGGCTTTGCGCAGCTGGCGCCAGAGTCGAATCTCGTTAGCGGCGAGCGCGAATCCGGTGCACACCACCACAACGCTGAGTAGCAAGATCCACGGCTGACCGCCCGTTGCGAGCGCGTCGGAGGCCATGGCCGTGGCGATGGTGTTCGGCGCGGAACCCACGATTGTGGCCAGCACATAGGGCACAAACGGGATGCGGCTCAGCCCACAGGCGTAGTTCAGCAGCGAAAAGGGTATGGCCGGAACCATGCGCAGCCCCAGCACGGCGATCCAGCCGCGCTCGGCGATCCTTTCCTGCAGAAACTGGATGCGCTGGGCATCGCGGGTCTTCTTTTCCACCCACTTGCCACCGACGGCATGCACCAGGATCAGCGACAGCGCGGCAGAGGCGCCCACGCCCACCAGCGCCAGCACTGAACCCCACAGGGACCCGAACATCACTCCTGCGGCAATGGTCCAGATGGTGCGGGGGAGCGGCAGCTGGGTGAAGGCGACCAACAGCACCACAAAAGTCAACGGCGCCCACGCGCCCGTGGAGGCCACCCAGGTGCGAATATCCTCGACCGCGGGTTTCGGGACGAAGTAGACGAAAGCGACCAGCAGGATGGGCACGAGGACGCTTAGGAATCGGTACCGCAGCTTTAGCCCCCACCACGCGCTAAAGGCGTGGCCTACAAAGCGTGGGATTTTCATGTTGTGTCCGGAGGGGGACTTGAACCCCCACGTCCGTTAATAGGACACTAGCACCTCAAGCTAGCGCGTCTGCCATTCCGCCACCCGGACTTGGGTTGCGCACACCACGAGAAGTGGTGGCAACTCCCGTCACTTTAATGCCAAGCCAGTGATTTACACAAATACGCAGGTCACAGGGAGTTACTTGTATATGGATAAGCACTTTAGTGCGCTCGTCGAAAGCTTTGACTAGCGTGGTGCTATGTCCGAAAACAATGCACAGCACCAGCCCACTTACATCGATGACCGTTTCCCCGGCCCGGACCCGTACGCGCCGCTGACGGACCTGCCCGCACTGGAGGTCACCAGCGAGACCTTCGCCGACGGCGATCGCCTGCCCGAGGATCAGCTGGGAGGCAACGACGTCTCGCCCCAGCTGAGCTGGTCTAAAGGCCCGGAGGGCACGAAGACTTACGCGGTTACCTGTTTTGATCCGGACGCCCCTACGGCCAGCGGCTTTTGGCACTGGGCCGTCTTTAACATTCCGGCGGACGTAACCTCCCTGCCACTGGGCGCTGGCAACGAGGACCTGAGCGGCCTGCCCGAGGGGGCGGTGGCGCTACGCGGCGACAGCCGTTCCTGGGGCTACTACGGCGCCAACCCGCCGGCTGGCCACGGCCCGCACCGCTACTTGTTCGCCGTCCACGCGGTGGGCGAGGAGCTGGACATCGATGACCGCCAAACCCCGACCGTCCTGGGCTTTAACCTGAATTTCAAGGCGACCGCCCGCGGCATCCTCTGGGGATGGGCAGAAAACTAGTTTAGGCCTCCACCCACGGCAACCCGCTGCCCACGGCCTGCGAGATGTTCTCCAGGCCGTGGGCTTTCAGCTGTGCGGACAGACCCTGGTGGATCTCGCGGATCCAGTCCGGGCCGCCGTAGATGAACGGTGTGTAGCCCTGGATCAGGCTGGCACCAGCGGCGATGCGCTCCCACGCGGCCCGCGGGGAGTCGATTCCGCCCACGCCGATCAAAACCAGCTTCCCGTCGGCGCGGGCCGCCAGGCGGCGCAGCACCTCCAGCGCGCGGGCTGCCACCGGGGCGCCGGAAATTCCGCCCGTGCCCATGGCCTCCACCTCGTGTGCCGGGGTCTTCAGGCCCTCGCGGCTGATGGTGGTGTTCGTGGCGATCAGCCCCGTCACGCCCATCTCGATGGCCAGGTCGCAGACCTTGTCAATGTCCTCATCGCTCAGGTCCGGGGCGATCTTCACGAACAGCGGGCGGGTGCTTTCCTCCTGCACCGCGCGGATGATCGGCCGCAAAGATTCCACCGCCTGCAGATCGCGCAGCCCCGGGGTGTTGGGGGAGGAGACGTTGATAACCAGGTAGTCGGCCACCCCGCCGATGGCTTTCGCGGACTCGCGGTAGTCGCGGTCCGCAATCTCGGCGGCCACCAGCTTGGACTTGCCCAGGTTCGCGCCCACCGGGATGTCCGTGCTGCGCTTCGCCAAGCGCATCGCCGCCGCACGCGACCCCTCATTGTTGAAGCCCATACGGTTGAGGATGGCCTTGTCCTGCGGCAGGCGGAACAAGCGCGGGGTGGGGTTGCCCGGCTGCGCTAGGGCGGTGACGGTGCCGATCTCTGCGAAACCGAATCCTAGCGGGCCCCAGGCGTCGACCTCCTTGGCATCCTTGTCGAATCCCGCGGCTAGGCCGAGCGGACGTGGGAAGGTGAGACCGGCGATCTGCTGGCTCAGCGCGTCATCGTGCACTGCCAGTGCGCCGTCCATCGCGGACAGGGCCGCCCTGGATCCTGCAACCTGCTGCAACCCGCGGGACATCAGCCCGTGGATGCGCTCCGGGCGCAGGGTAAACATCCCCTTCAGCGCCACCTGGTAGGCGCCGTGGCGAATCTTCTTCAGCATTTCTGATCCCCTTTTATTCCTTCTCCGCCGGGTACTCGTCTTCCGGCGTCGTCTGCTTGTCCTTCACCGCGTCGTCCACGCTCTGTGTGCCGTACACACTGACTTTTCCGTCCTCTGTGACCAGCACCAACGCACCATTGGCGGCGTCCAAAACCTCGCGCACCTTGCTCGGAGCCTCGACCTCGGCAACCTTCACAGGCGCGCCGCTGTCGATGAGGAAGGACGTCAGCTTGTTTTCCCCGGCCGAGCTCACCCAGGCCAGCTGGCGCTTCGCATCCCACGCCACGCCCCACGGGGAGGCCTTCGTGGGGATCGCCTGGTGCAGGCGTACGACGTCGTTCATGGTGTAAATAAGCATCTGATCCTGACGCGCGTCGCTGGCAACCACCACGCCGTCGTCGCCGCGCCCGGTGGCCACCTGGCCCACGCCCTGGCCGATGCGCAGGGAGGCGTTCAGAGAACCATCGTCCACGTCCACGTCGTTGATGCTGGTCTGGCCCCGGTCGATGAGCGCAGCGCGCTGCCCGCGGCCATGCGGCTTGACCAGCACGGCTTCGTCTAGGCTCCGGCTCACGATCGCATCGCCGGTCTCGTTGCCGTCCTTGTCGTAGAAGCGCGCCTTGTCCTCGCCCGCCTTGCCCAGCACGGCCTTGCCATTATCCAGGAAGGTCACGGTGGTCACCTTGCCGTCCACGTCCAGGCTGCGGGTCTCCTTGCCGTCCGGGCCCAGTTCGATGGCCTTGTCCTGGCAGGCCACCGCCACGCCCGTCGCGGTAGTGGAGATGTTGTCGCAGGAATCGTCGACATCTACCTGGCTCGGCTCGTCCTTGGGACTGGTGGCGTCAATAAAGTGCACCTTGCCCTTCGTAAGCACCGCAACCAGGTTCGCTCCCGGCGCGTTCTCGTCGGCAGAAAGGCCCACGCGCGCGGCTCCCAGGGTGGATTCCCCCAGCTCGATCTGCTCGCCCAGACCGGACGAATCATCGGGGGAATCCTGCGGCTGCGCGGGCTCACCCGCAACGGGCGCGTTTTCTTCCGGCTCTTCGGATCCACAGGCGGAAAGTGACCCCAGGGCCAGGGCGGCAGCGGCGGTCACGCAGAGGGTTCGGCTAAAGCGATTGACGTGCACATTCACAACTTCTAACGCTACCAGCCCGGCCACGTCACTCTTTCACGACGGGGGAGAAGGACTAGGCTCAATCCCCATGACTACAGATATGACTTGGGCGCAGACGATCATTCTGTCGCTTATCCAGGGTCTGACGGAGTTCCTACCTGTGTCTTCGTCCGGCCACCTGCGCATCTTCTCCACCCTGTTGTGGGGCGAGGATGCCGGCGCGTCGTTCACGGCCGTCATCCAGCTGGGCACAGAGCTGGCGGTGCTGGTGTTCTTCGCCAAGGACATATGGAACATCGCCAGCGCCTGGTGCAAGGGCGTGTGGGAGTGGCTCACCGACCTCACCGGAAAGCACGGCCGCCGCATTCACCGCCAGAGCTTCGACTACCGGATGGGCTGGATGGTCATCGTCGGTACCCTGCCCGTGGCTGTCCTGGGGTACCTGGGCAAGGACCTGATCCGCGACAACCTGCGCAACCTCTGGATCACTGCCACGATGCTGGTGCTGTTCTCCTTCGTCTTCATCCTCGCTGAGCGCATGGGCCGCCACGAGCGCAGCTTCAACCAGCTGACCATGCGCGATTCGGTGATCATGGGCTTCGCGCAGTGCCTGGCGCTCATCCCGGGTGTATCCCGCTCCGGCGGCACGGTCTCGGCTGGCCTGTTCTTGAACCTGGATCGCGAGGTCGCCACCCGTTACTCCTTCCTGCTCGCCATCCCTGCCGTGCTGGCCTCGGGGCTTTTTTCGCTTCCTGACGCCTTTAGCCCCGACGCCGGACAGGCCGCCTCGGGCGCCCAGTTGTTCGTGGGCACCGCAATTGCCTTTGCGGTGGGCTATGCGTCTATCGCCTGGCTGCTGAAGTTCGTTGCCAACCACTCCTTTGCCTGGTTCGCGCTGTGGCGCATCCCGCTGGGCCTGGCGGTCATGGCCCTGCTCGCATTCGGGGTACTGCCAGCCTAGAATCGAAACCCATGCACTCTTGGCCCGAACCGGAAGTCCCACAGCTGCCGGGTGAAGCCCCGCAGCTTCGCCTGTACGACACCGCCGACGACGCAGTTAAGCCCGTCGAGATTCCCGCCGGGGAGGTGGGGATGTACGTCTGCGGCATTACCCCGTACGACTCCACCCACCTGGGCCACGCAGCCACCTACCTGACCTTCGACCTGATCCACCGCTACCTGCGCGCGGGCGGGCACGGCGTGCACTACGTGCAGAACATCACCGACGTGGACGATCCGCTGTTTGAGCGCGCCGAACGGGACGGGGTGGATTGGCAGGATCTGGGCACTAGCCAGATCGACCTGTTCCGCTCCGACATGGAGGACCTGGCGGTCATCCCGCCGCGCGACTACATCGGCGCGATGGAATCCATCGACGAGGTCATCGAGATGGTGGCCAAGCTCCTGGAAGTCGGCGCTGCCTACCAGCTGGAAGGCGACGAGTACCCGGACATCTACGCCGACTACACCTTCCTGCCGCAGTTCGGCTACGAGTCCCGCTACAACGAGGAGCAGATGGCGGAGTTTTTCGCCGAGCGCGGGGGAGACCCGGAGCGCCCCGGCAAGCGGCACCCGCTGGACGCGCTGCTGTGGCGCGCCCACCGCGACGACGAGCCGAAGTGGGAGTCTCCCTTTGGCGCCGGCCGCCCTGGCTGGCACATCGAATGCTCGGCCATTGCCGTCAACCGCCTGGGCGCCCCCTTCGCAATCCAAGGTGGCGGCAGCGACCTGCGCTTTCCGCACCACGAGTTCTCCGCCACCCACGCCGAGGCCGCCCACGGGGTGGACCGCATGGCCCACCACTACGTCCACACCGGCATGATCGGGCTGGACGGCACCAAGATGAGCAAGTCGCTGGGCAACCTCGTCTTCGTCTCCAAGCTCACCGCAGCCGGCCACGAGCCCGCGGCCATCCGCCTGGGCGTGTACGCGGGCCACTATCGGCAGGACCGCGACTGGACCAAGGAAGTGCTGGCTCACGCCGAGCATCGCCTGGCCACCTGGCGGGCGGCCCTGGTCGCAGGCTCCACCACGACCGACAAGGCCCGCGAGCTGGTAGCCACCGTGCGCGGCCACCTGGCCAATGACCTCGACACGGCCGCCGCTCTGGAGGCGCTCGACCACTGGGCCGCGGCCACCAAGGCTGGGGCGGCAGGGGACGAGGCTGCGGCGTCAGAAATAAAAACCGCAATCGATGCGCTGCTGGGCGTGCGACTCTAGCTCACACAGGGCAAACTGTCTCTTATGAGCACCACACAGCTGAGCACAGCCACCACGTCTGCCCGCGAAGAGTTCCTCGACAACCTGCGCCAAATGGCGACAGGCAGCTACCTGCGCGACGAGGATCGCGAGTTTTGGGAGGCCCCGTACCCGGAGTCGGCGGTGGACGACGCACAGGCCATCGTCGACGGCATGCTGCAGGCTGCGCAGTCCGTGGCCGCCAGCAGCGAAGCGGAGCTGAAGAAGATCGCGGCCTCTCTGCACCTGCAGAACACCGAGGAAAGCGCCGACGAGCAGCCCACCGCAACCACCCTCGCGATCACCGCCGTGATCAACCAGCACATCGAAAAGCTCAAGGAGCTCTCCGCCCGCCACGAGGACGCGCTGCTGGAGGACGAGGAGATCAAGGACCTGCTCGCCCTGGTGGAGAAGCTGGCCGTAGACCTGGATGCCGACGATATGTTCGTGACCACCCAGGCCGAGGCCGTCTGCGAGGCCTAGCGCGGGGCCAGCATGATCCCCTGGTTGCAGGTGCCGATGAGCCCCTGCTCGTCGTAGATCCGCGTGACGGTGGTGCCGATGCCGTCGGTGCCGTAGTTGGCCTCCGCGGATAGGCCCAGCCACTCTCCGCGCATCTCGTGGTGCAGGTAGACGGTGGTGTCGACGTTCATGTACGTCCACTTGTCCGTATCCAGCAGGTTGTTCAGGCCGTTGGCGATGTCCACCGTCTTCATCAGGCGCACCCACGTGGAATCTTCCTTACCCTCGACGGCGGGCAGGTCGGTGCGCGACCAGTAGATCGCGGGGTTGCGGGATTCGTCGACGTTCAGGTGGCGCTCGTCCAGGTCGGCACGGCGGGCCTCGATGGAGTTGATGTAACCACTGGCCCAGCGTTCGAGGAAGTCGCTGCCATCCCCGGCGCCGGCCGGGCCAGGCATCGGCTCGCCGACGGTGCGCTCGATCTCCTTTGTATCCCCGCGGCGGATCCACCAGCCGGAGCCGCGGATAAACTCGCGGCCGGATTCGTCGGTGACGATGGCCTCCAGGAAGCTGATGCGCTTTCCGGGGCGCACCACCCGCGCGTGGGTGCGCAGCTCGCTGAGCGGCACAGCGCCCAGGATCTCGACGGTCATTCGGCTAAAACGGCCTTCCTCCAGGGACAGCCCGGCATCGCGCGCGCCGTCTTCCAGCACCGTGGCTACCAGCGCGGCGGGCGGGGAGCCGTGCTGGAAGCCCGGCCCCCAGGGGCTTTCGGTGTGCTGGGTGGGGTGGTAGTTGCGGTAGATCTGGCCTTCCTCCTCCGTGACCTTGCCGGGGACGAAGTATGCCGACTGCTCGCTCATCGTGCTCCTTACTCCTGGGGTGTGTCCTACGTCACTAACTATGACACAGGGGCGCCGGTGGGAAGCGCAATTGACCTAAACTGAACGTCATCATGAAAGCAATACTTTGGGACATGGACGGCACCCTGGTCGATACCGAACCGCTGTGGGGCATCGCAACCTTCGAGATGGGCGAGAAGATGGGGCGCCCGCTGACCGCGGAAGTGCGGGAGAAGACCGTCGGCGCGACCACCCCCACCACCGTTGAGATCTGCGCGGCACATGCGGGGTTGGTTCTTGATGACGCCGCCAAGGCCGAATGGCTGAACTTCATGTACACGCGCGTCGAGGAGCTCCTTGCGGGGCAGCTAGAATTCCGCCCCGGCATTAGGGAGATTCTTTCCGAAGCCAAGGCCGCCGGGTTCCCGATGGCGCTGGTGACAAACACGAACCGTGCCCTGACCGAGGTTTCTCTGAATTCCATTGGCCGCGAATTCTTCGACTTCACCCTGTGCGGCGACGAGGTGCCGAACGGCAAGCCCGCCCCGGATATCTACGCCACCGCCGCCGCGCGCTTTGGTTTCGCCCCCGACGAGTGCCTGGTGGTGGAGGATTCCACCACGGGCATGACCGCCGCCCGCGACGCGGGCTGCCGCGTGCTGGGCGCCCCCACCGACCCGGAGACCGCGATCCCGCAAGGAGTGCGCACCCTGGCTGAACTGCGCGGGGGAGCCCAGGACTTGAGAGGCTACGCATTGGAGGATCTGCGCCGAATTTACGCAGAGCTGGGGCGCACTGCGCCGGCCGATGTGCGATCTGCCACAATGGAAGGCGTGAACGAACAAGAACTCAAGACCTTCGATTCCCTTTTCGCCGAGTTGTCTTCCCGCGCCAAGGAGCGCCCCGAGGGCTCCGGCACGGTCAAGGCTCTGGATGCCGGGGTGCATTTCCAGGGCAAGAAGATCGTCGAAGAGGCCGGCGAGGTGTGGCTGGCCGCGGAGTACGAGTCAGACGAGGAGCTGGCCGAGGAGATCTCCCAACTGCTGTACTGGCTGCAGGTCGTGATGGTTGGCCGTGGCCTGACCCCCGCTGACGTTTACAAGTACCTCTAAACCACAAAAGCAAACCCGAGAAAGGCAGCCACCACGATCATGCTGCGCGTCGCAGTCCCCAACAAGGGTTCCCTGTCCGAGACAGCCACCTCGATCCTGAAGGAGGCCGGCTACGCCACCCGCGGCGATTCGAAGTCTCTGACTATCGCCGACGAGGACAACGGGGTAGAGTTCTACTTCCTGCGCCCCAAGGACATCGCGATTTACATCGCCTCCGGCCACCTGGACATCGGCATCACCGGCCGCGACCTGGCCGCGGACACGCGCGAGGAGGTCGACGAGCTGCTACCCCTGGGCTTCGGCGCTTCCACCTTCCGCTATGCCGCTCCGAAGGACGAGGACTGGACCGTCGAGCAGCTCGCTGGCAAGCGCATCGCCACCAGCTACCCGAACCTGGTGCGCAAGGACCTCGCCAACCGGGGACTGGAGGCACAGGTGATTCGCCTGGACGGCGCGGTGGAGATCTCCATCCGCCTAGGTGTAGCCGACGTCATCGCCGACGTGGTCTCCACCGGCCGGACGCTGCGCCAGCAGGGCCTGAAGCCCTTCGGCGAGCCGCTGTGCGTCTCCGAGGCCGTGATCGTCGGCCGCAAAGGCGCGGAGGTGACCGCCGAGCAGCGGGTGCTCATCAAGCGCATCCAGGGCATCCTGCACGCCCACAACTACGTGATGCTGGACTACAACGTGGCCCGCGAGAACCTGGACAAGGTCGCCGCCATCACGCCGGGGCTGTCCGCCCCGACCGTCTCCCCGCTGGCCAACGACAGCTGGGTGGCCGTCCGCGCTATGGTGCCGAAGACCCAGGCCAACTCCCTGATGGACGAGCTTTCCGCCCTCGGTGCGGAGGCAATTCTGGCTACCGACATAAGGATCGCGCGCATCTAGGTCCAATTTCGTTAGGGTGGGGGAACAGAAAGTTGTTCCCCAACCAGAGGACGAATAGTGACCGATAAACCAATTCCGTCAAAGGCAGCGGCAGAGGTTCACGGCGATGCAGTCGTGAGCTCCACTGACATCATCACGTCGGCTGAAACACACTCCCAGTTGGCGCGTGCTGCAAAGAGTTTCCGTACCGAAGAGGATCTGCTGGGCACCATGGAGGTGCCCGACCACGCCTACTACGGCGTGCACACCCTCCGCGCGGTGGACAACTTCCAGGTCTCGCGCACCACGATCAACCAGATCCCGGAGTTCATCCGCGGCATGGTGATGGTCAAGAAGGCCACCGCCATCGCCAACAACGAGGTTTTCGCCCTGCCCGATGAGAAGGCCAAGGCCATCATCTGGGCCTGCGACCAGGTGCTGGAAGAGTACCGCTGCATGGATCAGTTCCCAATCGACGTCTTCCAGGGCGGCGCGGGCACCAGTGTGAACATGAACACCAACGAGGTGATCGCCAACCTCGCCTTGGAGTACCTGGGGCACCCGAAGGGCTCCTACGACATCATCAACCCAAACGATGACGTCAACATGTCCCAGTCCACCAACGACGCTTACCCCACCGGCTTCCGCCTGGGGTTGCACTTCGCAATCGATCAGCTGATCAAGCACCTCGACGCCCTCGAGCGCGCGTTCCTGGCCAAGGGCCACGAGTTCCGCAACATCCTGAAGATGGGACGCACCCAGCTCCAGGACGCAGTGCCCATGTCCCTGGGTCAGGAGTTCCGCGCCTTCGGTTACAACATCGCCGAGGAGCGCCTGCAGCTGGAGCGTTCCCAGGCGCAGCTGCGCGAGGTGAACCTCGGCGCCACCGCCATCGGCACCGGCGTGAACACCCCGCCCGGCTACCAGAGCGCGGTCATCCGCGCGCTCAGCGAGGTCAGCGGCCTGAAGATCGAGCCGTCCCGCGACCTCATCGAGGCCACCAGTGATACCGGCGCCTACGTCAACGCCCACGCCGCCGTGAAGCGCGTGGCCATGAAGCTGTCGAAGATCTGTAACGACCTGCGCCTGCTGTCCTCCGGCCCGCGCGCCGGACTGAACGAGATCAACCTGCCGGAGCGCCAGGCCGGTTCGTCGATCATGCCGGCCAAGGTGAACCCGGTCATCCCCGAGGTCGTGAACCAGATCTGCTTCAAGGTCTTCGGCAACGACCAGACGGTCTCCATGGCCGCCGAGGCCGGCCAGCTGCAGCTCAATGTCATGGAACCGGTCATCGCCCAGTGCGTGTTCGAGTCCGTGCGTTTCCTGGCCCGCGCCTGCACCACGCTGCGCGCCCTGTGCGTCGTGGACATCACGGCCAACGCCGACGTGTGCCGCCGCTACGTGGAGAACTCCATCGGCATCATCACCTACCTGAACCCGCTGATTGGCCACCACAACGGCGACCTGGTGGGCAAGGAGGCCGCCCGCACCGGCAAGCCCGTGCGCGACCTGGTTCTGGAAAAGGGCCTGTTGGACGAAGAAACCCTCGACGAGGTCTTGAGCCCGGAGAACCTGCTGAACCCGACGTTCCAGGGCAAGCTCTACACGGACTACGAAGAGGAAACCTCCAAGGGATAGTCCGGCGGGGTGCCACCGAAGGCGGGGCAGAGGTCCTGGAAGTGGCACCACCCGCACAACTTGGTGGTGCGCGGCTGGAAGTTTCCGCTGCGCACATCCGCCAGGATGCGCGCCCATAGCTCGCCCAGCTCGCGCTCGAAGGCAGCCAGCTCGGTGGCGGAGGGGCGCAGCACCATGTCGTCGCTGACCTTCAGATACATCAGCCGCAACTGGGTGGGCAGCTCGCCCGTCATGCGCCACCACACCAGGGCGTAGAACATCATCTGGAAGCGGGCCGAGTCCGCGAAGCGGGGCGCGGGCTTCTTGCCCGTCTTGTAGTCCACCACGCGCACCTGACCGGTCTCCGCGATGTCCACCCGGTCGATGAAACCGCGCACCGGCACATCGTTGGGCAGCGTTAGATTCACGAATTGCTCGCACTCGTGGGCGTCAAAACCATCCGGGTTTTCCATCTGGAAGTAGCCCTTCACCAGCTCGCGACACTCCTCCCAGAACTCCACGGTGGACTGCTCGGGCACCAGCTCCGAAAGATCCGGGTCCTTGGCCAGCATCTTCTCCCACTCCGGGCGGATCATCTTCACCGCCGCCGGATAGGTGCGGCTGCCGCGTGGCAGCTGGTGCAGGTTCTCCAACACCGCATGCACGAGCGTGCCCTTCACCTGTGCGATCGTGTTCGGCTCCTCCAACTTGTCGATGGCCCGAAAGCGGTACAGCAGCGGGCACTGCTTGTAGTCGTTGGCGCGGGAAGGGGAGAGAGCTAGTTTCGTAGTCACCCGACCCACCCTAGTAAAATGAACCGGATCTCTTAAAGCAGGAAGGAAGACCACATGGCATATTCCGGCCGTTTCACCGAAGGCGACCGCGTGCAGCTCACAGACGCCAAGCGCCGCCACTTCACCATCACCCTGGCCAAGGGCGAGAGCTTCTTCACCCACAAGGGCGAAATCCGCCACGACGACATCATCGGCCAGCACGAGGGCACCGTGGTCAAGTCCTCCGGGGCCGCCGAGTACCTGTGCTTCCGCCACTTGCTGGTCGATCACGTGCTCTCCATGCCCCGCGGTGCGGCGGTTATCTACCCGAAGGACGCCGCCCAGATCCTCGTGGAGGGCGACATCTTCCCGGGCGCCACGGTGCTGGAGGCCGGCGCGGGCTCCGGAGCCATGAGCACCTGGCTGCTGCGGGCCGTGGGGCCGAAGGGCAAGGTCATCAGCTACGAGGTCCGCGAGGATCACTTGGCCTACGCCAAGGAAAACGTAGAGGACTACTTCGACGGCCACCCCGACAACTGGGACCTGCGCTTGGGAGACCTGAAGACCGTCACCAAGGAGGATGTCGGCGACGTCGACCGCGTACTGCTGGACATGTTGGAGCCCTGGGAGATGCTAGATACCGTCAAGGACGTGCTGATCCCCGGCGGGGTGTTCATGACGTACGTCGCCACTGTCCCGCAGCTGATGAAGGTCATGGAGGGCATCCGCGAGACCGGCTGCTTCACCGAACCGAAGGCCTGGGAATCCCTGGTGCGTGAGTGGAAGGTCGATGGCCTGGCCACCCGCCCCGAGCACCGGATGAACGCGCACACGGCATTTCTGATCCTGGCGCGCAGGCTGGCTGATGGCGTCACCGCACCTCGACCGCAACGCCGCGCGCGCCGTTAGTAGACTGGTCAGTATGACCGAGAACACATCAGCGGAAGGGCCACAGACTCTGCGCGAGTTGCAGATCGCGAACCGACAGCTCGGCGCGCGCAACGCGAAGCTCGTGGAGCTGCTGCAGGCCAGCCGCACGAAGCTGGAGGAGATCAACGGTCGGCTGGAAGCGCTGGCCGAACCGCCGAGCACCTACGGCACGCTGCTGCAGGCCAACCGGGACTTCACCGCCGAGGTCTTCACGGCCGGCCGCCGGATGCGCCTGATGGTCTCGCCGCACGTCCCGCAGCACGAGCTGGTACCCGGCGCGATGGTGCGCCTGGGGGAGGGCCAGCAGGTCGTGGAGGTCACCGGCCAGCCAGACTTCGGCGACATCGCACAGGTCGTGGAGGTTACCGGCGACCGGCTGATCATCGCCGACAAGGTGGGTGAGGAGTACGTGGTCAAGGCCGCCGGCGACCTGGCAGGCGATGTGGTCACTGGGGACTCCGTGATCGTGGACCGCAAATCCGGCTGGGCCTTCGAGGCCGTGCCGCGCGCGGAGACGAACAACCTCATCCTGGAGGAAGTCCCGGACGTCACTTACGACGACATCGGCGGCCTGGGCCAGCAGATCACGCAGATCCGCGACGCGGTCGAGCTGCCTTTCCTGCACCCCGAGATCTACACCCGCTACGGCCTGCGCCCGCCGAAGGGTGTGTTGCTCTACGGCCCGCCCGGCAACGGTAAGACCCTGATTGCGAAGGCTGTGGCGAACTCCCTGGCGCAGTCGGATTCCCCGTACTTCCTGAACATCAAAGGCCCTGAGCTGCTGAACAAGTTCGTGGGCGAGACCGAGCGCCAGATCCGCGCGATCTTCGAGCAGGCCCGCCGCGTGGCCAGCTCCGGCCGCCCCGTCATCGTCTTCTTCGACGAGATGGAGGCGCTGTTCCGCACGCGCGGTACGGGTGTGAGCTCCGACATGGAGTCCACCGTCGTCCCACAGCTGCTCGCCGAGCTCGATGGCGTGGAGGCCGCGGGCAACGTCATCGTCATCGGCGCCTCGAACCGCGAGGAGCTCATCGACCCGGCCATCCTGCGCCCCGGCCGCCTGGACGTGAAGATTCGTATCGCCCGGCCCGACGCTGACGGTGCGGCCGCCATCCTGTCGAAGCACCTCGATGCTTCTCTACCTATTGACGCCGACTTCTCCGCCGCTGCCGGCTCCAACGAAGCGGCAGCGGAGGCCCTGCGGCAGAGCATCGTCGACGAGCTGTTTACTCGGGACGAGGCGCACCGCTATGTCACGCTCCACTACGCCGACGGCAGCCGCGAGGATCTGTACTGGGCGGACTTCGTTTCCGGCGCGATGCTGGCGAATATCGTGGACCGGGCGAAGACCCTGGCCATCAAGGACGCACTGCACAACGGCACCGACGGCCTGCGCCCGGAGCACGTGCACGCGGCCGTTCTGGCCGAGGTGGGGGATTCCGAGGATCTGCCGGATACCACCAACCCCGCGGAGTGGGCGCGCATCTACGGCCACGGCACGAAGCGCGTCGTGGACATCGACGTGCACAAGGTCTAGGGAGGATACAAGTTTGTTTGGCCCGCACATCATTGGCTCGGAGACGGAGTACGGCATCGTCGCCGTGGACGATCCGTCGGCCAGCCCGATTCACACCTCCACCCAGGCCGTCGTGGCCTATGCAGAGCACAGCGGCCAGGGGGTGAACCGCCGCACCCGGTGGGACTACGAGAACGAATCCCCTCTGCGTGACATCCGCGGCTTCGACCTGCGCCGCTACCGTCGGGGTGCCGCCCCGGTGCTGGATCCGAATGCCCTCGGCGCGGCGAACGTCATCACCGCCAACGGCGCGCGCTTCTATGTGGATCACGCGCACCCGGAGTATTCCTCCCCGGAGACCACGACTGCCCGCGACGCGGTGGTGTGGGACAAGGCCGGGGACATCATCATGCACCGCGCCGCCGAGGCCGCCGAGCCGGAGCTGAAGATCTACAAGAACAACGTGGACGGCAAGGGCGCCAGCTACGGCTCGCACGAGAACTACCTGTACCCGCGCGACCTGGACGTCGAGGACGTGCAGGCGGCTTTAATCCCGCATTTCGTCACCCGGCAGGTCTACTGCGGCGCCGGCCGCATCGGGCTGGGGCAGCAGGGGGAGCAACCGGGCTTCCAGATCAGCCAGCGCGCCGACTACATCGAGACGGAGGTCTCGCTGGAGACCACGCTGAACCGCGGCATCGTGAATACCCGCGACGAGCCGCACGCGGAGGCCGACAAGTGGCGCCGCCTGCACGTGATCATCGGGGATGCGAACTTGAGCGAGTTCTCCAACTACCTGAAGTTCGGCACCACTGCGCTGGTGCTGGCGGCGGTAGCCGAGGGCGCTTACTTCGGCGACCTGCGTCTGCTGGAGCCGGTGGCGGACGTCCAGCGCGTCTCCCGGGATCTGGACTGCACCTACCGCCTGCGCTTCTACGGCCAGGCGGAACGCACCGCCATCGAGACCCAGCGGGAGATCCGCAAGCGCGTGTGGGAGATCATGGAGCTGCGCGGCGACAACCTGGAGGTCTTCGAGCTGTGGGGCAAGATCCTCGACGACCTGGAGTCCGATCCGTTGTCCACCGCCGATCGGTTGGACTGGACGGCCAAGTTGCAGCTGATGAACGCCTACCGGGCGCGCGGCCTGGAGTGGACCGACCCGCGCCTGGCCCTGGTGGACCTGCAGTACTCGGACATCGACCCGCGCCGCGGGCTCTACCACGCGCTGGTGCGCAAGGGCCGGATGCAAACCCTGCTGGACCCGGCGGAGATCGAGGCCGCGGTGGACTCCCCGCCACAGGCCACGCGCGCGTGGCTGCGCGGGCACCTGGTGGCGAACTACTCCGCCGACATCCTCTCAGCGAATTGGGATAGCGTCATCGTGGACACCCCGGACGGCGCGGTGCAGATCACTATGGATGACCCCCGCGGGTTCAACCAGTTGGAGCTACGCGCGCTGCTGGAAGCGCAACCGCGCCCCGGCATCGGGGAGCTCGTGGCAGGCTTGAAGGAAATCAACCCGGACAAGATTTCCGGGGTTGGCAGAAAGGAAGATTAATCATGGCACAGGGCGGACAGGTCAGCGCCGGCGGCGGTCGGCGCGACGACGACGAACCCATCGAGCAGACCTCCGGCGCGGGCACCCAGCAGGTGAACGTCACCGGTACCGACGATCTGCTGGACGAGATCGACGGACTGCTGGAGAACAACGCGGAGGAGTTCGTCCGCTCCTACGTACAAAAGGGCGGCCAGTGACCGCCATCCGCCGCCGCATTATGGGCCTGGAGACGGAGTATGGAATTGCGAACATGCAGGATTCCTCCCGGCGCCTGGGCCCCGACGAGATTGCCCGCAAGCTCTTCGCCCCCGTGGTGGAGGAGCACCGCAGCTCGAACATCTACACCGAGAACGCCTCGCGCCTCTACCTAGACGTCGGCGCGCACCCGGAGTTCGCTACCGCGGAGTGCGATAGCCTGCACCAGCTGATCGCCTATGACCGCTCTGGCGACCTGTTGTTTCACGAGCTGGCCGACCGCGCCGAGCAGGCCGTCGGCGGCAAGGTATACCTGCTGAAGAACAACACGGACTCCCTGGGAAACTCCTATGGCTGCCACGAGAACTACCTGGTCAGCCGCGATATTCCCCTGAAGGGTCTCAGCAAGCAGCTGCTGCCGTTCCTGGTTACCCGCCAGCTGATTTGCGGCGCGGGCAAGCTTGCTATCCCTTATCCCGGCGCGCCGAACGAGAACTTCGGCCCGGGCTACACCATGAGCCAGCGCGCCGACCACGTCTGGGAGGGCGTGTCCAGCGCGACGACCCGCTCGCGCCCCATCATCAATACGCGCGACGAGCCGCACGCCGATTCTTCCAAGTATCGCCGCCTGCACGTCATCGTTGGCGATTCGAACATGTCGGAGGTCACCACGGCTCTGAAGGTCGGCTCCACGCTGCTGGTGCTGGAGATGATCGAGGCCGGCGTGGCCCTCCCGGATTTCGAGATGGCCAACGAGATCCGCTCTATCCGCGAGATCTCCCGCGACTTCACCGGCCAGGTGGACATCGCTCTGCGCAGCGGGTCGACTGCCACGCCGCTGGAGATCCAGCGCGCTTTTTATGACGCCGCCTGCGCCTACCTCGCCTCGCGTGAAGACCCGGAGCAGGGCACTCCCAACGCGGAGCTCACCCCCGTGGTGGATCTGTGGGGCCGCGTGCTGGACTGCTTCGACACGGGCGACTTCTCGCCGGTCTCCACGGAGATCGACTGGGTGATCAAGAAGTCCCTGCTGGATCGCATGGCCGCCGCCCGGGGCCTGGATCCCATCGACCCTCGCCTGGCGCAGATCGACCTGATGTATCACGACATTCACCCCACCCGCGGCCTGTTTAACGTGCTGGCTCGCCGCGGCCTGGCGCGCACGCTGCTGGCTCCGGAGGCGATCGAGCAGGCTGTACGCCAGGCTCCGCCGACAACCCGCGCGGCGGTACGCGGCCGCTTCATCGCGGCGGTGCGCGCCCACCCGGAGCTGTCCTACACGGTGGATTGGATGCGCGTGAAGGTCAACGGCGAGAACGGGGCGGAAGCCCTGCTGGCCGACCCCTTTGCCAACACCAGCGAGGACGTCGACCGCATCATCGAGACCCTGGAAGCCCGATGAACCGCAACCGCCCCGTCGAGACTCACTGGATTCCAGGCGCTACGCGCCTGTTTAACCTGGTGATCGCGCTGCTGAACTCCGATGGCCCGCGCTCCATCGAGTGGGTGCTCACCAACGTCGAGGGCTACCAGCACGCCAACGATGGCTCCGCCCGCAAGCAGCTCGGCCGCGACCGCCAGGACCTCGCCGAGCTGGGCGTGCGCATCACGGGCGAGGACATGCTCACCCTCGACCCCGCCCAGACCTTCCTGCCGGACATCGAGTTCACCGACGGCGAGGCCACTGTCCTCGCAGCCGCCAGCCGGTGGGCGCAGTCGGGGGAGATGCAGCACGCCGCCCGCTCCGCCTACACCAAGCTGGCCGCCGCGGGCATGCAGCACCGCGTTTCCACCGGCGAGGTCGCCGTCCCCAGCGTCCCGGACCACACCGCCCTGGACGGCGATTCCCTCGACGCGATCTTCCGCGCCCTCGATAACGGCCTGGTCTTGAGCTTCAACTACTATCCTTCGCTGGTCGATACTCCCCAACAGCGCCGCCTGGAGCCCTGGGCTTATGGAGCCAAGGATGGCTTGGTCTACGTCACGGGCTTCGACCCGGACCGTACGGCCCAGCGCACGTTCCGCTTAGCGCGCATCGATTCCGTCACCGCTTTGCCCGAATTCGCCCAGCACCCGCGCCCAGAAGGCACTCCACAGCAGCTGATCCAGCAGGGGCTTTTGAGCAGCCGCCAGATGGTCACCGCCACCGTGGAGTTCCCGGAGCCCGGCGCCTGGGAGCTGCGCCGCCTGGCCAACGAGGATGGCCAGATCGGCCCCGTGGAGCGCGACTGGTTCGTCCGCACCGCCGCGGCCTACGCGCCCCACGTAATCGTCACCTCGCCGCCGGATGTCGTCACCGATGTTGTTGCCGTTCTCAAGGAGGCTGCTTCATGACGCTCCCTCGTTCCAATGCCGAACAATTCCTCCGTACCCTGTCCGTCCTCGCCTGGTTCCGTTCTCACCCGGATAGCAGCCTGATGGCGGCCTCGCGTGCGCTGGATCTATCCACCGCGCAGATCGCCCACGAGCTGGGCCAGGTGTCTCAGTGCCGCGTGCCCGCCAGCATCCTCGACATGCCCGTGGAGGTCACCGTGGATCGCATGCGCGCCTCCGTGGAGTTCTCCGCGGGCCTGGACCGCCCACTCGCCCTGACCGCGATGGAGGCCGGAGTGTTGCTGCTAAACCTGCAGGCGCTGCGCTCCACCGCACCGGCGGAGGCGCAGGCGGACATCGACTCCGCCAGCGAGAAGATTCAGGCTCTGTTACGCTCCCGGCGCGGGTACACGGATTCCTTCACCCCCGAAACGGCGCCCTCAGCCCCCGCCCATGTGCAGCTGCGCCGACAGCTCTCGGAGGCCATCCAGTCGCGCCGCCAGGTCACCTTTAACTACCAGTCGCTGTCCAGCGATAGCTTCAGCACCCGCACGGTAGACCCCGACCACGTGGCCCTCGTGGACGGCGAGTATTACCTCTGGGCGCGGGAACGTGGCGTCACTACAAAAACCTTTGCGCTTGCACGCATTGACGGGCTCGACCTGGGGGAGGAGGGTTCGGCCAGTGCCCAACAGGTACCCGAGATCGACCCGGAAGATCCCTTCGGTTTCGGCCTCAGTGACAGCTGGGCGCGTCTGGAACTAGATGAATCGCTGCGGTGGATGCTGGAGTACTTCCCCATGTGGGTGGTCGAAGACGAAAACCGCTTGGTCGTCGACGTGCCGGATACCGGTGAATGGTTTTTAAGGTTTCTGCTAGGTTTTTCATCCGGTATTCGCAATGTAGAACCGCTACCATTGGCCGAGAACTTAAAAGCCCTAGCCCGGCGTGGCCTCGATGCCTACGAGGCTCGCGAGCTAGGATAGTAAGACCAATCCCAACGACAGAAAGCTCGTAGATAATGCCGAACCTTGGCGTTCCTGAACTACTAATCATCGCTCTGGTCATCTTCCTGCTGTTCGGAGCGACCCGCCTGCCCAACGCAGCGCGTTCCCTGGGCCGTTCGATGCGCATCTTCAAGTCCGAAATGGACGAGATGAAGACTGACGGCGACCAGAAGGAGCTGGCAAAGAAGCAGGCTCCGACCGCCGAGCAGCAGCAGGCCCAAGACCTGGCTCAGCCCAAGTCCGAACAGCCGAACGAGCACAACGCTTAAAAGTTAAGTGGCTAAGAAGCTAAAGAAGCCCGCCGATGGTTCGATGACCATCGTCGAGCACATCAATGAGCTGCGCAAGCGCGTATTCATTTCCCTGGTTGCCATTTTCATCGGCACGATCATCGGCTACATCTGGTACAACGTCGAGGTCGGCCCGATCGCTTCGCTGGGCGAGGTACTGCGCGGACCGTATTGCAACCTGCCGCCCGAGGCGCGTTTCGGCTCCGAGGCGGGGGAGTGCCGCCTGCTGGCGACCAGCCCCTTCGAGATGTTTATGCTGCGGCTGAAAGTCGGTGCGTTGGCAGGCATGGTCTTTTCCTCGCCCATTTGGTTGGGCCAGATCTGGGCGTATATCACCCCGGGGCTGCACAAGAACGAGAAGCGCTGGACCCTGGGCGTAGGTATTTCCGCCGGCCTGCTGTTTACCGTCGGCGCGGTGCTGGCCTACTTCGTTCTCGCCTTTGGACTGGAGTTCCTGCTGACCATCGGCGACGAGGCGCAGATCGCTGCCCTAAACGGCGAGAAATACTTCAGCTTCGCCATGGCGCTGCTGTTGATTTTCGGTGTGAGCTTCGAAGTGCCGCTCATTACTGTGCTGCTGAACCTGGCGCACGTGGTGACTTACCAGCAGCTGAAGGAGAAGCGCCGCTTCATCTGGGCGTTCCTGTTCCTCTTCGCCGCGTTCGTCACCCCGGGCCAGGACCCGATCTCGATGGTGATTCTGGCGATTGCGCTGTGCGCGATGATGGAGATCGCCACGCAGATCGCCCGCCTGAACGACAAGCGCCGCAAGAATAACCAGGCGGACTGGCTCGAGGTAGATGACGACGAGTCCACCGGCATCGCCGCCCCAGAGCCCATTGCCCCGGTGACGGCAACCCCGGCACCGCAGTCCACCAGCGCGGCCCGCCCAATTGACTCGCCGAAGCGCCAGGATCCAAAGGCACAAGACTTCACCCGCAGCGATTTCGATGACATTCTCTAGCCCCCAGGTAGAGCGCTTCTGCGCCCAGTACGACTTCCCGCTGGACGACTTCCAGGTTCAGGCGGCCGAAGCCATCGACCGGGGCAAGGGGGTGCTCGTAGCCGCCCCGACGGGCGCGGGCAAGACCATCGTCGGCGAGTTCGCCGTGTTCGCCGCCTTCCACGGCGACGGCACCTGCTTTTACACCACGCCCATCAAGGCCTTGAGCAACCAGAAGTTCCACGACCTGGTGGAGCGCTACGGCGAAGCCAACGTGGGCCTGCTCACCGGCGACGTGACCATCAACGGCGACGCGCCCATCGTTGTGATGACCACCGAGGTCTTGCGCAACATGATCTACGCCGACTCCGAGCGGCTGGAAACCCTCACGCACGTCGTCATGGACGAGGTGCACTTCCTGGCCGATCGTTCCCGCGGCCCGGTCTGGGAGGAGGCGATCCTCAACCTCGATCCGCGCGTGATCCTCGTGTCCCTGTCGGCCACCGTCTCCAACGTCGAAGAGTTCGGCGGCTGGCTGTCCGCCGTCCGCGGCGATACCGAGATCATCGTCACGGAGAAGCGACCGGTGCCGCTGACCCAGTTCATGATGGTCGGCCGCCAGATTCTGCCCCTCTTCGAGGGCTCGGAGCAGCACCTCGGCGCCATCAACCGCAAGGTCGTCGCCGCTGCCGCGAAGGCCGAGGAAACTGGCAAGCGCCGCGGGCCAAAGCGTGGCGACGTGGTGCAGCACATGGCCACCGCCGGCATGTTGCCTGCGATTTACTTTATCTTCTCGCGCGTTGGTTGTGACGCCGCCGTCCGCGCCCTGCTGATCGACCGCGTGGACTATTCGTCCCCGTCGGAAAGGGAGGAGATCCTGCGCACCATCGACGCGGGCGTGGCGGACCTGACGGAGGAGGACCTGAACGTCCTGGGCTTCCGCCAGTGGCGCCGCGCCCTGTCGCGCGGTTTCGCCGCCCACCACGCCGGCATGCTGCCGGCCTTCCGCCACATAGTGGAGGATCTGTTCGCCCGCGGCCTGCTGAAGGTCTGCTTTGCCACGGAGACCCTGGCGCTGGGCATCAACATGCCTGCCCGCTCGGTGGTGCTGGAGAAGCTGGTGAAGTTCAACGGCGAGACGCACGCCGACCTCACCCCCGGCCAATACACGCAGCTCACGGGTCGCGCCGGCCGCCGAGGCATCGACACGAAGGGTAACGCGGTGGTGCTGTGGAGCCAGGGGCTGGACCCTTATGGGGTTGCAGACTTGGCGTCAACAAGAACCTATCCGCTGGATTCCACCTTCCGTCCAGGCTACAACATGGCTGTGAACCTCATCGGCACGATGGGGCTGGATGAGGCCCACCGGTTGCTGCTACGTTCGTTTGCGCAGTACCAGACCAATGGCGCGGTGGTGGAGAGCGCCGAGCAGATAGAGAAGCGCCGCCGCGAGCTGGCCCAGCAGGAAAAGCAGCTAAAGGCCACGATCCGCGAGGTGCGCCGCCCGTCCAACAGCCTCAACGAGGACTTCCAACTGGTCACCGAGTACGGCCAGCTGCGCCGCGAGCTTTCACAGGAGGAGCGCCGCGCCAAGCGCATGGTCATCGACGAGGCTTCGACGGAGACCACGGCCCTGCTGCAGTCTCTGCAGCCGGGCGACGTGATCGCGCTGCCCACTGGCAAGAACCCCACGACCGCCGTGATTGCGCGTGCCGACCACCGTGGCCGACCGACGATCATCACCGACGACGGTTGGGTGGAGCGCATCAACCCCGACATGTTCGGCAACACCCCGGTGCACATCGGCCACATGCGCCTGCACAAGGGCGTGGCGCGCAACCCGAAGCGGCAGGCCAGGGGAGTGGCCGCCAACCTGCGCCGCCTGCAGCTGGATAAGCCGAAGAAGCTCAAGCCCCGGGCTCGCCGCCGCTCCCTGCGTGCGGTCGAGCTGCGCGAGCAGGTCCACGCCCACCCGGTGCACGCCTGGGAGGGCCGCGAGGAGCTCTGCCGCGCCGCCGAGCAGTACCTGAAGGCCGCCCGCCGCTTAGAGTTCGAACAGAAGGAGCAGCCGCAGGAATCCGATTCCCTGTCCGCCCAGTTCAACCGCATCCTCGCGCTGCTGGCGGAGTTGGACTACGTGGAGCTCGAGGGCAACACCGCCCGCATCACCATGGAGGGCGAGCGCCTGTCCAAGATTCACCACGAGTCCGATCTGCTGGTCGCCCAGTGCCTGCGCCGCGGTATCTGGGACGAGCTCGACCCGGCGGAGCTCGCGGCAGTGGCCAGCACCTGCGTATTCGAGAACCGTCGCGACTCCGGCGCCAAGGACGATGGCGTGCCCACCGAGCCGCTGGCCGAGGCGATCAGCCAGACGTGGCGCATCTACCAGGAACTTTCAACCGACGAGCAGCGCCACCGCCTCGCCGTGACCCGCGAGCCAGAGCTGGGCTTTGCCACCGCGGTGCATCAATGGACCGCCGGCGCCCCGCTGGAGTACTGCCTGCGCGCAGCCGAGGCCAGCGGCGCCACCCTGACCCCCGGCGATTTCGTGCGCTGGTGCCGCCGCGTTATCGACCTGCTGGATCAGATCAAGCTGACTGGCTATTCCAATGAAGTGAAGGCGGCCTCCCGCAAGGCGGTCGCCGCGATGAGACGAGGAGTTGTGGCCCTCGATGGCTAAGAAAATTGCGATCTTCGGTGCGACCAGCGAAATCGGCGGCGAGATCGCCCGCCTGCTCGCCCCCGGCAACCACTTGGTGCTCGCCGCCCGCCGCACCACGGAACTGGCCGATGAGCTGTACCGACTCGGTGCAACTAAGGTCGATTCCTTCTTTTTTGACGCCACCGACGTGGATTCCCACGCCGACCTCATCGCGGAGATCGAGGCCACCGGCCCGCTGGACGTGGCGCTGGCGATGTTCGGCGTACTGGGCGACCAGGAGCTCGCGGAGCGCGATTCCTCCGAGGTCTACCGCGTGCTGCACACGGACTTCACCGCCCAGGCGGTGCTGCTGACGGAGCTGTCCCGGGTGATGAAGTCCCGCGACAGGGGAGTGCTGGTGGCCTATTCCTCCATCGCCGGGGCTCGCGTGCGCCGCCCGAACTATGTCTACGGCTCGGCGAAGGCCGGCCTGGATGGTTTCTGCCAGGGCATGCAGGACGCGCTGCAGGGCACCGGAGTGCGCCTGGTGATCGTGCGCCCGGGTTTCGTGATCGGCCGGATGACCCGCGGCATGGATCCGGCGCCGCTGTCCACCACGCCGGACGTGGTCGCCGAGGCCACGGTTCGCGCCATCAACGACGAAAGCGCGGAATCCGTGTGGATCCCGCGCTCCCTGAAGCTGCTGGCCGCCGCCATGCAGGTCGTCCCGCGTTGGCTGTGGCGGCGCGCGCCACGCTAGACGTGGAAGATGTTGTAGAAGATCGTCCGCAGGATCCCGAAGGCCACGGAGATGCCAGTGGCAGCAGCGATGCCGATCGCAACCTTTGCAACCGGGTGCAGGCCGTCCCACCACTCGTCGGAGTCGCTGGAACCCGAGCTGGAGCCTTCCGAGCCGGTGCTGGTGCTGGAGCTCTGAGTGTCGGTTTCTGCCACTGCCGGGATGACGGATGCCAGAGCAACCGTGGGGGCCAGAACTGCAGCGAAGATAGAGCGGCGTAGACGCATCGAAGTACTCCCTAAAACGTAGTTAAGCTATCGCGTGTAGGAACTATTTTTCCCACACATTCGTTATCGTTATGTAAGCACGATTTCGTTACAAAGATCGCGTTTTCATAACAAATTTTCAGACAGATACTATAGGAGTTTCCCTACAGCCATGCAATTCTTACCCGCCGTGTATCTCGTCGTAGAAATCATCGCCTTCATCCTCCTGGGAGTGTGGATCGGCTGGGGCTGGGCGCTGCTGATCCTGTTGGGCCTGTTTGTGCTGGGTATCGCCGTGGCCACCTGGCAGATGCGCGAACTCACCGTCCGCGCGCTGCAGCAGAAGGATCATCCCGGCGAGCTCACGGCCGACATGGCGCTGTCCATGGTGGGTGCAGTGGGCGTGGCCGTACCCGGCATTGTCTCGAGCTTCTTCGGCATCTTCTTCCTGATTCCGCCGACCCGTTCCTTGATCCGCAAGATGCTGGGCCAGGCCGCGCGCCGTTCCCTGGAGCGTTTCGGCGTGACCACCTATTCGCGCGTTAGCCACATCCAGAACTCGGGCGGTTGGGGAGACGTCATCGACCACCGCGCGGGCGAGAACGGATGATTCTAAGGCTCCTCGCCGCTGTCTTTAGCGGCGTGATGGTCTTTGCCGCCTTCGAGCCAACCGGCCTATGGTGGGCTGCGCCGCTCGGGTTTGCGCTGCTGTTCTACTTCGCCGACCACCGCCACGCCATGCTGATGGCCTGGGTGCAGGGCCTCACCATCTACGGCCTGTTGCTGCCGTGGGTCGGGGAGTTCGTCGGCGCGGCCGCCTGGATCGCTTTGGCGCTGGTCCAGTCCCTCTACAGTCTGCTGTTCGGCGCAGGGCTAAAGCTTTTAGTTCGACGCCCCCTTAGCACCCAGATCATCGGCATTCCCACCTGGTTCGTCGCCACTGAATGGCTGCGCTCTTCCTTTCCCTTCGGTGGCTTTCCATGGGGGCGTATCGCGTGGGGCCAGGCCAGCGGCCCGATCAGCTGGCTGATCCGTCTCGGTGGTCCCGCACTTGTCACCTTCGCCGTGGTGCTGATCGGCCTGCTCCTGGCTTTGAGTATCCGTAAGCACCGCGCGCCCGCGTATTCCTTGGCTGGCGTGGTAGCCGTGATCGCCGCCTATGCGCTGTTGATTCCCGCCACGCCTGCCGACCGCACCGTGGATGTCGTGGCGGTGCAGGGCAACGTGCCGCGCCTGGGTCTGGACTTCAATGCCCAGCGCCGCGCCGTGCTGGATAATCACGTGCGGCGCACCGAGAAGTTGGAGTCAGATCCGGACATCGTCATCTGGCCGGAGAACTCCTCCGACGTCAATCCTTTCACCGACTCTGCTGCCCGCGAGCAGATTGAGCGCGCCCAGCGGTCCGTCGACGCGCCGATCCTCGTCGGCACCGTCAGCCCGGAGCACAACACGATGGTGGTGTGGGATAGTGACGGACCAGGGGAGAGCCACGTCAAGCGCTTTCTGCAGCCCTTCGGCGAGTACATGCCTTTCCGTAAATTCTTGCGCAATTTCAGCGAGCATGTTGACCGCGCCGGCAACTTCCAGCCCGGCGACGACAACGGAGTGGTCCACATGGACGGCATCCCCGTCGGCGTGGCCACCTGTTACGAGGTGAGTTTCGACGGCGCGTTCCGCATGGCTGTGCAGGGCGGCGCGCAGATTCTCACCAGTCCGACGAACAACGCGACCTTTGGCTTTACGGACATGACGTATCAGCAACTCGCCATGTCTCGCATGCGCGCCAAGGAGTATGATCGCGCAGTGGTGGTCGCCGCAACCTCGGGTGTGTCGGCGATCGTCGCGCCCGATGGTTCGGTGGAGCAACGCACTGCCATCTTTACTTCTGACGCCCTCGAGGCCGAGTTGCCCCTTAGCGATACAATGACACTGTCAGCCCGCGTCGGCCCATGGGTGGAATGGATTCTAGCTATTCTGGGTCTGCTGTCCGTGGCATTTACTTATAGGAGAGGTAAGAAAGCTTTTCATGACTAAGCTGAGCGATAAAACACTGGTCATCATCCCGACCTACAACGAGAGGGAGAACCTTCCTCTGATCATCGGTCGACTGCTGAAGGCCGAGCCCGAGCGCGTAGACGTCCTCGTCGTCGATGATTCCAGCCCGGACGGCACCGGGGACCTGGCCGACGAGATGGCCGCTGAGAACTCGAAGATTCACGTGATGCACCGCGGCGGCAAGGGCGGCCTGGGTGGTGCTTATATCGCTGGCTTCCACTGGGGCCTGGAGCGCGACTACGAGATCCTGTGCGAGATGGATGCCGACGGCTCCCACGCTCCCGAGCAGCTATACCTGCTGCTGGATCGCATCGACGCGGGCGCGGAGATGGTTCTGGGTTCCCGTTACGTCAAGGGTGGCAAGACCGTGAACTGGCCGGTCAGCCGCGAGGTTCTGTCCCGCGGCGGAAATATTTACGCCTCTTTGGCGCTGGGCGCGGGCCTGTCCGACATCACCGGCGGCTACCGTGCGTACCGCCGCGAGGTGTTGGAGGAGATCGACCTGGATGCCGTCGATTCCGCTGGCTATGTCTTCCAGGTGGATCTGGCTTGGCGAGCCGTCGAAGCCGGCTTCGACGTGCGCGAGGTTCCGATCACCTTCACCGAGCGGGAGATCGGCGATTCCAAGATGAGCGGCAACATCGTCTCCGAGGCTCTGCTGCAGGTGACGAAGTGGGGTGCCGCGCACCGCTTTAACCAGTTCAAGAACCTGGCTCAGGAGTCTTGGCGCATCGGTGCCGGCACCGTGCGCAGCTACTTCTGATTCGCTTCCTGCTGCTCCTTCATGAGCTTCACCGCAGTGCGGCGGCGCTTACGGAGCAGCTCGATGCGCTCGTCGAGCAGCTCGTCGAGCTCCTCGAGGCTGCGACGCTCGCGCAGCATGTCCCAGTGAGTGCGCGGGGGCTTCACCGGCTTGGATTCCTGGCCTTCGCCCTCGACCAGCGTGCCCATCTGGCCGTTCTTGCACATCCACTCCTGTGGAACCTCCGCATCGTCGGCGAAGGGAACCTCGTAAATTTCCCCAGCCTCGGTGCGGTATTTCACCATGCGGCGGGGAGCTAGGTCGTGGTCGCGGTCCGTCTCATAAGAAACGGCACCCATGCGACTTCCACGCAGTACGCGATCGGCCATTCTTCATCACTCCTAAATCAGTTCGAACTAATCCATCATAACAACGAAGTTTCGTTAAGAATTGTTCCATGCCTCGACCAAAGCACTGCGCCTGGTGCGGCAGGGTAGTTGAACCCGGCCCGACGAACCGGCCCCGCAAATTCTGCAACCAGTCGTGCCGCCAGCGCGCCTACGAGCAGCGCGCCCAGTTGGCGGGCACCTCGATCCCGGCGGATTCCGTCATTATGTCGGCCAGCGCGGCCGAGAAGTTCCACGATGACCTCTTCGAGCTGCGCTGCGCCGCCGAGGACCTGTGCACCGCCGCAAAGGAAGGGGAGTCCGCCGAGGTGGTGGAGGAGTTGGCGTCAGAACTAGAGAGCATGGCCCGCCGCATCGAGCAACTTAGGGGTCGCAGGTAGGAGGGGCTATGCTATAGGGCATGCGTAAGGGAATCATCACTCTCGCCGTAATTGGCATGATTGTCGGTGTGCTGATGGCTTTCGGGCCGCTGGTGGCGAATTACTTTAGCGACCGAGGCTTGCGAACCGCCGACATAACCGCAGGTGGCGAGCCTGCCAGCGTGGGAATGGACGGCTCCTGGCACGTGGTAAGGGGAGCCGGTGACAACGTTTCGCAGGCTGGCTACACCTTCGACGAGAAGCTGCCCGCCGGCTCCAAGACCACCTCGGGCCGCACCGAGGACGTTGAGGGCGACGTTAAGGTTGAGGATAAGAAGCTCACCGAGGGCAAGATCACGGTCGACGTCGCCAGCATCAGTAGTGATGTGGAAAAACGCGACATCAACGTGCGCAAGAGCATCCTGCACACCGATAAGTTCCCGAAGGCCACGTTTACGCTGACGGAGCCCGCCGACGTCTCCAATCTGCCGGACGACGGCACGACCGAGAAGGTAAAGGTCACCGGCGACCTTGAGCTGCGCGGCAAGAAGAATCCGGTGACCGCCGAACTGAAGGTTCTGCGCACCGGCGAGAACGTGATCCTGCAGGGCAACATTCCGTTCAAGCGCAGCGACTTCGACATCCAGACCCCGCAGTTCGTCGCCGCGACGATCGCCGACGAAGGCACCATCGATCTGCTGCTGGTTCTCGAGCAGGATAAGTAGGCGGCGGTCACATGTCTCCGGAGATGCTCAAGTACTCGCGCATCATGCGCATCGTGGTGCTGTTGTTCTTTATCGGCTACCTGCTGTGGCAGGGCACGGGCCTGACGTATTTCTTCGCCGCGGTCTGCGCGCTGTTCCTGGCCGCCACCTGCTATCAGCTGTGGCAGTCCAGGGATTAGCCGATAATATACATTATGACACTTTAGCTTCCCGTCACGTTGGGTAGCGCTGCACTGCCTTCCACGGATCCCTGCAGCTGCCCCACCGGCGCCTCACACGTGCGCCCCAGCGGCTCGCCGCGGAAACGCTTCAAGATGAAGTCGATGCCGAACGCGCCGCCCGTCACCGCCTGGATGAAGTGATTGTATTCGCCCACCGGCGGCATGATGTCGTCGCGGTACTCGACCTGCGCGCCCTTCTCGCACCACGTGCGCGCCAATTCCTTCGCCTGGTTGTACTCGACGTTCTTATCGTGACGCCCAGATATCACCATCACCGGTGCCACCGGACGCTTAAGCCCAATGCGCTGATCTTCCATAGCCTCCCGCGCCTCGGGCATGTCCTTCAACAACTCATCGAGCGTCTTGCCCGACTTTGTCCACTCACTGGTCTTCTTGTGCCCGTATTTGTCCGTAATCTCCCCGGTGCACATCGTGGATAGATCCTTCAGCGCCTGCTTGCCCTCTTCGTTGAGGTGCTTATCCAGCAGCGGCTGCAGGTGCGGATAGCGTTCCAACAAGCCGTTGATCGTGAAGCCGATCGCCCCCATAAGGTCCGATCCGTCGATGTTCCGCTGCACCGCCTCCAGATCCGCAGGCGGCGCCGAGGCGTAGGCCCCCACCACGTTAAGCTCCGGAGCGTACTCACCTGCCGCCTCAACCGCCGCAGCCGACGCGCCGCCACCCTGCGAATGCCCGTAGAACGCCACCGGCCCGTCACCCACGCCGGCCGCGCGCGCCGCATCCAGCATCGCGTGCGCCTGATCGTCGCGGTTCATGTACGTATGAATTCCCGGGGTTCCCATGCCGATGTAGTCGGTCACCACCACGCGCACACCCTTGGAGGCAAATACCCAGTCGTAGATACCCTCCAGATTCACCGCCCGCTTCGCCTTGATCGGATCCGGCTGCCCATCAAGCGGCCAGTTCCTACTCGGCGCGCACTGGTCTCCCTGCCCGACCGTTCCGCGGCCAATCACCACTGTCGGGCGCGGCCCCTTACCTTTCCACTCCACGACCGGCTCCACAATGTAACCACTGACCTGGGCTTTCTTCCCGTCCGAGGTGGTCGTCGTGTACTCGATTCGGTCCACCGTCTTCGGCAACCTCATGTGCAGGTCGCCGAACACATTGGAATATGCGACCTTCTCCCTCTTAGTTATCTGCGCAGCCTCGGCGGGCGACGCGAATCCGGCAAATGCAATGGCTGTTGCGCATGCGAGCGCTGCTGTTTTCTTGAGCATTACTTTGTTGTAGCAAACCAATTACCCCCGATGGGGTAAAAACCGAAAACTTTGCCAACGGAAACTAAGGGCGTCAATAAGTTAAGTGCATGGACCTCAGCAACATCCGCATCGGTACTGCATCGGCCGGGCTGCAGATCGAAGGATCACCGCGCCCCAACAACTGGAGCGAGTGGGTCGCCAAAGACGGCACCACCCCGCACCCGACCACTGACCACTGGCGCCGCTGGCGCGAAGACAACCAGCTCATGAGCGACCTCGGCCTGCAGATCGCGCGCGTCGGCGTGGAGTGGTCGCGCGTGGAACCCGAGCCCGGCCGCTACGACCACGACGCGCTTCAACGCTACAGAGAAGAGTTTCTCGACCTGCGCGAACGCGGAATCGAACCACTAGTCACCCTGCATCATTTCGGCCACCCCGCCTGGTTCGAAGCCAACGGCGCATTCACCCGCGAGCCGAACGTGGAGATTTTCCTGCGCTACGTCGACGTCGTGCTCGACCATCTGGGTGACGTGGTGACCGACTGGATCACCATCAACGAGCCGAACGTCTTCGCCACCGAGGCTTACCTCTTCGGCTCCACCCCACCCGGCCGCGGTGGCCTGCCGAAGGTACGCCCCTGCCTGCGGAACATGGCGGCCGCGCACTTGCTGGCCTACCAGCGTATCCACTCACGCTTGGACAATCCGCGAGTCACCTTCGCCCACCACCGCCGAGTCTTCGCCCCCATGAACCCGCGCAACCCCGTCCACCGGCTGCTTACTCCCCTGGTCGAGTGGCTTTTCCAGGGCGCGATCGAGCCCGCCTTCTTCGAGGGGCGCTTCCATCCCGTGCTCGGTCGCCCCGGCCTCGACCTGCCCAGCGGCGGGGTCTTCGCCGATGCTGTGGCCATTAACTACTACTCGCGCACGGCGGTGCGCGGTTTTTCTGACGCCACCTTCCCCGGAACCCCAACTAATGACCTCGGCTGGGAAGTCTACCCGCCGGGGATTGCGGAGGTCTCCGCCGAGCTCGCGAAGCGCTACCAACTGCCGGTGTGGATCACCGAGAACGGCACCGCCGACGCCGCCGAGCGCTTCCGTTGCGCGTTCATCCTGGACCACCTGGCGGAGCTTTCCCGCGTTCCGGAGGTCGAGCGCTACTACCACTGGTGCTTCGTGGACAACTGGGAGTGGTCCGAGGGGATGGCGCAGAAGTTCGGCGTGGTGAACGTGGACCGGCAAGTCAAGCCCGCTGGGCGTCTGCTACAGGCGCTGATCCGCGAGGGCGCCATCACCCCGGAAATCGATGCCGAGTTCAGAGAGAAGGGCCACTGATGCTGCAGACTCTTACCGCCGCCGAGCGCGAGCCGAAGCGGTTCTATTGGAAGTTCGGCGTGGCCTTCTTCGGCTCCGTCTTCGCCTGGGCCGGCCCCACGCAGCTGCTGCTGGGGTTGCAGATGATCGAGCTGCGGCCCGACAACAAAGAGGATTCCCTCGCCCTCATGATGATGCTCGGCGGTGCGACCGCCGTAGTTACGAGCCTGCTGACCGGATATATCGCCGACCGCAGCTGGTTCTGGGTGGGTCGCTGGGGCAAGCGCCTGCCGTGGGTTCTGTTGGCCGCGCCGTTGGTAACGCTGGGATTGCTGCTGATGTCCTTCAGCCCCAGCTTCTGGGTGCTCACCGGGTTGTGGTGCTTGGTTCAGGTGTTCGTGGCGTTCGTAACGAACAACCTGATGACAGTCACCGCGGATGTTGTCCCCCAAGAAAAGTTCGGGTTGGTGTCCGGAATCGTCGGCGCGACCTACACCTTCGGAATCGTTGGCGGGACTGCCGTTGCCGCAGCTTTGCCGATTCAGCAGGCGTACTGGGTTGTGGGCGTCATTTCCCTTCTCTTTATCTTCCAATTCGCTTTCGGGCGCGGTCACGTAGACGTGCACGTCCGTCCGCATAATTCGCTGTCCGCGACGGTCGGCGACGAGGGCTCTTACCGGAACTATTGGCTTGTTTTCACCAGCCGTTTCGTGATTCACCTGGCCAACTACACCAGCTTATTCTACCTGCTGTATTACCTGCGGGATCACATTGGCGTGCCCGACCCGGATGCTGGCGTACTGGAGCTGACCCTGCTGTATGCGGTATTCACCATCATTACTGCGTTCGTCAGCGGTGGCGTGTCGGACCGGCTGGGGCGGAGGAAGATCCTGGTGGTCGTCTCGGCGCTTGGTGTCGCGGGCGCTACGGGCATGATGACTATCGCCACCAGCATGGGTTTGGTTTATGCCGCGGCGATGCTGTTGGGGTTGAGTTGGGGCGTGTTCAGCAGCGTGGATCAGGCCATGGTTAATGAGTCGCTGCCCAGCAAGAAGAACCGTGCGCGCGACGTGTCGCTGATGTCGCTCACCCAGGGGGTCAGCAACATGTTCTGCGGTGGCCTCGCGGCCCTCGCGTTGAGGCATTTCGATTACCCCGGCATGTTCCTGATGTGCAGCATCATCTGCGTGTTCGGCGCGCTGCTGGTACTGCCCGTCACCTCCTCAAAGTAGTGGTTAGAACGGCGGCTCCTCTTCGTCCTTCTGCAATTGTTCGAGCTGCTCGATCTGGCTGTTCAGTTCCTCTCGCGCCAGCTCGGCGATGGCGTTGGCGATCGTGATCTCACTCTTGATCCGCCGCTGAAGCTCTTCCTTGATTTCTCCGACGGAGGCGCAGTTCAGCATCTTCTGCAGCTCCTCGCGGGTGATGGACAGCCCGCGCGGCATCATCGGATCGGCGTTGAGCTTCTCCTCGTTAAGCTTGCGCACTACCCGCGCCTTGCGCACCCCGCGCTCGGCGAAGTTCTCGCGCGCCAGTGGCCCGTCGGGCACGGTCACAACCTCGTGGCCGTCTCCGTGCGAGGTCCACACTTCGGTGCCATCGGCGTGCAGCGCAACGTCCCAGGTACCGGCGGTTTTCAGCCGGTGATGGGTACGACAAAGCAGATGCATATTTGCCGTCGAGGTCGGCCCACCGTCGGCGTGGCGGTGCACATGGTCGATGTCGCATGTGTACCCCGGCGCATCGCAGCCCGGAAAACGGCAGTGCCCATCGCGCCCTATTACTGACGCCCGCAGCAACTCCGTCGGCTGGTACCCCTCCGTCGCGGTGTAACCGGGGGCTGCCAGGTGGGTGACTTTCGCGAGCCACTCGCAACTAGCGGCCTCGGACAGCCAGTGATCCTCGGCGAAGACTCCGCGGGGCTGCGGGCCGACGGCCTTGTACAGGTTCAAGGTGACCTCGGTGGTGATGTTCTGCTCGAACATCGCCAGGAAAGCCTCCCCCATGGAGCATCCGCGCTTCAGGGAGGCCGCCTTCACCGCCTTGTGCAGCTCCACGCCGCGCAGGCGCGGCACTGTGAGGGTGAACGCGGTGGTCTCGTACTGGCTGCGGTCGATCACCAGTTCGGGCGAATTCGTATCCATTGGCGGAGTGTCGTCCAGCGGAACCGCTAGCTTGTCCCGATCCCCCACAATCGCCTTGACCTTGTTGTAGGCCGCCCGCGGGGTGGGAACCTGCTGGTTCGGCACGGTGGGCTTAAGGGCCTTCAGGATCTCCTGTTCCACCTCGGCGCGCTTGTCCGGGGCTACGGCCTCGACAGCCTCGGTGACCTGCTGGATATGACGAATAGTGAAAGCGCCGCTGCGGAACAGCTGGTGGAGTTGTGGGAAGGCTTGGAGCATCAGCCCAGCGTCGGCATAGTTTGCCGCCACTACCTTGCTGATGCCGAAGCGCACCGCGAGCTTGGAGACATGATCGGGAACGAGGTCGTCCGGTGCCGGAGTAGACTGCTCGACCATGGCGAGGTGGGTCAGATTGAGGGCACGGGACGTCGCCGTTAACGGGTCGTTGGAACGCGCAAGCCGGTAGTAAGGCTCTGCGGTATCGGGCGGCGGTTCGGTGGTGTTTGTGGTGAGTGTTGTGGTGTTCATACGATCCCCTTCGTGAACTGACACCAGTTTAGAACATACAATCGACCACAGTCAAGGTTTTTGGCCAATTAAATGCAAAATCTCAACCTTTACTAGAACGTGTGACCTATTCTTCATTCTTCACCCAAGGCCCAGATTTCGTGTAAAAATGACACTATGAGCACTTTGGATCTCTCCCAAGAAACCGTCCTCATCACAGGCGCCAGCTCGGGCCTCGGCAAGGAATTCGCCACCCAACTGGCAGCCAAGGGCGCAAACCTTGTACTGGTCGCGCGCCGCCAGGATCGGCTGAACAAGATTGCGGCGGAGATTAAGAGGCGTCATAAAGTAAAGGTCGAGGTAATAGCCAAAGACCTATCCGAGCACGGCGTGGCGGGCGAGATCTCGTGGGAGCTTTCGACGCGCGGGATTACGGTGACCTCGCTAATCAACAACGCGGGCTTCGCCAACTACGAGTCCTTTACCGACGTCCCGACCGACCGCCTTCGCGCGGAGATCGCGGTTAACGTGCACGCGCTGGTGGAGCTGACGCACATGTTCCTGCCGCGGTTCGAGGAGCGCGGGAATGGATTCATTCTGAATGTGGCGTCTATCGCGGGGTTCCAGCCCTCCCCCGGCATGGTCGTTTACGGCGCGACGAAGTCGTTTGTTCTGTCGTTTACGGAGGGTCTGTACGCCGAGCGGAAGGGCTCCGGCGTGCGGATCATGGCGCTGTGCCCCGGGCCGACGGAGACGGAATTCTTCCGGGTGGCGGGCAGCGACCGCGCCGACGGCGGGCTGAAGCGAATGAGCAGCCACGACGTTGTGGCCGATGGAATCGAATCCTTGCTACGCAAGTTCCCGCCGCCGTCTATGGTCTCAGGCACCTTCAACAAGGTGCTAATGAGCGTGTCGCAGCGCATGCCACGTCGCGCTATGACGGAGATCATGGCGCGGATGATGAAGCGCTAGAGCTGAGCAATAGTCGCCTTCAGGTTCTCGCCGACGCGCTTGCCGGAGTGGATGCAGCCGCCGAGGAAGGTGCCCTCGAGGGCGTTCTTGCCGTGCATGCCGCCACCGCCGAAGCCGGCGACCTCGCCGGCGGCGTAAAGGCCGGGCAGAACCGATCCGTCGGTGCGCAGGCAGCGGCCGGAAAGGTCGGTCTCGATGCCGCCGAGGGTCTTGCGGGTCAGCACGTGCAGCTTGACGGCGATTAGCGGCCCCTTCGACTCGTCGAGTAGGCGGTGCGGGGCAGCGCAGCGGACGATCTTGTCGCCCAGGTATCCGCGGGCAGTGCGGATGTAGTTGATCTGCGCGTCCTTGCTGAAGTTGTTGTCCACCTGCGAATCGCGGTCCTCGATGATGCGGCGCAGGTCGTGGACGTCGAGGGCGGGGGCATCGTCGTCGGCGATGGCGTTCATGCCCTCGACCAGGGAACCCAGGTCGTCGGCGACCACCCAGTCCTCGCCGTGGTCCATGAATGCCTTCACGGCGGGGTGCGTGCCGGGGCCGACCTTGGAGAGCAGGTTCTTAACCTTCTTGATGGTCAGGTCCGGGTTCTGCTCGGAGCCGGAGAAGATGAACTCCTTGTCGGCAATCGTCTTGTTCAGGATGAACCAGGAGTAGCTATGGCCGGTGGTGCCGAGGTGCTTCATGGTAGCAATCGTGTCGCCACCTGGGATGATGTTGCTGGGGAAACGCTTGCCGGTCGCGTCGATCCACAGGGAGGACGGGCCAGGGATGATGCGGATACCGTGGCCGGGCCAAATGGAGTTCCAGTTCTTCATGCCCTCGGTGTAGGCCCACATGCGGTCGGTGTTCACCAGGTTCGCGCCGGCGGTTTCGGAGATCTGGATCATGCGGCCATCGACGTGAGCGGGCACGCCGGTGACCATGTCGTTCGGCACCGGGCCCCATTGGTCGGTCGGCCACGCGCGACGCACCAGGTCGAGGTTGCCGCCGATGCCGCCGGAAGTCACGACGACGGCACGCGCGCGCAGCTCGAACTCCCCTACGGTCTTTCTAGAGGACGCCACGCCGCGGTCCAGATCGCTCGGTTCCAGCACGCTGCCGCGCACGCCGACGACGGCGTCATTTTCTACGATCAGCTCGTCGACCTGGTGGCGGAAGCGGAACTCGACCTTGCCTTCCGCCTCCGCGGCCTCGATGGGCTCGCGGAAGACGCGCACGACCTCCGGGCCAGTGCCCCAGGTTAGGTGGAAGCGGGGCACAGAGTTGCCGTGGCCGCTGGCGTCTCCGGAACCGCGCTCGGCCCAGCCGACGGTGGGCAGCACGTTGAGGCCGAGGGCCTTGAGGTAGTCGCGCTTTTCAGTGGCTGCGAAGCGGACGTACTCGCGGCCCCAGCGGCGCGGCCAGTAGTCGTTCTGGGAATCGTCGAACTGCGCGGAGTTCTCCCAGTCGCGCCAGGCGAGCTCCTCGGAGTCTTTGACCCCCATCAGCTTCTGCTCGGGGCTTCCCACGTAGAACAGGCCACCGAGCGACCAGAATGCCTGTCCGCCAAGGTTGTTGCGGTTTTCCTGGTCCAGGATCAGGACCTTCAGACCCGACTTCTGCGCCTCGTAGGCAGCGACGAGGCCGGCCAGGCCGGCGCCAACGATGATGACATCGGGGTTCGTGGGAGTAGTCACGGAAAGAGTTCCTCTCGGGGGTTATGCGCGAATAGTTATTATTACGCTAAAACTATCCGGCGAGCCCCGTGGGGAAATCGCAAAACTACTTCGGGGCGAGGACGAATTGGACGCACCCGATGTCTTCGGAGGTGGCCAGGGCCTCGTGGAGAGCCAGTTGGTAGTCCCAGAGGTGGCGGAACACCGGGTCAAAGCCGGCGGCCGCGGCCTGGCGCTCGCGGGAGAGGAAGTTCGCACGCCACAGTGGCAACGTTGCGCGCAGGTGGGCGCTGAGGTTGTTCTCCGCGACGACGGTGAGCTGGGTGTGCTCGGCCGCGGCCTCGCGGACCTGCTGGACGGTGGGGTACTCCAGGGCGGGCCAGACGTAGGCACGCATGACGTCCAGGGATTCGCGGGCGGTCTCACGCATCTCGTCGGTGGCGATGATCGACTGGATCACGGCCAGCCCGTCGTCGGAGAGCATGCGGTCGACAGCCTTGAGGTAGTGGCTCAAACCCCCGAGCCCCAGGGTCTCCATGCGCTCGACGGAGAAGATGGCCTCGTAGCGGCCGGACCACTGGCGCGGGGAGGGCACCGGCCCGGCGATGACCTCCACGTTCACTGCTCCCCCGACCCCGGCGGTGTGGACGCGGGCGCGTACGGCGTCCGCGTGGTCCTCGTCGCTGGTCAGAACGTCCACACGGGCGCCGCGCTTGGCGGCCTGCACTGCCAGCTGGCCGCCGGAGGAGGGCATCTCCAGCACGCGGTCGCCGGGTCCGACCTCGGCCTCGTCGAGCATGGTGGTGATGCGGCGGCGCTGCGCGTCGTCCAGGTCAAGGCGCTCCACTGGGTCCGGCTCGCCGAACCAGGTGAAGTCGATGCCGTCCTCATGCGCGCTCGTGCGGGAGGCGCTACTGAACTGGGCGGCGCCCGTGGCGCGGGTGGCGCCGGCGTAGAGCTCCACGAGGGCCTCCGGCAGCTCCCCCGGAGCCGGACCGCGGCGCTTCGGAGTCCGGCGGGCGAAAAACTCCCCGAACTTCCCCTCGAAGGGCTGATCCATCAAGGCTCCAAGAACCTCCGGGAGCGGTTCGGCGGACCACTCCCCGGCCATGTAGCCTTCCGCCAAGCCCAACCAGCCCTCGGCGACTACCCGATCGATCACCTGGCCGTCCCGAACGACCATGTGCGGCACCGAGCCGGCGTCCAAAGCAATTCCGTGAGAAGAAAGTAGCGCTTCCATGCGCGTGGTGACGGCCTCGGCCCGGCGGCCCATAAAACGAGATTGCGGGGCGGCAACCAGGCGCGGCCAGCGTTCCTCGTCGATGTACGGAGACGTCATCATGCCTTCCTTTTGCGCTGTAACTCCCCCCGAAGTTACTAGGAAAACAACTTTTGGCTTCCTAGGCGCAACCGAAAGCGCCCGAATTTTTCAGATCCGGGGGATCTCGGTGTGAAGCGCACGCCTGAAACAATTAAGATGGTGCCGGATTACAACCATCATTGAGGAGAAGCAACTAGATGACCAGCACATCAAACCGCCACCACGTCGTAATCATCGGCGCGGGCTTCGGCGGACTGTTTGCGGCGAAAAAGTTTAAAAACGAGAACGTCCAGGTCACAATCGTCGACCGGACGAACCACCACCTGTTCCAGCCGCTGCTTTACCAGGTTGCGACCGGCATCCTCTCCGAGGGCGAGATCGCCCCGTCCATCCGCCAGATCCTGGCGGACCAGGACAACGTCCGCGTGGTCAAGGGCGAGGTCCGCAACGTGGACATCAACGAGCAGACCGTCACCGCCGACCTGGGCGGCACCGATGCCGTACTGAAGTACGACTCGCTGATCCTGGCGGCCGGCGCCGGCCAGTCCTACTTCGGCAACGAGCAGTTCGCAGAGTTCGCGCCGGGTATGAAGACCGTCGACGACGCGCTGGAGATCCGCGCCCGTGTGACCGGCGCCTTCGAGCGCGCCGAGATCACCACCGACCCGGAGGCCCGCGAGCGCCTGCTGACCTTCGTGGTCGTCGGCGCCGGCCCGACCGGCGTGGAGCTGGCCGGCCAGCTGGCCGAGATGTCCCACCGCACCCTGCGCGACGAGTTCCGCGAGATCGACACAGAGGACACCCGCATCCTGCTGATCGACGGTGGCTCGCAGGTGCTGGCGCCGTTCGGCAAGCGCCTGGGCCGCAAGGCTGCCCGCCGCCTGGAGGACCTGGGCGTGGAGGTCATCCTCAACTCCCTGGTCACCGACGTGTCCAAGGAGGGCGTGCGCTACAAGGACATGAAGACCGAGGAGGAGCACTTCGTGCCCTCCTACGCTAAGATCTGGTCCGCTGGTGTTGCCGCTTCTCCGCTGGGCAAGCACGTGGCAGAGCAGGCTGGCATCGAGGTCGACCGCGCGGGTCGCGTGCCGGTGAACGACGACCTGACCCTGGGCGAGCACCGCAACATCTTCATCGTGGGCGACATGATGAGCAAGGACCGTCTGCCGGGCGTGGCTCAGGTGGCGATGCAGGGCGGCCAGTACGCAGCAAGCACCATCCTGGATGAGGTCAACAACGGCACCGCCCCCGAGGGCCGTGTTCCGTTTAGCTACTTCGACAAGGGCTCCATGGCCATCGTCTCCCGCTTCAACGCAGTGGTGAAGATGAACAAGGCCGAAGTCTCCGGTTTCTTTGGCTGGGTAATGTGGCTGCTGCTGCACCTGCTGTACATGGTGGGCTTCCGCAACCGTGCGGTCGCAGCTTTCAGCTGGGGCCTGAACTCCGTGTCCCGTCGCCGTTGGCAGCTGGTGGCAACCCGCCAGCAGCTGCACGCGCGCAACGCGATCCGCAAGCTGCGCGACCTGGAGGACAAGGAAGGCATCCGCTCCATCGAGGTGCGCGACAACCTGCGCTTCGGCGAAGGCCGCGATACCCGCGCAGTCTCCGACTAAGCCTTCGGCATATCCGGCACTACCTGCGTCTTGAGGAAGGTCAAGGCGCAGGTCTTGCCGGTTTTTTCGTTTTTGTGCTCCACGCGGAACAGGTGCGTGGTGCGCCCAACGTGCTCTGCCTGAACGGTGGAGACGATGACGTCGCCCTTGACGGACGGGCGCAGGAAGTGCGTCTGGTTGGAGGTGCCCACGACTGCCGGGCCGGCGCCCGCGGCGACGAAGCTGGCCATCGAACCGGCGGTCTCCCCCAGGCTGGCGTACACGCCGCCGTTAGTTACACCCCAGGGCTGCAGGTGGTCCTCCGTGATCTCGAGGGCCAGCTGCATCGTGTCCGGGCCGACGGCACGGTACTGTACGCCAAGAGTGCGGTCGAGGGTGGGGTGCTTGGCCAGTAGTTCGTTGAGGGTGGCGATCTCCTGCTCGGTGAGATCACGCTCGGTGGCAACACGACTTAGTTCAATGAAAATATTGGACATGTGCCTAAGACTAACCAACACATCGCCCTGTAAGATGTAAAACCATGACTACTGCTGAAGGAACCGCCCAGATTGGTGTTGTTGGACTGGCCGTGATGGGCTCCAACATCGCCCGGAACTTTGCCAACAACGGTCACACCGTGGCCGTCTACAACCGCACCACCGCGAAGACCGACAAGTTCATGGAGGACTTCGGCGAGACCGGCAACTTCGTTCCCTCGGAGACGATCGCCGATTTCGTTAAGTCGCTGGAGCGGCCCCGTCGCGCCCTGATCATGGTGCAGGCAGGTGCTGGTACTGACGCCGTTATTTCCCAGCTCGCCGCGGAAATGGACGAAGGCGACATCATCATCGACGGCGGTAATGCCCTGTACACCGACACGATCCGCCGCGAGGCCGAGATGTCCGAGCGCGGCCTGAACTTTGTCGGCGCCGGCATCTCCGGCGGTGAGGAAGGCGCGCTGAACGGCCCGGCGATTATGCCCGGTGGCCCGGCGGAATCCTGGGAGGCCCTGGGGCCGCTGCTGGAATCCGTGGCGGCGAAGGTCGACGGCACCCCGTGTGTGACGCACATCGGCCCCGACGGCGCGGGACACTTCGTGAAGATGGTGCACAACGGCATCGAGTACGCCGACATGCAGGTCATCGGCGAGGCCTACCAGCTGCTGCGCTACGGCGCGGGCATGGAGCCGGCGGAGATCGCGGAGGTGTTCAAGACGTGGAACGAGGGCGACCTGGATTCCTACCTGATCGAGATCACCGCCGAGGTGCTCTCCCAGACCGATGAGAAGACCGGCAAGCCGCTGATCGACGTCATCGTGGACTCCGCGGGACAGAAGGGCACCGGCCGCTGGACCGTGAAGGCGGCCCTGGACCTGGGCATCCCGACCACCGGCATCGGCGAGGCCGTGTTCGCCCGCGCGCTGTCGGGCGCCCGCGAGCAGCGCGACGCCACCATCGGCAACCTGCCTAGCGGCGAGCTGTCCACCCTGGACGTGCCGAAGGAGGAGTTCATCGAGGACGTCCGCCGCGCGCTGTACGCTTCCAAGCTGGTGGCATACGCGCAGGGCTTTGACGAGATCAAGGCCGGCTCCGAGGAGCACAAGTGGGGCGTGGACCCCCGCGACTTGGCCACCATCTGGCGGGGTGGCTGCATCATTCGTGCGAAGTTCCTGAACCGCATCCGCGAGGCCTACGACGCGAACGCGGAGCTGCCCTCCCTGCTGCTGGACCCGTACTTCAAGGGCGAGTTGGGTGGCCTGATCGACTCCTGGCGCCGCGTGGTCATTCTGGCCACCCAGCTGGGTCAGCCGGTGCCGGTGTTCGCCTCTTCCCTGTCCTACTACGACTCGCTGCGCGCCGAGCGCCTGCCGGCGGCTCTGATTCAGGGCCAGCGCGACTACTTCGGCGCCCACACCTACCGCCGCACCGACCGCGAGGGCTCCTTCCACACCCTCTGGTCCGGGGACCGTAGCGAGGTTGAAGCGTAATTGTCCCGATCAGAGTTCGGAAAGCTCGGGTTGGATGACTGCATCACCAAGGAGCTTTCCGCCGAGGGAATAACCAAACCCTTCCCCATTCAAGCGGCCGCCATCCCCGCGGCCGTCGAGGGGCGGGATGTTCTCGGCCGCGGACCGACAGGTTCCGGCAAGACATTCACGTTCGGGCTGCCGATGATTCAGTTGCTGAGGCGGGGGGCGTCAAAACCAAAAAAGCCGCGTGGCGTGGTGCTGGTACCGACCAGAGAGCTGGCGACACAGGTGCGCTCGCGGCTGGATCCGATTGCGAACGCGGCCGGTCAGCGGCTGCTGGAGGTCGTCGGCGGGGTGAAGATCCAGCGCAACGTTACGGCGCTGGCCAGGCCGGTGGACATTCTGGTGGCCACGCCGGGGCGCGCCCTGGATTTGCTGGGGCAAGGCATGTTGGACTTTTCCGACGTGAAGGTCGTGGCCATCGACGAAGCAGACCAGATGGCCGACATGGGCTTTCTGCCGCAGGTGACCAAGCTGCTGGACCGCATGCCAAAGCAGGCGCAGCACCTGCTGTTTTCCGCCACGCTGGACGGCGACGTGCAGGTGCTGGTGGATAAATACATGCGCGACCCCGTGACGCACTCCACCGGCGAGGCCACCGCCAGCGTGGACACGATGCGCCACCTGCTGGGCGTGGTGGACAGCCGCGAGGAGCGCAACGAGCTGGTCGTGGCCATTGGAAAGCTGCGGAAGCGTACTGTAATGTTCATGCGCACCAAGTACGCCGTAGACCGGCAGGTAAAGAAGCTGGTGCGCGCGGGAGTGCCCGCCGTGGGGATTCACGGTAATAAGGGGCAGAACACCCGCCAAGCGGCGTTGGATGGCTTTACCGAAGGCAAGAATACCGTGCTGGTGGCCACCGACATTGCCGCCCGCGGGATCGACGTGAAGGACGTGGAGCTGGTCGTGCACATCGACCCTCCGGCCGAGCACAAGGCGTATGTCCACCGGGCCGGGCGCACCGCCCGCGCCGGGGCAAGCGGCACGGTGGTGACGCTTTCCTTCGCGGACCAGCAAGCTGATACCGAGAGAATGATGGCCAAGGCCGGGGTGCACCCAACCGTGCTGCCGGGCGCCAAATTGGTCGCCGAGCTGAAGAAGATTTAGGAGTCGGAATACTCAAGTGGACATAGTTCTTTCCCTAGTCGGGCTAGTCCTGTTTGTGCTGCTAACGGCCGCTACCGGCCTGTTCGTGGCTGTGGAATTCGCGATGACGGGGCTGGAACGCTCCACCATTGACGAGCACGCCCGCACCAAGGGCGACGGCACGGCGAAGCTGGTGCAAAAGGCGCACGGGCAGCTCTCCTTTCTGCTTTCCGGCGCGCAGCTGGGCATTACGATCACCACCCTGGCCACGGGTTATCTGGCGGAGCCGATCCTGGCGAAGTTCTTCGACCCGGTGCTGGAAGCTGCGGGGTTAAGCGAGGCCGCCGCCATGCCGATCGCCCTGGTGCTGTCGCTGATTGTGGCGACGGTGCTGTCGATGGTGTTCGGCGAGCTGGTGCCGAAGAACCTGGCAATCACCCACCCCATCGAGGTGGCCCGCGCTACGATCCGCCCGGCGTGGACCTTCAACGTGGTGCTGAAGTGGTTCATCAACGGGATGAACTCCATGGCCAACGCGGTTGTGCGGAAGTTGGGCATTGAGCCGGCGGACGAGTTGGCGTCCGCACGATCGGCCGAGGAGCTCTCGGCGCTGGTGAGAAACTCGACGGGCAGCGGTGGGTTCACCGAGTCTAAGGCGCGGATTCTGGATCTGTCGCTGCGGTTTAGTGACGCCTCAGCGGAGGATGTGATGACACCCCGGTCGACCGTCGAATCTCTGACTGTCGAGGAGACCGCGCAGGATCTGATCGAGCTGGCGCTGGAAACCGGGCACTCGCGCTTCCCCGTGACCCGTGGGGACCTGGACGAGACCGTGGGCGTGGTGCACGTGAAGGATGCACTGACCATCCCCCACGACTCGCGCCCCACCACCACTTTGAACAAGCTGATGAAGAACGTCCCCTCCGTGCCGGATTCTTTGAGCGGCGATGACGTGCTGAATCAGGTGCGGGCCGCGGGCTCGCAGCTGGTGATGGTCGTGGACGAGTACGGCGGCACCGCCGGAATCGTGACGATCGAGGACGTGGTCGAGGAGATCCTCGGCGAGGTGTGGGACGAGCACGACGACGTGGAAGAGGACAAGGAAGTCCGCAAGACGGGCACCCACTGGGAGGTTTCCGGCCTGGTGCGCACCGACGAGCTGCCGGACGCCGTGGGCTACACCGCGCCAGAGGGCGACTACGATACGCTCGGCGGGTTGATCATGGCCACGCTGGGGCGCATCCCCGCCGAGGGGGACGAGGTGTTGCTGCCCGTCGGCGACAACGAGATGATGGAGAGCTTCGAAACGGGCATGTCCGGACGCTGGCGGGCCACCGTCAAGGAGATGGATAACCGGCGCGTGGACAAGGTGCTGCTGCAACCGCTGACCAAGGAGGAGGCAAACTAATGAGTGACATTTGGGCCATCGTCTTTGCCGTCTTCCTGCTGGCGCTCAACGCCTTCTTCGTGGCGGTGGAGTTCGCGCTGATTTCCTCGCGCAGGGATCGCCTGGATTCCATGATCGCCGCGGGCAACAAGCGCGCCAAGCGGGTGCTTTACGCCAGCGAGCACCTGTCGATCATGCTGGCGGGCGCGCAGTTCGGCATTACGATCGCCTCGCTGCTGCTGGGTAAGGTCGGCGAGCCCGCGATCGCGCACCTCATCGAGGCGCCGTTCGAGGCACTGGGGCTGCCACTGGAGATGCTGCACCCGGTGAGCTTTGCGATTGCCCTGCTGGTCGTGACGATGCTGCACATCATCCTGGGTGAGATGGTGCCGAAGAACATCGCCCTGGCCGGCCCGGAAACCGTGGCGACGTTCGTGGTGCCACTGCACCTGTTGTTCGTGAAAATCACGAACCCGATCATGCAGCTGCTGAACTGGATCGCGCGCCACACGCTCAAGCTGATGGGCGTGGAGCAGAAGGACGAGCTGGACTCCACCGTCTCCCCTGCCGAGCTGGCCAGCATGATCCAGGATTCCCGCTCCGAAGGGCTGATCGCCCCGGAGGAGGCCAACCGCCTGGACAAGGCACTGAGCTCCTCGCGGCGCACGCTGGACGAGGTGCTGATCCCCGCGGCCGACGTGCACTGCATCCGACAGGATGGCCCACGGATGAAGGTCGCGGCCGTGGAGAAGGCGGTGCAGGAGACGGGCTACTCCCGCTTCCCCGTCACCGATTCCAAGGGCAAGTGGATCGGCTACGTCCACGTCAAGGATGTGCTGGACAACCTGGTGGAGCCCGACGGCCAGCTGGATACCACGGACATCCGCCCCCTGCTGGAGGTCAAGACGGGTTCCAGCTTCGACGTAGCGATGCGTAACATGCGCCGTACCTCCAGCCACATCGCCGCCGTGGTGGATGCGGATGGGCAGATCATCGGCATGATCACGCTGGAGGACATCATCGAGGAGCTCGTCGGCACCGTCCGCGACTGGACCCATGACTGAGGTACTGCACAACTGGCGCGATAGGCAAGCCGCCCACAGGGAGCGCGTGCAGCGCCTCACCGAGGGGCACCGCAGGCGCCGCGCGGAGGGTGAAAGGCACCCGGTGTGGGATTTCATGTTCACCTACTACCCCACTACCCCTGGGAAGCTGAGCCACTGGCATCCGGGCGTCAATAAGGGTGTGGTGTGGGATGGCGACGGCGACCTGCCGCAGTACAAGGACCACTACGTGCGCCGCGGCGACGTGTGGACCCTCGATGCGGAACGGTTTATGGCCACGCGAGGCAAGACGGTGCGCTATATCGCTCGGCTGTTGGACGCCACGTACCGGCATCCGCCCGTGCTCGGCTGCTTTGGGTTGCACGAGTGGGCGATGGTCTACAAGGATGCGCCCCGCCACCCCGAGCCTTTGCGGCTGGGCGCGGCCGGTACCGACGAGGTGGTGGAAGCGTCGCAGTTGAAGTGCACGCACTTTGACGCTTATCGCTTTTTTACGGACGCCGCCGCGCCCCGCAATGCCCACACCCCAACACGCGACTCGCAGCCCCAGCTGGAGCAGCCGGGGTGCCTGCACGCCACCATGGATCTATACAAGTGGGCCACGAAGCTGGGGCCGCTGATCCCCGGCGAGCTGTGGCTGGACTGCTTCGAGCTGGCGTGCGACGTGCGCCGGCTGGACATGGAGGCTTCGCCCTATGACCTGCGCGAATGGGGTTTCGAGCCGGTGCGGATCGAGACCCCGGCGGGACGGGCGGAGTACGTGGCCCGGCAAAAGGGGCTGATGGAGCGCGGACAGGGGCTGCGCAAGCGGCTACTGGCCTACACTGGGTAGAAAACTACTGGGAGGAAGAAGAATCGTGGCACGTCACGCAAGCGGAAAGCAGAACTATCGGGTTGCCGGATGGGTCTGGGCAGCGCTCGCGGCCGTGATCGTGGTGGCGCTCCTAGTGGCCGGGTGGGTGGCGCTGGCGCGGAATAACCAGGACGACTTGGCCGCGCCGGAATGCCCGCAGGGGGAATTCGTGGTGCAGGTGTGGGCTGCGAATGAGGCGGAGTTGAAGGATGCGGTGCAGGAGTTCAACGATGCGAACGAGGTGGAGCTGGACCACTGCCTAAAGGCGGAGGTTGTGCGTAAGCCGGACGCGGAAGCGATTAAGGCTTACAAGGCGTGGGGTGAGGGTGGCCAGCCGGGCGCGGAGCTGTGGAAGCCAGCGGATCGGCAGATGGCCGATGAGGCGCTGGCGGTCTCCAAGGTGGAGGTCGCAGAAGAGATTGGTGGAGTGTTGGCCCCGCAGCTTCAGGATGGTCCCCTGCCGGAGCTGAACCAGCGGGCGCGGGGAGCTTTTCTGAGGCAGCTTTAGGCCATACGGCGACGGCGGCGCTCGGCCAGCTCGTCGATGGCAGCGTCCTGCACGACCTTCTCGGAGGGGAAGGCGGTGATGGTGCCGGTCAGTTCCTTCATCAGGCCCGGAACGGCAATGCCGAATACGCCCTGGCCGCCGTTGAGGAGGTCGATGACTTCCTCGGAGGAGCGGCACTCGTAGACGGTGTGGCCGTCGGAGACGAGGGTGATGCCGGCGAGGTCGTCGACGCCCAGGTTCTCCAGCTTTTCCACGGCCTTGCGGATGTTCTGCAGGGAAATGCCGGTATCCAGCAGGCCCTTCACGATCTTCAGCACCAGGATGTCGCGGAAGGAGTACAGGCGCTGGGAGCCGGAGCCGGCGGCATTACGGATGCTGGGCTGAACCAGCTTGGTGCGGGCCCAGTAGTCCAGCTGACGGTAGGTAATGCCGGCGACTTGGCAGGCGATCGGCACGCGGTAGCCGACCTCGTCGTCGGGGCCATGGACGTCGAAAAGGGCATCCTGCATGAAACACTCCTGGTGTAATTTCAATTCTCTTCTAAAGATTAGACCGGTTTGCGGCACAGTCAACCGCTAGCCGAACATTACTTTAACACGAGTCACAAAAATCACACGTGTAACAACAGGCGTGTCATTCCTTGAGCCAGTCGTCGAGATCACTCGACAGGCCCAGCCCCTCCCACATTTGCTGGAAATCGGAGTCTGCGTTGTCGCTGGCGGTGAAGCCCATGTCCTCCGAGTTCCAGTCCAGCAAGAAGTCCACCTGGTCGCCGTCCTCGTCTACCTGCTTGAGTTTCGCCTCGAGTTCGTCGACCCAGGCGGGGTTTACGCGGATCAGCGAGCCTTCCACCCCGGGTTCAACGCGCACGTCGAAGATCACGCCCGCGTGCCACAAGGGTTCCAGGATGGAGGGGCGAATGTCGATAAAACGCTCGGACTCCCCCTCCTCCAGCACCAAACCGGCGGTCATCTGGCCGCGAGAGTTGGTGACGATGCGGGCAAACCACGGGTCGCGCGCGTCGTCGTGCTTCAGTATGTTCGCTAGCACCTCGGCATCCGTGGGGCGCCCGCCCAGATCCAGCGTTGGCTCCACCCAGATCGGCAGGATGTGGGTGCGCTGGGGCGTCATAAAAATAAGACAGTCGGGCACGGGCGCGCCGCAGCCGAGAGAGCTACCGACAGCGCGGCCGAGGAAGACGACTTCGGTGCCTTTAGCCAAGGTTGCCCTTCACCAGCGCGGTGTTGAGGGAAATGATCAGCGCGGACATCTCGCGGGCGGTCTCGGCGGAGCGCTGCTGGGCGTTCTCGTCGCGGCCGTGAGCCAGCGGGTCGGCGATGCGGGAAACCATGTCGAACTGGCGGTTCGCGATGGTCAGCAGCGCCTTCAGGTGGCGGTTATCCAGGCCGTGGTCGGTCAGGTTCTGCGCGATCTGCACGATCTCGACGTCATCGACCGAGAAGAAACCGGCCGAGTCGGCGGAGATCAGCCCCATGCGGATCAGGGATCCGGTGAAAGAATCCTGCACGTTGGCGCGCGCCGTAACGTCCGCGCGGGTCAGGCGGCGGGACTGCGTGGCCCGCATCTGCTCCGGAGAGATCGCACCGGGGGCGGACTTGCGGGCGGCGGTCACGGGGGTGACCTTGCCGGAATCCATGGCCTCCAGACGTTCGCGGATAACCTTCAGCGGCAGGTAGTTATCCCGCTGGAGGGTCAAAATGTAGCGCAGCCTGGAAATATCCTCCGGGGAAAAGCGCCGGTAACCGCTCTGCGAACGGCGCGGGCTAACCAGACCTTCGGATTCCAGGAAGCGGATCTTCGAGACAGTGACGTCCGGGAAGTCCGGCTTCAGCTGCTTCAGCACATCGCCGATAGACGAAGTGGGCAGAACCCTTCCGGCTGGCGAGGAGGCAGCTGCAGGAGCGCTAGCGTGGCTTCTCTGTGCGCTCACTTTTCCTTAGGCTTCCTTCGAACCGTTCAGGAACACCAGGCGGAACTTGCCGATCTGGATCTCGTCGCCATTGGACAGAACGGAGGAGTTCTTCGGCTCGCGGTTCACGTAGGTGCCGTTCAGGGATCCGACGTCCACAACCTCGTACTGGTCGCCATTGCGGCGGAACTCAGCGTGGCGGCGGGAAACGGTGACGTCATCCAGGAAGATGTCGCTGTCCGGGTGGCGGCCAGCGGCGGTCGTGTCTTGGTCCAGCAGGAAGCGGGAGCCAGCGTTCGGGCCGCGCTTCACAACCAGCAGCGCAGAGCCTTCAGGAAGGCCCTCCACACCGGCGGGAGAGGCATCGTGCTGCGAACCAGACTCCATCTCCTTTAGAAGGTCTGCGCGAAAGACTGACGTGGTCTCGACAGATGCCTCAGGCACTCCGGTGTTATCGCTCATGGCTTTCAAGTCCTCTCATTCGAACTAATCGGTTCGGCTATAACAATACGTCTAACAATACCCTAAAGCAGCTAGCGGAACATCTGAACGATAGACCCCATCACAGATCCCCCGGAGGAGGATAGCGGGTTGTCGTTCACCATGTAAGTCCACGTAGCGCTAGGCTTGTGCAGGCCCATCTCGCCCAGCTGGGCGCCCTCGGAAGTGATCTCTACCTCGTCAAACGTCTCGCGGGCCTTGTTGACGGCACGCTCGGCCAGCTCGCCGAAGGCGGCGATGGACATGCGGTGGAACTCGTCGATCGGCGATTCGCGGGCGATGGCGCGCAGGTGGATGGACTCGCGCACGTCATCCAGGTAAGCCAGGTGCTCCGACCACTCGTTATCCAGGTGGAACAGCATGATTTCGCGGGCGGCCTGCTCCAGCACTTCCTCGCTAATCCCCTGCTTCTTCAGCTCCGCGGCGCGGTCGACGTTGTGGTAGCTCAGGTCGTCCCAGGCCGCGGAGGTATCCAGCAGAGTGTCGCGGCGATCGTTGACGATGTCGCGCTGGTCCTTGATCATCTTGTTGTACTTCCAGGTGGTGGCGTGGATGTCCAGCATCTGGCCCTCGGTCACGCGCTGGCAGTGGTCCACGAACTGCTGGACCTTCTTCTGCGGCAGCAGGCCGTCGTCCTTGGGCTGGGCTTGCAGCTCCTCCCCTGCGCCGCCCACGGCGACCACGTCGTCTTCCAGGGAGACGAAGAACAGGGAGCTACCTGGATCGCCCTGACGGCCCGCGCGGCCGCGCAGCTGGTTATCCAATCGCTGGGAGCGGAAGCGGCCCACGCCCACGACGTGCAGGCCGCCGGTCTCCACGACCTCGTCGTGTTCGGCCTCGTCGGTGCCGCCTAGCTTGATGTCCGTACCGCGGCCGGCCATCTGCGTGGAGACGGTCACGCGGCCCGGGCGGCCGGCCTCGGCGACGACGGCCGCCTCGGCCTCGTGGTTCTTCGCGTTCAGCACGGAGCATTCCACGCCCGCGGAGAGCAGAGCCTCTGCCAGTTCCTCGGATTCCGCGACGTCCTGGGTGCCCACCAGCTGCGGCTGGCCGGTCTTTTGCACCTCGACGATGTGCTTGACCACCGCGTCGTTGCGCTCGGCGGCGGAGACATACACCCGGTCGGCTTCGTCGAAGCGGATGTTCGGCACGTTCGGCTCGATGACGGAGACCTGCAGGTTGTAGAACTGTCGCAGCTGATCGCCGGCTGCCAGGGCCGTACCGGTCATGCCGCAAACCTCGGGGTACATGCCGACCAGCGCCTGGATGGTGATCTGGTCGAGGATGCGGCCGCCGTCGGTGACGTCCAGCCCCTCCTTGGCTTCCACTGCGGCCTGCAGGCCGTCGGGCCAACGTTGCAGCTCGGCCACACGGCCGCGGGAACCGTCAATAAGAGCCACCTTGCCGTCGCGCACGATGTAGTGAACGTCGCGGATCAGCAGGTGCTCGGCGTGCAGGGCTACGTTCACCTGCACTAGTAGCTCGCCCTCGTCCTCGTAGAGGGACTCCACGCCCAGCTGCTTCTCTACGAACGCCGCGCCCTCGTCGGTGAGGAAGACGTTTCGGTGGTCCTCGGAGACGTGGAAGTGCTTGTCTTCCTCCATGCGCTTGACCAGGTCGGTAATGCGGCCGGCGGGCGCCGGGCCGGGCTCAGAACCGGCGAGCACCAGCGGCACCAGGGCTTCGTCGACCATCACCGAATCGGCCTCATCGATCACGGCCACGTCCGCAGGGGTGCGCACCTGGTCGGCCCGGCGGGTGATCAGCTGGTCGCGCAGGACGTCGAAGCCGAGCTCGTTGATGGCGCCGAAAATGACGTCGCGGGAGTAAATGTCGCGGCGCTGGTCCGCGGTGAGGTCCTCGTGGATCGCGCCGTGGGTCAGCCCGAAGAAGTCGAACATCGGACCCATCCAGTCGTTATCGCGCCCAGCCAGGTAGCTGTTGACCGTGATGACGTGAACGCGCTTGCCCTGCAAAGCAAAGCCCACGGCGGCCATCGCGCCGGCTAGGGTCTTACCCTCACCGGTGGCCATCTCCACCACGTCGCCGTGCAACAGGCGGTAGGTGCCCTGCATCTGCACGTCGAAAGGCTCCATGTTCAGGGTGCGGCTTGCCGCTTCGCGCAGGATTGCCAGCAGCGCGGGAGCGTCGTCTACCTGCCCACCGAAGTGGTGGCCATCCTCGCTAGTGGATTGTTCGGTCACCACGTCCGAGGCGGCGTCACGAAGCTCCGCATCGCTTAGCCCCGAGTAGCGCGACGAGTCGGCCTGAGCGACCACGGCCCGGCTTTTCTTCTGATTCTTCTTCGGGGAAGATCCCATCGCCTTCCAGAACCAGTCAAATGCCATGAATGTGCCCTTCGAGTTTGAGGTGTAAGAATATGTAGACCACGTTAATCGACTGAAGGCGAGAGGCGATCCATGACCCGCACGATACGCTCCATTCACGTGACCATTCCCACAGAAAATGGCTGGCAATTGGCGGGAACGGTGGACCTGCCGCGGGATTTGAAAATGGAAGATGCGCCCCGGCGGGCGGTCGTCGCGCACTGCTTCACGTGTACGCGCGGAGCGATTGGGGTGACGCGCATTTCCAAGGCTCTGGCGCGGGCGGGCTATGCGAGCTTGCGCTTCGACTTCGCTGGACTGGGCGATTCGGGTGGCAAGTTCGAGGAGACCACGCTGGCGACGAACGTTTCCGACGTGCGCGCTGCCGCCGAGTGGTTCGGCGGGGCGGAGGTGTTGGTGGGACATTCGCTGGGAGGCACCGCGGTGCAGCGGGCGGCGGCGGAAGTTGCGTCGGTGGAAAGCATCGTGACCGTCGGCACTCCTTTTGAGCTGCAGGAAACCGCCAAGCGCGCGCCGGAGATTATGCAGATGTTTGAGCGCCAGCGGGAACTTTCTTTGGGCCAGGCGCTGCTGGAGGAACTCGCCGCGGCCGATTCGGCGGATACTGTGGCCGCTGTTTCTTCTAGTGACGCCACGTCTCTGGTGCTGCACTCTCCCGATGACCTGGTCGTTCCCGTGGCGGAGGCGCATGCGATGCGGGCGGCGCTGCCTCGCGCAGACTGGGTGAGCCTGGAGGGGATGGATCACCTGCTTCTGCAGAGGGGATCTGGGCAGCGTGTGGGCGAATTGATCGCGGCGTGGGAGGGCTTGCGCCTAAAGTAGGTGGCATGGCTGAAGAAAAACTGACTTTTATTCCGACCGCCGACCTGGTGGACATCATTGGCAGCGACGTGCGCAGCTGCGATACTCAGTTCCGCGACCTGGGCGGCGTGGTGGAGTTCTGCGGGAAAATCACCACGGTGAAATGCTTCCAGGACAATGCGCTGCTGAAGAGCGTGCTGCAGGAGGACAACCCCGGTGGCGTGCTGGTGATCGACGGCGATGCGTCGATGCACACTGCGCTGGTGGGCGACATTATTGCGGGGCTGGGCAAGGACCACGGCTGGGCTGGCGTGGTGGTTAACGGGCCGATCCGCGATTCCAAGGTGATTGGCCAGATGGAGTTCGGCTGCAAGGCCCTGGGCACCAACCCGCGCAAGTCGACGAAGACCGGAGAGGGCGAGCGCGACGTGACGGTGAGCTTCGGCGGCGTGGACTTTATCCCCGGCGAGTACATTTACTGCGATTCGGACGGCATTATCGTCTCCGACGAGATTGTGCAGCCGGTCTAAGCAGGGGATTTCCTAACGGCGATGGGAGTGGGGTAACCTATCGCCGTTGCCCTTTTGCAGGGCTTCGGCGGACTGTGGCGCAGCTTGGTAGCGCACTACACTGGGGGTGTAGGGGTCGCAGGTTCAAATCCTGTCAGTCCGACAAATTTCGGTACTAAGGACTATTCGTCCAGCTTCCCCATCTCCTTTGCGGCAGCCATCAGCTCTGCCAGGGCTCCAATCACGCCGTGCAACACGTCTCGGTCGCTGGAGAGCAGCGCGTCGCGTTGCTTACGCTCAGCGATTCCCGAAAAGATTGCCTTCGTTGCCTCGCCTTGGAATCTCTTAGAGCGCTTCAACTGCTCCTTGTTGTTGGTTCGTCCCAGCTTCAACGCCTCGGGCTGAGCGGAGAGCGTTCCCCACGCGGCGACGATCATCTGCGCGGTCTCACCGGAGGTTACGTCCACACCCGCCATCGAGAAGATGTCATTAACTTTATCGACTGCCTCGTCGAATGCAGCGCGTAGCGGGGTGGCATCCCCGCCGACGGTGACGTCGAAGGTCGGCACCTTCAGGGCTTCTCCTCCCCCGTCGGTCAATGACCGATCGACCTCGATCTCGTTTTGGGTGATCGCAACACCGGCCAGTGAGAGTCCGGTGATGAAGTCTTCATCCTCGTCGTCGTACTCCGAGAGGTGGAGGTTACGCTCCAGCACGGCGGCAAGCATCGCACGTTTAGAAACCTCCGCGTCGGCGTAGGCGACGATCTGGGAGAGAAACTCGTAGGCGTGACGATACTTTTCCGCGTTGGACTTGAAGTTGTGCGCGTCGGCGCGCCCATCCTTGCCGGAGTCACGTCGAACCTGCCACCGCCGGATGATCGGCGCGGTCGCACCTCGGAGCGCTTCCGAGTCGGTGCCGTCCATGTAGATCTGCGCGACCTGCTCCATCTCCTCGGGCGTGTAGAACCCAGAGGTGTCGAGCTCCTCGCCGAGGGTGTGCAGTGTGTTCGGGTCAATATCCGTCTTGATGGACGCTCCGTTGTAGAAGCGCTTGAAGTCCCCGACGATCATCTCCGGGTCGTTGACGAAGTCCACCACCATCGGGGTGGGCTTGTTCTCGTGGATGCGGTTAAGCCGCGAGAGTGTTTGCACGGTGGTGACGCCGGATAGCTGCTTATCGACGTACATCGCGCACAGTCGGGGCTCGTTGAAGCCGGTCTGGAATCTGTTCGCAACGATGATGACGCGGTAGTCCTGCTCGTCGTCCTTGAAGGCGCGCTCGACGTCGGAGACGCCATTGAGCTGGACCTCCGTGACTGGTTTGGAGTCCTCGTCGACGCGCACCGCGTCGGAGAAGGCGACCAGGGAGCGGAAGTCGTAGCCCTTGGACTTGATGTAGCGGTTCATCTCCTCCGACCAGCGGACCGCGGCTTTGCGGGAGGAGGTCACGACCATCGCGCGAGCCTCCCCGCCCAGATGGTGGGCGACGTTACGGCGGAAGTGTTCGATGACGACTTCCACCTTCTGCGCGATGGAGGTTGGGTGGAGGCGGACGAAGCGCACCATGTCGGTCACTGCCGCGGATTCGTCGACTTCCTCGGTTCTTCCCAGCTCGTCGCGGACCTCGGCCCACATTTGGTAGGTCGAGTAGTTGCCGAGCACATCAAGGATGAAGCCCTCTTCGATGGCCTGCCCCATCGGGTAAGTATCGAAGGCGACGAAGTGACCATCCGGAGTTTCGGTTCCGAACAGGCGCAGGGTCTTGCCCTTAGGGGTGGCGGTGAGCGCCACGAAGGTCATGTTCACAGCGACAGCGATGGCCTCCTGCCGCAGTTCCAGCAGGTCGTCGGCCGTGTACTCCTCCCCCTCGTCGAGTTCGACATCCGTGAGTAGTTCGCGCAGCGCTGAGGCGCTGGAGCCGGTCTGGGAGGAGTGCGCCTCGTCGGCGATGACGCACCAGCGGCGTCCCCCACGAGGTCTTGCTCGTCTTCAAGGAGCTTAAGCACGTGCGGGAAGGTCTGGAGGGTGCAGGTGATGATGTGGTCGCCCTCTTCGATCGCCTGGCGCAGCTGTGGGGACTTCGCCCCAGCATTCTCGCCAACGGAGGCCACCAGACCCAAGGAGGCTTCCATCATCTGCATGTCCTGGCGCACGTTGGTGTCCAGGGCGGTGCGGTCGGTGACGACGATGACGGAGTCGAAGGTTTTCTGCCCGTCCTCCGCGACATGGCGGATCAGGCGGAGGGCTAGCCACGCGATGGTCTTGGTCTTGCCGGAGCCTGCGGAGTGTTCGATGAGGTAGCGCCCGCCGGCGCCGCGCCGGGTGACATCCCGGGTGACGCGCTCCACCGCGCGGAGCTGGTGGTAGCGGGGGAAGATGAGCTTGCCGCCCGGGGTGCCGCGCTTCGGTATGGCGTCCGGTTTCCACACGGCGAAGTCGCGCAGGATGCGTAAGAACATATCGCGTTCCAGCACTTCCTCCCACAGGTAGGAGGTTTCGGACTTGCCGGGGATGGGCGGGTTACCGGCGCCGCCGTTGACACCGCGGTTGAAGGGAAGGAAGTAGGTATCCGAACCTTTAAGCGCGGTGGTCATGTAGACCTCCGCATTGGAGACGGCGAAGTGGACGAGCGCGCGGCCTGGCTGCAGCAGGCGGCGAGTCGGGTTCGGCAAGCGGTCCTCTCGGTACTGCTTGCGGGCGTGTGCCACGGACTGAGTGCTGTCCGTCTTTAGCTCCATCGTAACGACGGGGATGCCGTTGACGGTGAGCACGAGGTCGATCGTTTCGTTGCTTGCCGGGTCGAAGTGGACCTGGCGGATCACCCGCAGGATGTTTTCCCCAGCGCGCTCGGCGACTTTCTCCAGCAGGGGGTTCGCCGGTGGGAAGGCTACAATGGGGCCGAAGCTGGCGGAGCGGGCTCCGACCTGGGCGTATTTGAAGCCTTCCCGCAGGGTGCCGAGCAGCCCGCCGAGTGTACGGCCGGATTGTGGGTCCTTCCGCGTCTTGGACTCCAGCTGCTCGGCGACTCGTTCGAGGAGTTTGCGCTGTGCGACCTCCCGAGTGGCCTCCGTTGCGTCCGCGGGCACGGCCTTGGCGTACTCCTCCGGGTATTGGGTGGAGAGCCATTCCAGCACGTCGGCCGGGTAGAGCGCGAGGCGCCGATCCCAGTCCTGGTCGTTCTTGCCGTCCTCGTAGGTCCAGCCGCGCTCGGCGAGCGCGTTGCAGATGGCGCTCTCGTGCGTTTTTTCGCGGGTGATTTCCGTGTTAGTCATGGATGGTCTCCTCGGCGGCGGGGATGTCGATCTGGCCGGTCACGGCCGCGGCGATGAGGGCGCCGCGACGCTCGGCGAGCCGGTCGCGCAATTCCGTGATATCGGCAAGCATGGCATCGATCTCGGAGGTCTCGCGTTCAACGATGTCCACGATCTTCCGTTGGCAGGGCTCGTCAACAGAGAGAATTGGCAACTCGCGCGCCTTGTCAGATGAAAGCGCTGGAATCGTTGCCCCATCGGCAAGCAGATCAATGAGTCTAGCGTCGTAGTGCGCAAGGAACGTGTAGTGAATAAACTCGCCGACCACACCGGGGTTAGGGCGTACCCGAATAACGTGATTCTGGAACCCCCATTCCGGCAGATCTTCTTTCAGAACTACGGATCGCCCGTAACCAGCTCCGCCTTCTACGACGAGCACATCGTTTGCCCGCAATGAAAGCTGTTCTAACTCGCTCGTAGTAAACCACATCGGCTGTTCGTCAAGAGCTAAGCAGCCGTGAGGCTGAATATGGGCCGCACGTACATAATTCCTCTGCACTTCTTTGGCATTCTTTTGCTTGCTTTGGACTGTCTTCCCGAGCGATACGGCTGCTTTCAGCTTAACTCGCGTATATTCCTGCCCTTCTGGCAAAAGATGAGCGCGGACGATCGAACCGCGCCGCTCGGTCAGGAGCGCCTCCATCTGGTCCAGGTCGGCGGTCATGGCGTCGATTTCGGCAGTCTCGCGATCGAGGTAGTCCGCGATAGCGCGCTGGGTGTCCAAGCCAGGTAGGGGGATACGGAACTGACGCAAGCCCTCCACGTCAAGAGTAGGGACAGGCCCACTGCGCTCAAGAGTGGCCACGTCAATGAGAGAGCATGCGTAGGCTAAAAATCTATCGTGAATTTGGGGCCCTGGAATAAGGGCAAGCATGTTGTTATCTATGCAGCAATCTTTTGACGTGGGGACGAACCTACCCAAGAGGAGGGCTGCGCCGATTTTTGCCAGTAAGGTGCTGCCCGCCGGGATAATCTTGGCTCCCAACTTTTCGACTACACCGGGCTCCACCGAGTGACGGTCGTCTTGGATGGTCCCGTCGCACCCCACCTTTGCAAGGGACCCGACTTTGTAGAAGGGAACAGTACCATCTCGTTTACCTTGGTACGCATGAGGGAAACCAACGCCTGATTGAATACGTACGAGCGTCCCCAATTTCGGATTGTCGACGGCACACGAAGAAGCGTTAACCGATATCACTCCCGCACCTCCGCGAACTTTTCAGCCAGGCGACCCATGACTGCGGCCACGTCGGCGTCGATCTCTTCCAACGAGCGAACGGGTGCCGGGCGATAGAAAACGCGCTTGAACGGGATCTCGTAGCCGACCTTCGCGGCTTCTTCGTCTCAGGCGACATCCAGCGCGAATGGCAGGACTTCGCGCTCCATGTGCTCGCCAACGTCCTCTGTCAGCGGGATGCGCTCCGTCATCGAAAAAGCCGGGTCGAGGATTGGGTTACCCTTGCGATCGAAACTGGGTTCAGCATTCTCGTCTGGTACTCCGACCGCCTCAAGCACCTCGTCAATCATGCCGGCGAGCATCTTCACACCTCGCTTCTTGGCCGCAGCCTTCAGCGCCTCCGGCAGGTCATTGAACTTCACGTCCGCCACGTCGGCAAGCACGTCAGCATGCTCGGGCACGGCAGATTTATGCTCCAGCACCTGCGCCACAGCCTCCGGGGTGACTGCCACATGCAGGCGCTTCTGCTTGGTGACCTTCACGTCGTGGAAGCCCAGGTCCGCTGAGGCGAGCACCTTCGAGATCTCGGTGTCCTCGAAGGCGGCGTACTCTTCGAGCACGCGCTTGCGGTCCGGCTCCTTCATCTCCCGGCGCTTCTCCCCCAGCCCCTTATCCGGCACCGACCAGCACTCGGAGGCATCGATCAGCTGGACGAAGCCCTTGCGGTGCTCCTCCTTGTTCGTGTCCAAGATCCACACATAGGTAGAGATCCCCGTGCCGTAGAACATATTCGTCGGCAGCTGGATGATCGCGTCCACCAGGTCGCTTTCCAGCAGCCAGGCGCGGATCTTATCCGGCCCCGATCCCGACGCACCGGTAAACAGCGGCGAGCCATTGGACACCACCGCCCCACGACCGCCCGCACCATTGGGGCCTGCGGGCATGAGCTTCGAAGCGACATGGGCCAGGAAAAGCATTTGGCCATCGTCCTTGCCCGGCAGGCCGTGGCTGAACCGGGAACCCGGCACCTTGGCCTGCTCCTTCACCGACTGCTGCTGCACCTCCCAGTCCATGCCGAACGGAGGGTTGGAGAGGATGTACTCGAACTGCTCGCCCTCGTAGAGGTCGGTGAGCAACGTATCGCCGTGGCGGATGGCATCCGGCTCACCACCCTGGATCAGCAGATCGGCCTTACCGATGGCGTAACCAGTGGACATAAGTTCTTGGCCAGCCAGAACTACCTCGATGTCTGGGTTGAGCTCCTTGAGGGCACGCGCGGCAACGAGCAGCCCGCCACCGGTGCCTGCTGTCGGGTCGTAGACCGTATCAAGTTGGATACAGGGGCTTGTGGTACTCGGATGACGCAGATGGTGCGAAACTAGCTCGCCGATAGGGAATACGTGCCGTGGCGCTGGTCATTGAGTGGTCTGCTCGGACGGTGTGGATCCGCGATCTGGTGCGATCGGGAGGTGGAGTCCGGCGATGTGAACCCCGACAGGCAAGGCTGAGAGTGAGGCGCTAAAAGGTGGGGCGAGCGCCAAAAGGTAGTGCCGGTTGCGGCTTGCTATTAGCAATGAACAGAGCGTGTAGGTACTTGACGCAAAGACAGGATCCGCAGCCATGCACTACTCCGATCTGGTGACAGTCCACGCCCGCCTGACGTACCGGCTGACCAGCTTCCTCCTCGAAAATCCCTCCGCCGGGGACAGCGTCGAGTGGTTGGCCGCATTCCGCGCCCAACGTCACGCAGCCATCGTCTTCACGATCACCGAGTGGGAGCTGTACTGGCTGGGTGCGCGTGTGGATCCGCGAACATTAGAAAAGGATGTAATACTGGCAAGCACAGTTGCGCATCCCCTATTTGAATGAACAAGGAGTCAAGAATGAAGTTATATTCTATTTACAGTGAACTGCTTAACTCAGATGCTTACATAGAGCTGATGAATAGCGATAGAACGGAGATAAAATTTTATTTCTTATATAACGAAGGCGAACTAGTTACGAAACCCAAATTTAGAGGACAGGAAGGTTTTAGCGCCAAGAATATTAGACTTACCGATAAATATGACAGCACAGATAGTCTGTTGGTTTTTTCTACTGATTTTTATGAAAAAATGAGTCTTCTACTCGAAGACGAGATGCAGTTTTCTGAAGCAGAGCTAATGATAGGTGATGAGATCATCAATTGTTATATTGGGAAAATAACCAACATTCAAAGCATTTTAAACGAAGAGAAATCAGAGTATGATGAGTGGCTAGGGGATGAAGATGAGCCTTTTGTAGAAACGCCAGTATTTATGAAGGAGATTCGCAATACTGTTTATTGCGTTAGAAACACATCCAGACAACATATCGTAGCATTTACAGAGTTGTTTAAACAACAGGTAGAAAATGAAGGTTTAAAAATTGAGTTTCAAGAGGTTAAACAATAATTTATTCGACTCTCTGATTTAACAGGACCTAATCAAGGCCATAAGGGACATTAAACCTAATGAAGTGCAGCACATGCGCGATGAATAACTAACGACGTGATCGGTGCCGCACAGAATCCTTCAAAGACTTCTTGACGACGAACGAAGACGCTGCAGGAGTGGAAATCCGTCTTGCCGGTGGGGTCACACATCGAGTTCCAATTCAGAATTGAGCCAACCACGGACACAATGCCCATGATCAAAGTCGCCCACTCTCAGTGGGCCTGTAAAGAAGCTGTAATCTGCCCGCTGTTCATGGTAGGTTCGCCCCTCTCCTTATCCCTGTATCTCTGCACCAATGGGGCCTTTTCCGGTGTCCCATCTACCGTGACCATATGACCCCAGAACGCATCAGCTTCCCCACTGTCACCAACGCGATCATTATGATGACCCAGTGTGGCAGCGCAGAGGTGCTCCCGGGCGAAGGCGGCCCAACGGGAGATCGCTTTGATGCCTTCGTTGAAGCGTGGGACTCGACCGCCACATGCTTGGTGCGCTGACCGGGCACGCCATTTGACAATGGCTTAAAGCTACTTAAAACCCATATCATCCAATAAAGGTATTCCTATAAATAGGGGGCTTAGACTCTGTATTTCAATTATGCAATAAGTCAATTGGCGCAACACCTGAATCATTTTTCTTGCTTTTATCCGCACCTCTTGCAAGCAAAAGTTTTGCCGTTGAACTATTCTCATCTGGAGAGTTCATCGCTGCACGCCAAAGCGGTGTATTACCCCAAGCATCCACTGGATCAATCTCAGCACCGTTATCAAGTAGCAACTCAGCCATATCGCAGTAATCATGAATAGCCGCTATGTGCAAAGCGGTCATACCTTGATTGTCGGCGGCAGACAGCTCATAGTTCTGCTCAATTAAATATGACACCAGGCTAAGATTATTTTTAGCAACAGCTGATGACAAAAGAGTTCTGCCATCTCTATCTACTGCATCAATACCATTTTTCTTTATAAATGCATCTAAAGCCGGCTTATTATCTGAATTAGTAATAAGCTGAATCATTTGTTCGTCAATAGTTGTCATAAAAAATCTAACTTTTCTATTTAGTGCTGACTTTGAAAACGTTGATTATTCTTCACCTGCTCGTCAGCGGCAGACCGGCTCATGACACGGGTTTCACCCCCATGCCTTAGCTTTGGACTCCCACAGTACTTCCTGACCTAGGTTCATCAACAGTTGTGGGGTACCGAGGTGATCTCACTCATAATGATAAAGTTTCGATGCTGCTGGAGTTTCTTGTGCTAACTCGGCCTGCCACTTCCGTGAGCCGAGTAGTTCCGCTTGTGCATCACTGCTATTAATGTATTGCGCCAAGGGCACAAATTGACCATCTTTGTAGAGATACTGCATATTCAAGGCCATGGCCGGTGCGTTCTGCCAGTCACGTTCCGGATTGGCCGCATGTTTGCCCAGCTGCTGACCGCTTCGCTCTTCTGAAGCAATGGTTAAACCTTCCCAATCATCGTCTATGACCACGTGATCCGTCTGCAAATCTATTCCGAACACGGAGTCACGCAGTTCATCGCACGAGGCACTATGGGGCGCTGTCGATTTAAGTAGACGTTCGACAGCGGGCAAAATGAATGCTCCTGAACCAATGAAAGTTTCGTACACGCGCCCCTCGGTCGGTTCCAGAATCTCCACGAGGGTGCGCACCAAAGAACGAGGAGTGTAGAACTCCCCTCCCCGCTTGCCCTCAGCAGAGGCGCCCTCCGCCTGCATTTCGGCTTCAAGCTCTAGGCGGCGGGCGTCATCAAAAGCATCAGTCACATACTTGAGGAAGACAAGGCCCAAGACGATGTCCTTGTACTGGGAATCATCCATGGAGCCGCGCAGCTTGTCCGCAGCCTTCCACAGAGTGTCCTCAAATTCCTTCACGGGAGTGGCAACCATTCTTGGGAGTCTACTTCTCAGACTGCGGCTCACCGCTTCGGCGCTACAAAGGCGTATAAACCCGGCCGTCAAGTTGCGCAATCCGCCACCAATTCCCGGGTTTACCTGCCGTTCACCGACGGTCTTTGACCAGTTCACCATGGGCGGCTAACGTGATTTCAAAAGATACTTCCTTAACCTTAGCGTCAGGTTCCTGCAGTTCCACCAGCGAAAGCGGTGGAACTGCACCGAAGATAAAGGACGTCGCTGTGACAACCTCACCAGAAGCACCGAATACTTCGAAAACTCCGATGGCTCGCAGGCTTCTCAAGAAGGTCCCGCCTCAGATCCGAATTATCTTCGTCGTCCTCGGATTACTCCTGATCTTCGGGCTGTTCTCCCTAGGGATGCAACTGTTCATGCTCCTGGTCGTAGTGATGTCGGAAGTGCCGTGGGTCGCATCAGGGATTCTCCTCGGGATCTTCCTCATACTGCTCCTCCCAAGCAAGGGGTGGACCGTGTTCGGTACCCTCCTGTTCATAGTCGGGGCCATCGTCAGCGCGATCGCGGACGTCCCTGGCAACCCGATCTACAACGCGCCGTTTGAGGCACTGTTCCTCAACGAGGGCGAATACCTCTCCGCTAGCGTCATCATCGAGCACCCCACCCAAGGCGAAACAGCCGTCACCCGCGACAACATCATCGTGGATGCAGAGGGCAACGAGCTCCGCGACATCAACGACTTCCTCACGTTCCTCTACCGCCTGGTTCTGTATTCCGTCATCTACGGCGTACTCATCACGCTGCGCGGCTTCCTCGCGAAAATGAAAACCACATCCACGAGCGCCTCCCCTCGCAAGAAAGGGAACGACGAGGCTCACCTCAAGACGCCTTAGGCACGTCGGCGGCGCATCACCAACAACAACGCCATGCCCGCCACAACAGTCACAGCCGCAAGCGCGGCAGGCACAACCTCTGCACCCGTGCGCGCCAGCGCTCCCCCAGCCTCCGATGCGGTGCCTGCGTTATCGGTTCCACCAGCGTCCGATGGGGTGCTTGCGTTATCGGTGCCGTCAGCGTTGTCGGTGGCGTCCGGTTGCGCTGGGTCGGCTGGCTGCCTGCTGGGGTTTTGTGTTTGCGCTGGTCAGGTCCACGTCGTTAGTGCCATGAGGGCCACCATTGTCGTGGCTGTCATATCTCTTGTGGGATTTTTGTGGGATTCTGGCCCCCATGGTTTTTCTTGACGATGCTGACACCTACCCCGTCGTCGATCAGGAGCGTGTGCCGGCAGAGGAGTGCGGAATTCTCGGGGCGGCGCAGCAGGCGCCGCGGGAACTGCGCATCGAGCACTCGACGATCCAGCTCGAACACCCCGGGCAAGTCGAGCACGAAGCGGTGTGCGGGGATCAGTAGAAGGCCACCTCGGCGCCCCCGTACTCCACGACGGTGTAACCCTCGGTCTCGGTGGCGGCGAACTGCAGGCCCCGACCGTGCTCACGATCCTCCGCCAGCCAGAAGGACACCCCGAAGCGCCAGCGTTCCAGGGGTTCGGACAGCACGCACACGCTGGTCAGCTCAGGTACCTCACCGTCCGGAAATTCCTCCCGGATCCGCTCCCGTGCTACCGCCAACCACTCCGGTGCCTCTTCGAGAGCCTCAGCGATGCGCGCCGTCATCTCCGGTGACAGGGGAACGTAAGCCGCATCGAGGTCATCGGAGAGGATGAGGCGGACCTGCCACTCGCCCGGAATCTCGACGAGCGTCTCGAAATCGTGGAACTCGTAGTTCATGGTGTCTAGTGACCGCGGATGGCGGTGTCCTCCATCATCTCGACGTCATACTGCGAGATCTCGGCGGCCGGGGGCGGTGCGCAGGTCGCCGTGGAGGTCCTCGCACTCCAAGACGGCGTCCGCGTCCACAGGCTCCCGCAACCGGTTGCTTCGGGATCCCCGAAGGTGGCATTGACTTGTCATGGGGTGATCTTTGGGGCCACAAATCCGTCAATGAGCGGCCCCGACCAGGAGCCCACATTCCAGACACTTTCCTCGATGAATTGGAAGAAAATGGATGTAAGGCTCTCGTTGAAGGCCGCGATTGGTCCTGTGAGCGCACTCGCCATGATAGGGCTTCCCTTGTGATGAAAACGGTTTGCCGTACTTGTGTTTACAAGAATATAACCGCTCAGAGATTAGGTGGCTGCCCTTAAAGCGCAAGATTTCTCGAGCGATTGTCATGGGCAGTTACCCCTGGAGAGCCTTTTCCGTTTTGTGTTTTGTCTGGCTCGCTATTCTGGCGGGCAAGATCGAAGCCGTCCCCATGAGAGGGCAATGACAACAGCACGTGAATAGCCTCCTCGCTAGTTGAACCAGTCAGGCAGCTAAATCGCAGTTCGCGCGCGTTTGTATCCCTCGTGCTATGAAAGTTTCGCACAACCGGTCACGATGGATACAAGACCCCAGTGCGGAGTGGCGCTATCGGATAGCGTCATTACCGGCTATGAACTGGGAATTCGTCCCAGTGCTACCGTTTGGAGATTAGCTTGCTGAGCCGCTAAGTGTCCGGCACGCCGCTACTCCGGCTGGCGTCCGTAGAGGGGTGAACCAGTCGGGATTTCGCGCGCAGTAGTGAAGATGCCTACGTAGCACCTTCCACAGACTGAAATGTATCGAGAGGCCTGCACATGACATCCATGCCGGATCGCGGTGGTTTATTGCTTTGCGACGCCCACCACCTCCCCGCAGGAGCGTGCCCACGGGGCCTCCGCCGTCGACTTCCACGTCAGCATCAGCCGCCACGACAGCGATCACGCCATCGCCATCACGATTGCCAGTGCGGTTCTGGTGAGGTGAAGGTCATCGCCGCGATACCGGTAAGCTGAGGGCGTGATGAAACTGGGGCACGTTTATTCGATGGCGAGCGTCGTCGAAGCGCTGCTGCACGCGCCGACGCCGGGCGACGAGCCCCGAGACGTTGATTCGGTGGACGTCGATTCACGGGGCGTTGTTTTTGGGACGCGGGAGTTTTGTCTTTACGGCCCTTCGTCCGAGGGAGGTCTTCGAGCGGACGGCACCTACCTCATCGATGAGTGCCCCAAGGTCGGCGACGATGGCCGGGAACTTCTTCCCGAGGCAGCCACCGCCGCAGGCCTTGAATTCCTCGCCATGGGGGAGCACCTCGAGGATGTCGTGTACAGTCTGCGGCTGCAGGGAGCGCCCACGGATGTGGCGACGTGCGTCGAAGCGATCAACCACTATCTGGCGCACGACGTTTTCCTCGTCGTCGATGGTCCATCCGGTGTGAAGGCGCTGTCCGACGTCGTCGCCGACCGTGACCTCCTGCGGAAGAACCGGGTGGAATCAGTCTCGCTGGTGCTCGGGTTGTCGGTGCGCAAGGTGCTCGGGCAGGAGACGGCCGATGCGTTACTCGCGCTCCACGGCCACCAGCTGGCAACCGCGGTGAACATTGACGTCGCCGCCTGGAACCAGTGGAGCCAGAGCTCATTTGCGGGTCGGGTCACCGGTGGAGCCACTCATCGGCTGTTCGCGTGGGGACACGGCGGCGATGCGTGGGCGGTGCGCACCGACGACCCGGCAGCGCCCGTCGTGTACTTCGGCGCAGACGGGGAGGACGCCAGGGAGGCGGTGGATCTCGGCGTCGACGTGGCGCCCTTCCTCCGCATCGCCGACGCGTGGCGGGCGCGGGAATCGAAGCGGTTCGAACTCGGACCGGATCCGGCCGCGCACCCCATCCTTGCCGAGTTCCGCGAAAGAGTGGCGTCGCTGGTACCGGTGCCGACCGACTCGTGGCCGTGGCCCTACGAGTAGGCGAACAGGGCGGCGGCGGGCCGTCGTAAAGCATGGTGTCTGACACGGCTCACCCTCACACACAAATAGTTTGGTGTCCTCGTCATTCCCTCTTACTTTTGTGACAACAAGGTCACTTTCCACCTGACCTGCCCCCTCGGTTAGGTCCGGACGTTGTGCGAGTCGTCGGTTTCCATTTGATGGGTGCACTGCCGAGCGTAGTCGGCCGGTGTGAGATAGCCCAGCGATGAGTGCCTGCGGTCGTGGTTGTACTCGGTTTTCCAGTCGCTGATCACCACGCGGGCGTGGAGCAGCGAGTAGAAGGTGTTGATGTTGAGGCACTCGTCTCGGATCCTGCTGTTGAACGACTCGATGTAGCCGTTGCGCCACGGTGACCCGGGCGGGATGTAGCTCAAGCCGGTGCGGGTGCCGGCCCAGTGCGCCATGGCCTCACTGATCAGTTCGGGCCCGTTGTTGCAGCGCAGCGTCGCTGGGGCGCCGCGGACAGCGACGAGCGCTTCGAGGTGGCAGGTGAGCTTCGTGGCGGTGATCGAACGGTCGACCAGGCCTGCGATGCATTCGCGAGTGTGCTCGTCCACGATAGAGCAGATCTTGATCGGCCGGCCGCGTTCGTCGCTGTCGAATTGGAAGTCGACCGTCCACACCAGGTTCGGCGCCGAGGCGGAGGGCGCGCCGGCGGTGGAGACACCCACACATTTGCGGCGGCGACGTTGCCGCACACGGAGGCCCTCCTCGCGCCACAGCCGCTGGATCTTCTTGTGGTTGACCATCCAGCCCTCTGCGCAGGGCGTCGTGATACGCCCTGCGGTATCTCCATCTTGGGTACTTCTTCGCGTACGCCCAGAGCCAGTCGCGTAATGCCCGGTCCGGATCCGCGGCCGTTTCCCGGTACAGCGGGCGCCGGTAGGCCGAGCGCGACAGCCCGGCCAGACGACACGCCATCCGCTCACTCACGCGCAGTGTCCGGATCAGGTGAGCGACAGCGGCGCGGCGTCTGCCCGGGCCTAAAAGCTTCCCTCCGCCAACTCCTTCAGCGCGGCCTTCTCCAACTCCGCCTCGGCCAGCAGCCGCTTCAGCGTGGCGTTCTGCTTCTCGAGTTCCTCGAGTCGTTTCGCGTCGTCGGCTTTCAACCCACCGTACTGGTTCCGCCACCGGTAGTACGTCTGCTCGCACACGCCGAGCTCGCGACATACCGCCGCGACATCGGCGCCATCAGCGAGCAGCCTGCCAGCCTGCCCGAGCTTACGAACCACCTGCTCCGGCGTGTGACGCTTCCTGCTGTTTGTCATGATCTGACCAGTCTCCCTGCCCGAAGCCTCGAGCACCACGACAACTCTCACAATGACTGGACCTACAAAAGGGGGCCAGGCCACAGGCTTGCAGGCTTCTATGATTTTAGGGTAGCCTAACCATATACGCTATTCATGCGAAGTCTTCATTCCAGCAAGGAGATATCGTGACTTCATCGCAACCTGGCGTTACACCTAGCCCTGCCCCCACAGGAGCGGCCCCCACGACCGGCGCCACTCGCCGCGGGCTGGCTCCGGACGCGCCGCATCGTTTGAACAATCGCGGTTGTTCCAACTAGGGCACCGCACTTGAATTTCACTGAGGACTGCTATGAATTCAGAAGAATCTACTACGCATCCGGAACCGTCGACATCCGGCAACACTGGCGTCGAGAAGCGAAAGGCAGGGCAAAAGGCCTTGCAGGAGCTATTACAGCCAGTGCAATGGCGCATTCGCCTAGCGCAGCTCCTCGCGCTAGGCTCCTGCGTGCTTGCCGTAGCACCGTACATCGCCCTGGTCAGGCTTGGCGACGTCTTGCTCACGGCCTACCAGGAATCCGCCACGGTGGACTCTGAACGAGTCAAGAACATCATTTTTTGGCTTGTCACAGCATTTTTGTGGCAGGCGGGCCTCTACTTCCTGGCGTTGCTAGTCACGCACCTGGCGGATCTGCGCTTGGTGCACGTGACCAGACTGAGGATCGTCGACACTATCTCCCGGGTGCCTCTATCCTGGTTCGGGCGCAACAGCTCCGGGCGAATCCGTAAGGCAGTAGAAGACGACACCCGGACGCTGCACACGCTGGTGGCACATGCGCCGGTGGACATGATTATGGCGATCGGCGTCCCGCTGGGACTGCTGATTTTTAGCTTCATTGTTGACTGGAGGCTCGGCCTGCTGAGTATCGCGACCATACCCATCTACTTTGCCCTCCAGATGCTCTCCATGAAAGACATGGGAGCAAAGACCGCCGAGATGGACACCTACCTCGGTGAAGTCTCCTCCAGCGTGGTCGAATTCGCTGAGGGGATCAGCGTCGTCAAAGCGTTTGGCACCACGGGCAAGGCCCATAGTCGCTACATTACCGCCGCGGAAAACTTCGCCGACTTCTACTACGCATGGGTAGGCCCGTTGCTGAGAATCGGTGCGCTGAGCGAATCCGTCGTCGGGATCCCGCTGATTCTCCTGGTCAATATCGGCGGTGGTGTCCTCTTCACCGACGCCTCGGCCGCCGAAATCCTGGCCACCACACTGGTCGCACTGATCCTGCCTGCGACAATCCAACAGGTCGGCATGATGACGTGGTCCTACCAGCTAGCGGGCAATGTGGCGCTGCACCTCAAAGGAGTCCTCGATGTGCCGCCCATTGCCGAAGGTAACCTCGACAAGCACGACTGGGGTAGCGGCGACGCCGTCGACGTCGCATTCGACAACGTCACATTCTCCTACAACGATGCCCCACTGATTCAGAATTTCTCCGCCACGCTGCGGCCCGGGACGGTCACGGCCCTGGTCGGGCCGTCAGGAAGCGGAAAATCCACCCTGGCGATGATGCTAGCGCGCTTCCAAGACCCGGAGGAAGGACGAATCACCTTCGGCGGTGTTGATATTCGCGAGTTTAGCTTCCCCCACCTCTACCGCACTGTTTCATTTGTTATCCAGGACACGCAGCTGCTCCGCATGAGCATTCGCGACAATATCCGCCTGGCCAAGTCAGATGCCGACGACGATGCCGTGTGGCAGGCGGCGCGTCAGGCACATATCGCGGAATTTATCGAACAACTGCCAAACGGGCTGGACACCGTCATGGGCGAGGGCATCAACGTCTCGGGCGGCCAAGCCCAGCGCATCGCCATTGCCCGGGCAATTCTCACCAACGCCCCCATCCTCATCCTCGACGAGGCCACCACAGCCGTTGACCCAGACGCGGAAGCCGAGATTCAGGCAGCGCTCAATGAACTAGTGAAAGGCAAAACCGTGCTGGTCATCGCCCACAAACCCGAGGCCATCGCGGGTGCCGACCAGATTATTGAGCTCGCGCCGGGGCACGCCCAGAAGCTTCAGCAGGCCGGGCAGTCCCAGCAGGAAGGAAACACGAACTAATGTCATCGGTGTCCACCATGCTAAAAAACTTGAACGCGATACAAACCGAGACCGGAGCGGCCAACTCCAAAAAACACTTAAGCCTCATGGCTGCGGTCGGCGTCACCGACGGGCTGGCAATCCTGACCCTATTGCCGATTACGCAGCAGCTCTCCGAGGCCAAGGTACCCACGGTTCCGCTAATCATACTGCTTGTCCTTACCCTTGTTGGCTTTGGGCTCCGCTACGTGACAACCCTGCTGGGCTACTCGGTTGCTCTGGACTTCCTGCGCAGCGCTCACCAGATTGTGGGCGATAAGCTGGCCACGCTCCCCCTTGGCTGGTTCCGCCCTTCGCGTACCGGAGGGCTCTCCAGCCTGGTATCCGACAAGTTCATGCAGGCGACCGAGCTATTCGCCCATCAATTGGGCATCCTCGTTCGCGAATTAGCTGTTCTAGTGACTCTCACCATCGGTGCATTCTTCTGGAACCCCTGGTTAGGGCTCATCTTCATCGTCCTCGGACCCATCGTCATCGCCGTGATGACCGGTGCTAATGCGCTCAAAAAATCGGCTGCCAACCGGGCACTGCCGGCGAGCAAAGAACTGTCCTCTCGTATCCTCGAATACGCCCGCAACCAGTCCACGCTCCGCGCGGCTGGCCGCAACAAGGAATTTGAACCGCTTGCCGACGCCCTCGACGCCGACTTCCGGGCACGGCGCAGGGAACTGTGGGTAGCGACAGGTGCGCTGGTCCTCACTGGCCTGAGCACCCAGATCTTCGTCGTCGCCATCATCGTGCTGACAGCATGGCTTGCCGCGGATCAGAGTCTGCATCCGCTGGTGGCTTTGGCGATTGTTGGCATCGCCTTACGTTTTTCGAAAATACTCGACAATTTGGGCGAAGCTTTCGTCGGCCTGGATGGCGGCCGCCTGACGCTCGACGAAATCTCGACAATCACCACCGCGGCATCGCTGCCGGAGCCTGCTAACCCACAAACTGGCGACAATTCCGGATCCGTCGAGTTGGATCACGTATCCTTCGGCTACCACACCGACTCCGGCGACCATACCCCAGTGCTTTCCGACGTTTCCTTCAGCGTCGCCCCACACACGGTCACGGCGATTGTGGGCCCTTCCGGCTCCGGTAAGACGACCATTTCGCGGCTCATTTCACGGTTCTTCGACGTCGATTCCGGCACAATTCGGGTCGATGGTGTCGATATCCGCGAGATGGGCACCGAAGAACTCATGTCCCGCCTGTCCATGGTGTTCCAAGACGTCTATCTCTTCGACGACACGCTGTACAACAACGTTGTCGTCGGCAAGCCCACGGCGACGCGCGAGGAGGTGCTGCGCGTCGCGGACCTCGCCGGCGTGACAGAAATTGCGGATCGGCTCGGCTGGGATGCCGACGTCGGCGAGTCCGGCGGGCTGCTCTCCGGTGGCGAGCGCCAGCGCGTCTCTATCGCGCGAGCTCTCCTCAAAGACGCCCCCATCGTGCTTTTCGACGAGGCGACCTCGGCCCTCGACGCCGAAAACGAAGCCAATATTCTCGCCTCCATGGAGGCACTGCGCCAGCACTCGACGTTCATCGTGGTTGCACACAAACTCGACACCGTCCGCGGCGCCGACCAGATTGTGGTGCTCTCCGATGAGGGCACTATTTCCGAGATTGGCACCCATGAGGAGCTCTACGCCGCAGGCGGCGACTACCGCAGGTTCTGGGAACGCAGGTCACAGGCTGCAGGATGGAGCATCTCCGCCTAAAGGCCGCCTCTATACCCACGTGTCCACACCTATTCCGGCAACTCGAAACATATAGAGTGAAGCGACTAGCGTAGTGAGCGTGGGTAGACACTATCTAGAACCAGACAAACAGGATCATCAGCAATTCCCGCCGAAAGAGCACGGGGACAATCGCGATCGGGTTCATCCAGACCGGAATGATCGCGGATGCGGCAATCACCTCGGCGAAGATCGGTGCGCTGGACGCTGGCAAGATCACCACTGGTGTGCTTAGTGCCTCGCGTATCGGGGCGAGGTCGATTACGGCGGACAAGCTCGCAACGAACGCCACCCAGGTGGGATTAGCTGGATGGAACCAATCCATTCGTATCAGTCCCACGCAGATCGCCTGGTACAACGGGTCCACGTTGGAAGGGACCTGAACCGCACTGGGTTTCGTTCCGGTCTTCTATTGGGACGATTGGGATATGCCCCAGAAGTATCCAGCGTCGTCTCGTGCCCGTGCGGTACGGATGGTGTTCGGTCTGGATCGCTCCGAGTTTGGTGGAGAGTTCATAGCGGTACGCCAGCCACCACTGGCCGACTGGTTTCAGTGTAGTAGTGTTCCTCGAACTGCGCTGGAGCGAGGTCTCCGCAGCGCGAATGCGGGCGGATGTGGTTATACCAATGCACCCATTCCAAAGTCGCGAATTCCAGAGCATCACGACCGGCCCACGGCCCCTCGCGCCACACCACCTCTTTCTTATATAGTTTATTCAGCGCTTCTGCTGCGGCATTATCATAAGAATCTCCAGTCGAACCGACCAAGGCTTCTATTCCAGCTTCACGCAGACGCTCTGTATAAGCAATGGAAACATACTGGCTTCCCTTGTCAGAATGATGAATTAACTGGTCGATGTTCCTGTTCTTTCGCTTCCTTTCCCATAACGCGTGCTCCAGAGCATCCAGCGCCAAATCGGTCCGCAAAGTCGTATCGACTCGCCACCCAACAATCATTCGGGAAAACAGATCCATGACGAAAGCGGCATAGACGAAACCACTCCATGTCGGCACATAGGTGATATCGGCAACCCAGCGAGTATCAGGAGTGTCTGCGGTGAAATCCCGCTTGACGAGGTCCCCCGGATACGAAGCGGTCTTGGGCTGCCGTGTCGTGGTCGTCGACCGGGCATTGGACACCCCGGCCAGCCCCAGGGCGCGTATACGGCGTTCGACCGTGCACCTGGCGATCGGCTCGTTCGGATAGAGCCGGCGCAGCATCACCCACACTTTCCGTGCCTTTCGGTGAGATGTGGTACTTGAGTCGAAAGGCTAACTGGCGGTGGCCGCCCACTACTTTCCGGGCCCCACCATCAGCCAGCGTTACACCACACTAAGGGACGCAACCCCGCTGTGTTCCAAACGTCGGACTGATTGAGTTCCGCTGTACTCTACCGGGCATGCCTCCTTGGGCCGAAAGTCTCAGTGCCCCTACGGTAAACGCACTGTCCAAAATCGTTCTCGAGACACGCACGCGCTGTCTCGCCTTCTAGTGCATCACCCCGATAGACACCGGGCTGACACCCTCGAACGAAATATCGAACAACTTCAATCTTTCAAGCCTTGCTGTCTTGCCTTATAGACCACCCTTAGCCACCGCCCCCACTCTCTAACGTGCTGCACCTACCCCACTTCACTACTTCAAGGTTTAAGAGCAGCCTCCCACCCCATCGTCAACCACTAGTTGACACCACCGTCAACCTATGGTTGACTTGCGGGCATGGATCCATTGACAAATATCCGACACACACTGCAAGCAGTCAGCCTCGCCGAACACGAATTGGAGGATGCCGTCACGCAAGCAAGGAACGCGGGACATTCATGGGCGGACATTGGGCAGGCGCTCAATGTTTCCCGCCAGGCAGCCTTCAAACGATTCGGTGCGGTGCGAAACCCCTTTACAGGAGAAACCATGGCCCCAGTATCAACCGACAAGCTCCCAGAGATCTCAGACAAGCTCATTCGCCACATTTCCCAGGGCGAAGAAGCAGAAGCCGTTGAAATGCTCGATCCGCACGTTCGTGAGGACCTCCCCTGGTCCGTCATCGTGGACGTGTGGACTTCAATCCTGACCGACTTCGGCGAGCTCCAGGAGATCACCGACCAGACGATCGTCCCGATCAAGGGAGACCGCAACGCGGCATCGGCGTCAGAAGCACTCTCCACAAAAAGCACGGGCACATCGGTTGTCGTCTCGACGCTCAACCACGAAGCCGGCGAACTCATGTCTCGGATCGCCGTCAGCCGAGAGGGCACGGTCGTTGGCGTTCTTTTCTTGACGCCCGACGCCACGGACTACCCGTTCTAAACCGGCCGAGCTTACGGGTGACCTAGAACGGGCGTTGGAGCCCTAGAGCTGCCACTCCTTCGCTAGGACGCCCACAAGCTCGCGCTGGCGCCGCTCCACGACCTCCGGGGTCCAAAACTGTTCGCCAAGCACCTGCGTGGTCAAAGCGAAGACCGCTACCCCCTTTCCCGACTTGAAGTACTTTTCCTTCTTGACGTTGAAGTCATAGTTGCGGGCGCGGGAGTTTGTCCGGCGGTTCAACAGCAACAGGTTTCCAAGACGATGGGTCCACTGAGCCGCCTCTTCCTCGGTGAAGTCCTGCTTCCACTGGCTACCCGCCGAAGGGTTCTGAGGTAATACGTGCTCAACGGTGATTATCTTGTGATCATAGGAGGCACCGGGGTCAGCTGCCAGAACAGAGTCCAAACGCAGCAAGACGTACTTACGCACGCGAGTCGACAAGTAGATCTCACCGTCCAAACGCTCCAACGTGTCTGCTCGTTCAGAGTCGGAAAGGTGGAAGCCTGGAGCGTCAATTCCGTAACCTTCGTCAAGCTGCTTCAGCAATTCCATGTAGCGCTGCTGACGAGGAGTGGCATAGACACGGCGAACGAGCATGCTGGCGGCCAGTCGTTCCAGCTTGGCGAAGAAGGCAACCAAGAATTCTGGATCTTCACCGTGCTCAGTAAGCGCCCACAATGCCGGAGGGCGCCAGTCATCGTTATCGAGCTGCGCCAAGCGCTTCAGCCAACTATTGACCTGGTCCCAGTAAGGACCGGGGCCTTGGAAATCCTGGGAGAGCAGCCGGATATCGGCCTTTGCATAGGGCTCCAGAACCTCTCGAATGAATCCGCTGCCGTTGTTCGGCATGTATTCTTCCAGAACCTGTTCACGGAACTCATGGAGCAAGCTCTTAACACTACGAGTGCGGGCCTTAATGGCGCGGATGTAAAGAAAGAGGTCACCGAATTCATCGCGGCTCAGCTCTTCCTCAAAATGCTCCCACCTGTCCGCAAAATGCTGCTTCTGGTCCTCTGGGATGGCACCGATGACCTGCGACTTGAAAATATCCTGCGGGGACAACGGCAAGCCACGGGCATTCATCACCGAGAAGATTCGATATGCGCTGTTGAGATCGGGCGTCGAAACCGTCACGAGGAAGGCGCGCTGTGCAATAAGGCGAAAGAGATCCTTACGAGTTTCGGCGGGCAGCTGTTGCAATTCCTCGTACAGAGCCTTGGCGTTATCTCGCAGACCTCGCTGCGCATCGGTTTCCGGGATGTTATCGCTTAACTCAATAAGCCCGAGGGTGCTGCCTTCTTTCTGTACGTGCTCCAAGAAAAACTGATTGTCTCGCGGGCGCAGTGCCAGGCGTGGGCGCGCGGGAATATCGTCCCACTCCACTGCGGGCTTCTCGATGAGCTTGTGAATCGCTTCACGCAGCCCCGCATCAGTAGCCAAGTCGCGCAGGATTGCAAGCAGAAGAGTAAGAGTGGTCAGGCGTTGCTGGCCGTCGATAACCTCAGCACGGACAGCATTCGGGGCTTTAACCAAAACAATAGAGCCGAGGAAGTACGGCTCATCAGTGTCACGTTCCAGCGCCCCAACCAGGTCAGCCAGCAGCTGTAGAGACTCCTCCGTGCCCCAGGCATATGGTCGCTGGTATTCGGGGATAACGAACTCGTAGTCCCCGTCGTGCAGCAGCCGTCCAACGCTGATCTCCTTGGCGTCGAGCTCTCTGTTTTCGCCTGCCACTCCATACTCCTATTCGTCAACTATTTTCATGCACCCACGTTATCCAATCTTGTCAGGAATCTGCTGCGAAGCGGCCCAACCTTACAGTCTCCAGGGCTTCAGGCTTGCCGATGCCCTCGTTTCCATTGCGGGCAATGTCTTTAATGAGCCGGTTAATTCTCTTCAGGGTGCGGCGATCCGCCGTCTGCCACCACAAATAATCCCCCCAAGGCAGACTCATCCCAAACGAGAATCATTAGTCCTCAATGAGGTCATGGTGGGCGCCACGCCCCCGCTCCAAATTCTCGATGGAACTGAGGAGGCGGCGAGCGTTCGCGGGAGAGCGCAGTAGGTAAGCAGTTTCTCGCAGGGATTCGTACTCGGTATAGCTAAACGTTTTCACAGCGCACCTCCTGTCCTGAAAACCGCCGCAGGTCGTGTGCCTTCAATACTATCTGCCCCACTGGGGGGTAGAAATCGCCTCCATTGGCGAGTTACCAGCCCCTGTGAGGCAGACTACAATCCATGGAACTCTTGCTGATTTACCTCGGTGTGGTCTTCGTATGCGGCCTCCTTGCTTGGGCCGTGCGGCTCCCACCCCTCATTGGCTTCCTCGCCGCCGGCTTCGCACTCCACGCGGCTGGCGTGGAACACGTTGATTCCCTGGACCTTTTCGCCGATATCGGTGTGACCCTCATGCTCTTCGCCATCGGCCTGCGCCTGGATCTTCGAGCGTTGATGGATAAGGCAGTCTGGCTAACCG
>NZ_JAKMUT010000019.1:0-1579 GCF_027570065.1 Corynebacterium evansiae | reverse complement strand
CCCGTTACCTTGTGAGTGTCCCCGATAATGGGGATAGTCGCTGGTCCCGGTATGGCTTACTCGCCCTGTAGTTTCCATAATCCGGGGGGTGTTGCCGCCGGGTGCCAGGACTTTCGATGACAGCTGATAGGGACACGGCCAGTTTTAAACTAGGTCTCTTTGTAACGTGGGTGCTTGCAACGAAGGTCATGACACCAGCGACTGGAACAACGCCATACCCATCTCGTTTTCTAGGAGCTCATCATGTCTCCGGAGCATTCCATCGACATATTCCTTGGGTTAGACGTCGGCAAATCTGAACACCACGCCTGCGCCTTAGACCGTGATGGCAACAAGGTCTTCGACAAACCGTTGCCTCAACTCGAATCCGAACTAGCAGGCGTTTTTCACCAGCTTCAAAAGCTTGGCACCGTACTCGTAATCGTCGACCAACCCAACACCATCGGCGCACTACCGATTGCTGTAGCCCGGGACTGCGGTTGCGAAGTCGGATACCTGCCAGGTCTTGCGATGCGCAAAGCTGCAGATCTCTATCCGGGACGTGCAAAAACAGACAAACGCGACGCATTCATCATCGCCGACACCGCCCGCACAATGCCCCACACGCTACGTGCCGTCGACCGCAATGATGAGGTACTCTCCGCCCTAAAGATGCTGTCCGGCTTCGATGATGACATCGCCCGCGATTGCACTCGCACTGTCAATCGGCTTCGCAGTATCCTCACCCAGATCTATCCCAGCCTGGAACGAGTTTTTGCTGGTAGCACCCTGACTCGCACGCCGATCCTGGAATTATTGATCCATTACAAGGGACCGCAGGGGCTAAAAAGAGCCGGATACCAACGAGTGTTGAACTGGATGATCAAGCGCACACGTAAAGACCCCACCCCGCTGGTAGACGACATTTTTGCAGCGCTGAAAGCTCAAACAGTCACCGTGCCTGGAAGCGATGCCGCCGAGTTAGTAATTCCTCAACTGGCTGCAAACATCAAGACCCTCAAAGAGCAACGAAACACCATTGCTGAGCAGGTTGAAGAGATGCTCGCTGATTTCCCTCTTTGTGAGGTCTTGATGAGTATGCCCGGAGTCGGCATCAAGACCGCAGCGCAGATCCTTCTTGCGATCGGTGATGGCTCCGACTTCGCTAGTGCTGGCCACTTAGCTGCTTATGCTGGAATAGCACCCGTGACTAGACGATCCGGTTCGTCGATCAGAGGTGAGTTCCCGGCACGGTCAGGCAATAAACGACTGAAAAACGCCTTGTTCTACTCCGCATTCGCGGTTATCCGCAGCCACGAACCGTCACGGTGGTATTACGAACGCAAACGTGCTGAAGGAAAACGCCACAACGCAGCAGTCATCTGCCTGGCACGACGCCGATGCAATGTCATCTACGCGATGCTGAAAAACAAGGAGTTCTTCCGCGAAATCCCGCCACGCCCCGTCGCCGCATAAAGCCCCAAAGACGAAGCCGACCAGCACACGCTGGCCGGCTCCTAGGCACGCCTAAGAAACTACTCCCAAGACTGTGCTCGTCAACATCGGTCTGGCACTTGACAAAAACATAGGGACACCCCCC
>NZ_JAKMUT010000018.1:0-2475 GCF_027570065.1 Corynebacterium evansiae | reverse complement strand
GGGGTTCAACGCATTCACCGAAGCCTGGCAGAAGTACGACGAAAACTACCGGGCAAGAAAAGATCAGCTCCTGGCTGCCGGCGTGAACGCCAGCAGCGTGAACAAGCTGATCAAAAAAGAGGCCGAAACCAACCCAGCACTAAAAAACCGCACCGTTTTTCATTTGAGACAGATGTTTTAACTCCCGAAATCCGGCGTCACCGGGAGGCAGCAAAACTGCTGTGGCAACGAGACCACGGGAAACGATGGTCACCTCAACACCAAGAACGGCTTGATGCTGTCTGGAGTCCCGATACCAAGGGCGCCCGCCCCTTTCTCCATCTCGTCAACCGTCGCTGCCCCGTCAGTGGAATCAAAAACGCAGCCGAGGCCATGAAAAACTACTACGCCAGTAAAACTGGTCGAAGAAAAGGCCGGGCTATGGGAAAACCCCAGCGCAAGACCCACCGATCTCGGAAATCAGTCACCATTCACCCAGACAGCAGAATGGGGCCAAAAGGCTGCCCTCCACCCCGAGGGCAGCCCCAGATCACCGGGTACAAGCATCTATACCTGGCCAATCTTTTCTCGCATGCCTCCAAGCCGGATAAAAAAGACCGGATATTGCGCGTACGCGTCCATGGCTCCACCAGACGGTTGGTCAAAGCTCTGCAGAACCACCCTGACGCCAAAATCAGCAATTTTACGATCTCCCAAAAAGGCGGCTACTGGTACGTCGCTGTGATGGTTAAGTCAGCTCAACGCCAACCATCGCTAACCCGACGGCAAAAACAAGCAGACACCCTGGGCATCGATATCGGCATCCACAACTACCTATCGCTCTCGGATGGCTCCACAGTCATCCAGCTTCCACCACTGCTCCAGCGCAACATCAAACGATCGAAAAACCTACGTAAAAAGCTGGCCCGGAGCCAAAAGGGATCCAACCGCCGTCGAAAGCTCATCGCCACGATCAAACGCGTCGACCACGAGCTGAAGTTGCAGCGCGATGGGTTTGTTCATCAGATCACCGCCGAACTGGCCCGCAACTATGCCCTGATCGGCATCGAAGACCTCAATGTTAAAGGCATGACTCGTTCAGCCAGGGGAACCGTAGACGCACCGGGAACAAACGTGAGGGCGAAATCATCCCTCAACCGCCGAATGCTTGAGGGGATCCCTGGCGAGTTTCGTCGCCAGCTGGAGTACAAAACCAAGCGCACCGGCGCTGCTCTAGAGGTCATCGACCGGTTTTACCCATCCTCCAAAACCTGCTCGAGGTGTGGTTGGAAAAACGAGAATCTTTCCCTGAGTAACCGTCAATTCACATGTCTAGAATGCGGCCTATCACTCGACCGGGACCACAACGCCGCATTGAACATCGCAGCTGAGGCCGAAAGGAAACACCTGAAAGACACTAAGTCACCCAAACCCAGCCACGACTAACCAGACCCAAAACGTAGCGGCAACGGGGCTTCTTCCCCTCTTAACCCCGAGCTGGGACCCCACCCTCGCGGTCGCTACAGCCCCACAAGATGGGGCCAACGAGTCGAGAATCCTATACCAACCCCTGCACGTTCTTGGCTGCGGTGATGTGCTCTGCCCATGGTCTGTCCTGGCAGACCCGGGCAAGGTTTCCGACGCTAACCTACGAGCACAGCCTCATCACCCGCGATAGTTACCCCCATACCTTGGGCGACGGTCTGTCGTCCCGCACTTCGGGAAGTCTGGAGTTAGCGACTATCCACTCCGCCGCAGAGGGATCAATCCAGGTAGACAGCTTCTCTATAGCCTGCTGCGCTCGATCGAGGTTATCGTTTTCGTCCTGCAGGTCCTTTTTGATAATCGGCTCATGATGGGCGCACCGGTTACGCAGGTTGTAGACCACACCAACTTCACTTCTGAACTCGTCAAGGCTGGGAACAAGGACATCAGGCTTGCTTCCGCCAGTGGCAGGTGCCTGTGTGCCGACCAAATCTTTACGAACCAGCGGCCAGAGAGTAGAGGCGTAGGTTTTGGTGAACAGGTAGGCCCAGAAATCGAAGCTGAGTTCAGCGATAACCCGCCCCGGCGGTGGGGCTTGCTCTCTTCGTGTGCAGGCACGGCGTTCTGCTTTTTTAATGGCTCTCTCGGCCGGTTTTTCGAAGGGGATGGCCGGGTGGGTGTACCACCTGGGTCCGTAGCGCGGAGCGACGGCGGCGTCTACGCAGTTTCGTAGCAGCACCTCGACATGTTGGAGGTCCTCCAGGAAGGCCTTGGTGACGCGCGTGTTCCAGAGGTAGAGGGATTCAGGATCTGGGTGGTGGGCATAGGTGCTCATCCGCGCAGGTGAGAACCACTTGTCAAGATTGATCGTCAGATTTTCGTTGGAATTCATGGGGACAAATGTTACGATTTTCTATGAAAGCCCCGGAGCGATCCCTGCGTTTTAGATGCATATCACCGGGGTTACTGATTTTTTGGGGGAGGCTCGGGCGCATAACGGCAGGCCAATGC